>CAYMEF010000006.1:0-54647 GCA_964389625.1 uncultured Thermoplasmatales archaeon
CAGGGCAGTTCCAAATTTCTTGCTCAAATTCTTTTTTTGCATTCGAATGCACTCCAATCCTCGCAAGAGCATGGGAAAACTTTCAATCACGGACTTTCGTACGAGCACCGAGATAGTTTTCTTATGCTCGTACGAGTTTAGCAAGTAAATAATAGAGAAGGGTTATTTATATAACTCACATTGGAAAGACCGTTAGCTTTTAGAGAGAGTAGGGTTAAAAAACTATATCTTAGTATCAAAGGAATCCTCAGTTGGTCTAGGAAGACCTCCTTGTTTGTAGACCTTCACGAATTCTTCAGGCTTCATGACCCAGATGTCATTTTCTTCTTTCAGACTTTCCTTCCTATCAAGAATGTGTTTATCAAAAGTAATTATGTAATTTGCCGAAATGCTCTTTGCCACTGCAATGACATACCAATCGTTTCCAATGAGATTCAGTAATTTTTGGTTGTGTTCGAGATCCTTCATATCGACGAAGTTCAGCCATACCCTAGTATCTGCCATAAATTGGTCAAAATATACTGGGTCCTCCCCTTTTAGTCTGGGATCTGACTCTATAACCCTATAGACCTCACCTAGCAATGCATCACAGGTATAGGCCTGAACCTTAGTTGTCCTTATCAGGTCAAAAATGAACTTGCTTGCCGAATGTGATTTGTTGGATAGTACCGCGCTGAAAAGAACATTCGAGTCAGTTACTATCCTCATTAACAGGATGCCTTACCTTATCAAAAGCTTCTATGATAAATTCCTCCGTGATGTTGTTCTCAACTGCATATTTGTGAAAATTCTCCAGGATGTTGTCCAGCATCAAGGCAGATTTTGTCGTATACTTCTTGTACTTGTTGTAGACATAGTCCAAGAGTTCCTCTGTTGAAATTCTATTGTAATCTTCCTTGATTCTTATCAGAGCTCTTATCTGTGCAGGAGTAAGTTGCTTCCACAGTTTGTGGGCCTCTTTGTACCCTTCTTTGGTCAGGAAATATCCGTCCGAGTCATTGACCTTTCCCGAGATGACCAGTGTGACAGTTTCTTCTTCGAGATCTCTCGAAAATGGTCCATAATAATGCGGTACAAATTCAAACAGAGGTTTCTCTAAGAAGGAGGTCTCCTTCTGCAACAAGAACATCTCCTTCTGAAGATGGGTCTTGTTAGGAACGCTTTCGTTGTCCTTAAGTGTCTCACCTCGGGCAAACAAAAGTAGTTCTAGTACCTGAGTTTTATCCACGATTGTGAGTTATAGAAGATATAAAAGAGTTTAGCCATTGCTTTAAGGGGTTTGGAATAGTCTTTAATTAATAGAGGTCAAAAAGAAATCAGTCCGATTGATCTTGATGCACTATGGTTGTTCCTTCTGTTCTTCTTCATCTATCGTTTCACCAGCCTGTATCCATACTCATCTTTCCGAACGAGATTGTTAGCCATCATTGTTTTCAAGCGGGACATTATGCTTCCTGTCAACCTGTGTTCGTAGCCGTAGACGTCTATCCCCTTTCCCGAAATATGCGTGATTATCCGCCTGGGCCACTTGCTGTAACGGGTGTCGAGGCTGCCCCTGATAAACTCCTCCAACAGGGCAGGATTGCCCAGGAGGTCCTCTGCACTGATTTCCTTCCTTATATCGATATCCTCGACCGACCTGATCTCGATAGGCGTTGTCAATCCAGTACCTCCCCAAACGGCATCTCCATGCTCAGGCTCAGTCTTTCAAGGGTGACGTAGTCGATCGTCTTCACATGGTCCGCATTGAAGTAGATCTTCCGGTGCTTTCCCCGGACCACCACGGAATTGTTCCTGAGGCCCAGTACCTTGCACTTCATGTCTGTTCCGTTCCTGAAGACTATCCTCTTGAGTGAGCTCAACTGACTCCCTCCATTTCTAAAATGGGTCTCAAGCTTTCAACGAACATTGCGGCGAATCGCGCCTCCCGCCCATCCGTCGATTTCCTGGCAACTTCCACATATTGATCCCTGAGCTTTCTTAACCTGTTGACCTCCTTTCTGCGGATATCTTCATTTCTGAGAGAATTAGAGGCTTCAGGCGATATTTCTGCCGTCAGGACTTCTATTTGAGAAACATTATGTGTTTTGCCCTGTTTCTTCGTGGCGAGATCTTCGAAGGTTAGAAGCGAAGACTGGATCATATGGAATCCTCCCTCTTGAAATGGACCCAATAGTCCCCTTCATCTATGCTCCTGCAGGACCTTATCTCATAACCCATTTTACCCAGGATGGGTTGCAGCTGCTCCTTCATCTCCAAGTCTCTGGAATCGGGCCTCATTTCTTCTCACGCTCCTTGATCATTCCCCAGTCCTCCAGAATAAACTTGAAGTACTTCTTGGAATGGCAGTTGGGGAGAAGTTTCACGTTGAACTCAGAAAGGAATTCTGGAGTCTCCTTCAATTCCTCAGAATGCCTGATTGCCCTGAGGAAATCGCTATACTGGATGTCGATTCCACTATTATTCCTGAGAGCCAGGACCTCTTCGTTGACGTCGTAATGACCTCCTTTCGCAATGGACTTGAACGCATTCACGAGATAGTGTGTGACCGCGTCCCTCTCGAATATGACTGCCCTTCTCTCGTCATCCTCTCTCCTTAGCCTCTCGATGATCATCTCCGCTCTAGCTCTCATTGCAGATAGCTTCGTCTCTTCTTCCTTGATTTCTGTCTGGATGTGAGCCAGTTCGACCTCCGTGCCGCTCTTCTCGCCTCTCTTGAATTGCATGAAGAGGGAGAATTCCCTGCTCAAGTTGTCTTTCAGATCGATCCCCCTGACCAATCCCTCCGGGACCGCCAGACTGATTATTGTCGGTCTTTCTCCGTCCGCGTAGTCTTTCCTTGGTCTCCCCACTTTTCTATTATTTGACATGAAGATTCCTCCCTTTGGGAAAAAGGATGAAGGGAAGGGAAGAGAAGAAATAATTTAATAATTTAATTAATAAATTAATTAAGCAAAAAATATTATGACACGTTTTTTTCAAGTCCGCCAGAACAGTGGGTATATTTATTCTCTGAATTTTCTTAATAAGGAAATTCGAGGAGGGTATTATATCCTCATTCTGTAGAACATTGACTGATTTATATTTTCTAGGTAATTTCTTAATAAGGAAATTCGTTTCCATCATTTTTGGTGCCTCCTTCCCCTTGTGTATATATGAGGTCCAGAATGCGGATGGGGCAGGACGCACTTCCGGTAATTTTCCTTGATAACTTCCTGTTCACGGTCCACGTCATAATCCAGGATCTTGACCGTCAACGGGTTCGCGTCGACTATCCTGCATTTCAATTCCTGCGCTCCATCCTCAGGGTGCCTCATAGCCCATCTCTTCAATTCTTCCTCCGCTATCTCTATCTGTCCGTCGCAGAGGTCTATTATGCGTTCCTGGTTCGCCGAGATGAACATGCCGGGCCTGAATGGGGTAATGGCTGCCAGTATGTCGAGCCGTTTCTGGTAATCTTCCGTATTCATGATGTAAAAGCCCCCCATCACTCGCACCCCCTTATCAGGGCCTCTCCGAATGTCCTGGGATAATAATCCAATTCTTCCCGGAAGGCCTCTGCGAGCTCTCTCGCCTTATTTTCCGGGATCCTGAACTTCCTGCAGCTGCCCATGAATCCTCTAGGAAGCCTCTGTTTCTCCGTTGCCGCCCTCATGCAAAAACCTCCTGGAAAGATTCAGTCAATTCGTGAAGAATCCGGGCAGCCCCACTTGGTTCTGGGGGATATATATAGAGCCGAAAAAATGTCAAAATTCAGTATAGGGGGTCACCTAGTGGCCTTATCCTCGAGGCGGCAGGACCGAGCTTCGTTTTTGATCCCGAGAATGTCACTACTGAAAAAGTTGACGAGTGTAGGAAGGTTCCCGGAAACTTCATCATAAATCAAACGTTCTGGATTGGGGATTCGAAAAGAGCTCCAAAAGAGGGAAAGAAAAAATGAAACCCTATAACTTTCAGTTACCGAGTAGATAATCTATAAATACTTGCAGATTTATTTCAATCTATGAGGAAGGGGTTTATTATTTTCTTATTACAACCTAGGGAAAATGTGGGGAGGGATTAACGCGACAAAGATTTGCAAATGCAAAAATTGTGGTCACTGTATTGTTGAGTTGAAAGGGAGCTATACGCACGTTAAAGGAGGAGCCGAAGGAAAGTATGGTATCACTTGCCCCATATGCGGCTGCTCCAAACCTGAACCATTTACAGGAGATACAGGTAATTGTGAGAGTTTCGAAGCATATCGTCGGTATGCGTCGCGAGGGGAATGCCAATGAGCTCAGATAGTTGACCCTCCTTCTCCAATAGAATTGATTTCATTGATTCTCTGGCTAAAATGGTTGCAGAACCACTGAAGAAGGAAGAGGCAGAGGTATCTTTGTTTGGAGATTCTCCACTTGAAGAAAGACAAGGACCAGACGTTGACATGCTAGAAGACGACGATCAAAACAGGAAAACCGTTGGCAACAAGAAGGAAGAGATCGAAGCAGAGTCTATTGAAAATCAAAGCAGGTCTGATCTGCAACCACAGGATATGCATACCTCTACAAATGTAACCAGTGAGGTGATTACGAGTCTTTGAGGTTTCTATAGGCCGAAAACGATGCGACCCTATTTCAACTCAAAGAGTCTTGGTCAAATCTTTTTAGTTTAAAACCAATGTTCATCGATGGCCGTATCCGAGTATCAACTGACAGGAATAATCTTAGTATCAATCATATTGGTTCTAATCGTAGGTTTTGCAGTCGAAAGGAAGATTTCACGACTGCGGATTCAGGTCGAACAGGAGAGGCTGTCGAGTCAGAAAATTGCAGAAGACTTGGCGGAGAGACTATTCAACCAATGGGCAGAAAAGAGCGTTAACGCAATAAGAAGTGAAATTACCGAGATAGTCAAGAAGGACTATCAAGTACAGCTCGAGTCATGGAAAAAGCAGGAAGAGAAGAAGATCAGAGAAGATGCCATCCAGAAGTCTATCAACACTCTGCTGGGGAAAATAGGAGAGGAGTTCTCACCAGTACTCCTGTCAAACAGGTACGGTGTAAACCTCAAGGACTTCAGGCACCTCGGAACGCCAGTTGATTTCGTTGCCTTCAAGGGACTCAGCGATGAGGCGGGGGATATGGAGGTCATTTTCCTAGAGATAAAGAGCGGAGAATCGTCTAGCCTTGTAAAGAGAGAAAGGAGGGTGAGGGATGCTGTTGTGAATAAGAGAGTTAGGTATGAGGTCGTTAACCTCAATGACTCAATTGGGGCCATAAAGAACGGATTGAACAGTACGGGCATGCAGAAATGACAGAGCTGTTACTAAATTCCAGTAGGTATCAGCACACCTAGTCGACCTGTCTATAACCTGCAGTCGCACCGTTGTAGTAAGTCAGACTCCAAGTTGGGGGGGGGGTGTCGATTGAAAAAGGCAGCATATAGCTGCTATTCAGAGGTACCAAGCCAGAAGGACTCGTTCCGTGGCTGATATTGTACAGCGTTCCGTTGAAGCGATACTCGTTGAGCTGAGATCGATCCGTGTACGATGTTTCGAGTTGTGTGTAGGTAGCACGAAACTCGGGTCCGCCGTAAGTTACGGTGGCATTCCAGAACCTTGCCTTACTGCAAGCGTTGTAGTCAATTATCTGAAAGAATACAATCCTCTCTTGAGGGATGTACTGAATAGTGAGTCCCAGGTGGGTTCCATTTGGAGTTACAAATCCAGGCATGAAATCTGGGCTGAGATAGTTTTTGAAGTAGACTGCTACGGCATTACCACCCCCTACGTACCATGGGGCTATCTTTCCGTTAGGGTCGAGATCGATTCCCAGCTGAAAGAACCCCCTTGCAGTTGGATTCACCGCGGCAGGCAAATTCATCGCATTAATCTGGAAGCTCAGTGTTGAGTATCTGGAAACTGACCAGTTGTATAGAATGAAATTGGCATGAAGGATTGTAAATGGTTGAAGGAGGCTTACCAAGAATCCCGATCCTTGTCCATAGCCCTCCATATTGTTGTAGCCAGGAATGATCTCTGACATTTTGTAGCTGGTCAAGATTATGTCAGTGAAGAAAACCACGCCTCCCAAAGATTGGATTTCGATTCCTCCATAAGAAAAACATAGAGGCGCAGTAATGTTTGCAAAGACGGATATCGTTTGGCCAACAAATACTTGCAATACCCATTCTGCTGAGCTCCCATTGCTCGCATTGTAAAGGTTCGCACTGATTTGGGTCCAACCGTTGTCTAAAGTGGATCCCAAAGGAATCTCTGCCGAACGGATGAGTTTGAACTAATCGCATTTACTGAAATTCTGCCACCACTGACCGATATCCAGGCAATGCTACCTCCAGAACTGTTCGTAATTACGAATGAACCATCACCTTCAGTCGCATTTACAGCGAATTGGAACGAAATGGTCTGGTCCCCGGTAGTAATGTTCTTGTTCGAAAACAGGGTAGTTCCATTCGTCACAGACAATGAAGGTTCTCCATAAAAACCCGGGGAACCACCGATCGAGGGAATTGAATTTCCCTTTATCAACGACCAACCATAATCTGAATAATTTTTCCCAGACAAAAATTCAGATACAAGCTCAAAACCCCCAGAGGGGGGGTTTACGGGTAGAGGATCGTGCGTCACTGCATTGGTCGATAGACGATCTTCCGCAATAGTACCGGCGACCGTTACTGAAGAAAGTGAAACTATTATCAGTACTATGATAACCTGCACTCTCTTTAGCAGTACAAGATAGTTTAAAATAATCTAAAAAAAAACATTTTGGTAAAATATATTGTAAACTCGGAATCTCGATCAAGAAATTTAAGTCGATTAGTCCCTTATTCAACGAGAATTTCGATCTCGTTCTTTTCATCTTTTTGTACCCTTATATACCCGGTATAACCGCACTTTGCGCAGGTGAAGGGTATCTTAACAAAACATTCGTAGGTAATTGCTGCTGGTTCTCCTATAGCGAAGTTCTCAGATCCGCATTTGGGGCAGGAGACCAGCAGTGTTTGCATATTAAAAGAAAAAATTACGCCCTTACCTTCGCAAAGTCTACGAGGTGTCCACCGATTGCAGTTGTGCCGACGTACAGTGTGATTATTGCAACTCCGAAGAATGCGATTGCTGCAAGTATTGCCGTAATTTGCATCGCTTTCTTGTTGGGAACCAGTACTAGAGGAACAACGAGTATTCCGCCAATTCCGGCGCCAAGGTACATAAGTAGCAGTACTAGCGGGGTGGACATTCCAAGCTTGTATCCATCCACTCCGTATGTTATCCCCAATATTCCAGCGAAGAATGCGAATATGCTGACGAAGCTAAGTGAAACGTTCTTTACCATTATCACTCCTGTTATGATTGAGACTATACCGAGGAAGACGAGTGGGTCTCCGAAGAGTTCTCCATCCGCGACCGTGAAGGGTGAAGGTACAATAATGCTGTACAATAGTCCATACAAAAGGGCGTAAGCGCCTGTTCCAAGCAGGAAGTAAGCGAATCCCGTGTTCACTTCCGCCTTGTTTTTATTCAGCAAGAACCTATAGACTGCATAAGATCCGAACCCGAAAAACATAATTCCAACGATGAACAGATTCGCAGCCAGTGGGTCTGTAAATAGCCATGCCATATTTTAGGTCACCGACACAAAATTGCCGCAGGCTATTTCACCTATCACGCACCCCATGTTACACTGTTGAGCGAGTGAACACATTTATACTCACTAGTGTTCTCAATCCAAAATGGCAAGGCTAAACGTCTCCCTCACCAACGAGATGGCGAAGAAGATACAGGACTCTGCAGAAGAGGACGGAAAGACGATCAGTTCAATCATAACAGAGTCCGTTGACCTTTATCTCCACCTAAAAGAAATAGGACTTTCAAGGAGCCAGCTTATTAGGCTCACGAAGTTCATAGAAGTAACGAAATCTATTGACGCCGTACCTGTACCCAGCCTGCTCCTCGATGAAACTCTGAACGTGGCTCTTTCTGTTTCGGATAAGAAGGTTATGGAAGCGTGGTGTGAATCGGGACGCATAGCCGGGGAACTTATAAAGAGCTTGGTGCCAGATATAAAAAAGCTCTCTGAAGAGTTCAAAGAGTATTCAGCATTTACTCCCCTTACGAGGATGGAAATCAAGAGCGATGACAACGAGGTTGAATTGTTTCTCATGGGAACCGGTTACAGTATGGGATCAGCAAGAGTGACAGTGGCGGCTATAAGGTGCTTTCTGGGCGTTTTCGGTGTCAAGAACATGAAGGAATCGATATCTGAGGGTTTTGTGAAGGTCTCTGGGACCATAGGGGAAGGAAGGAACTACACTAACGAAGAGTAGGCAATGCTGTATTTTCCGATCGAATAGGAAGCTGACATGACAGAAGTGAAGAAACGACTTGCTGTAGGGCTAGTCTATGATGACGAAGGATTCAGGATGAGCACACCAATCCAGATAGCCGAGTACAAGGCCGAGAGGTTGAAGACCGAGAGCATAGCAGATCTGGGAGCGGGGATAGGGATACAGGCTCTGAGCTTTGCACTCGAGTCGACGAGGGTATATGCGGTAGACAACAACAAGGGAAGGGTCGAATACGGCAGGAAGAATGCAGAAATACTGGGTCTGACAAATATCGAGTTCACAGTTGGAGATGTATTCGATGGCTCAATAGTCAAGAGAACGAATGACTTCGATGCCATCCACTCTGACCCCTCAAGGAGCCGAACTTCGGAGAGATGGTCTTTCGAAGATCTTTCCCCCGATCCTAACAAAATCATGGATCTCTACAGACCGGAGAGAGCATCTTTCGATCTTCCCGCTTTCATGCCGTCTTCTGCGATACCAGCAGATTGGGAGATTGAATACGTATCGATCGAGGGAGAACTCAAGCGGATGTGTACCTACTCCGGGGCCGGAATGAGTTTCGGAAAGAGCGCAATCACGCTCCCTTCCAGGGAGAGAGTCGTAGCGAATAGAGACTCGTCGAGAGAAGTCGAGGTAGTCGATAGGCCATCTAAGTGGATCTACGATCTGGATGGTTCTCTTTTCTATTCCGATCTCTTGCCAGAATTCATTCGAGAACGCGAGAAACTATCTCTTCTGTACAAGGACAGACAAAAAACGCTACTCACGAGCGAAAAGTTTTACGCGAGTCACTTCCTGACCAAAACCTACTCGGTTCTTCAAACAGCGGATACAGTGCAAGACCTCAAAGAAAAGCTCTTTAAGATGGGGGCGGGTAGGGTCGTTATAAGATATTCGATTGACCCCTCTCAGTACTATGAAAATAGAAGGAATCTCGGAAAGGATCTGGACGGGGACGGTACAGCCTATGTCTTCAAATTCAACGACAAGTATTTCCTGGCCGAAAGGGTCGACAAGGACGACGAGAAGGATGAAGACTAAATTATTATAGTTAACTACCTAACTTATGATACATATTGTATTCTTTCGGGATAAACTTCCTGATCCATATCATCGAGTACGAGTTGAACATTGAGATCTCCTAAGAACTCCGGAACCTGATAGATGCTTGAGGAGAGATATTTGGAATAGTATTTCACCAATTGTATACCCCTAGATTTTTCTTGAAAAGGTTAAATGATAAGTCAGATTTACCAGCTATGAAACCACGGGACCTACCGATAAAGGAACTGATTGAGAAGCTGAAGGAGGAGCACCAGAGTCTCCCTGCCATTATAGATGATGCTATCATCACATACAAGACGGGAAATCTAAGCGGGGCATTTCCAGTAATCGCGGATGTCAGAGAAACGCTATCCCAGCACATAATAGACGAGGAGGCGACTCTCCTGAAGTTCCTGATAGAAAAGTTGGGGAAGGAAGCTTCCGAACCGTACATCAAGATACTCCAGGATCACCCGAAGATATCGAAGATGGTGGAACAGTCAGTGGAGTCCACATACACCGGATGGACTGAAACTGAGGGAGATCTTAACCAGCTTAAGGAGGCACTGAGCAATCATCACAAACAGGAGGAAGAAGTACTATATCCAAAAGTAATATCTCTGCTCTGAGATTTTTTCTAGATCAGTAACAAATGATACCTGTGAATAGGAGGCGGAAGTGAAATCCATTCCGCGCTAATTCTATCTAGATTTTCCAGTGGGAAAGCTATGGGGCGCCTATCCGATACGCATATATATGGCGTCTCCATTTTGAAGAGCGCCTTGAGGTGAAATAATTGCCTAACGGACTAATGAGTGGAAAACAAGTTAGAGTCAATAGGGACAAGTTACGTTGGTCGGATAGAGATTACAAGAGGAGAGTACTGAGGTTGAAGATAAAGAGCGACCCCCTAGAGGGTGCGCCTCAGGCTAGAGGAATCGTTATTGAGAAGGTTGGAATTGAAGCGAAACAGCCAAACTCTGCGATCAGGAAGTGCGTCAAGATTCAGCTTATAAAGAATGGGAGGCAACTGACGGCATTCGCTCCGGGTGATGGAGCAATAAACTTCATTGACGAACACGACGAAGTAGTCGTTGAGGGAATAGGGGGAAGAATGGGAAGATCAAAGGGAGACATTCCGGGCGTAAGGTACAAGGTCATTAAAGTGAACAACGTCGCGCTGAAAGAGCTGGTAAAGGGAAGAAAGGAGAAACCAGTCAGGTGATTTGAATGGCGGGTATTCTTGTATTTGAAAAGTGGGATACGGCTGGCATCACAGTTGTAGACCAGGCCCTGATAAAGTACATTTCTCTGAAACCGACGGCCACGCTCCACAGCGATGGAAGACACGCAAACAAGTTCATGGGAAAGGCAGGGATGAACGTCGTGGAGAGATTGATCAACAACCTGATGAGGACGATCAGGTGGACTGGAAAGAAACAGAGCGCATACAGGACAGTCAAGCTCGCCTTCGAGGCCATCGAGAAGAAGACGAAGGAGAATCCTGTGCAGGTATACGTCAATGCAATTCAGAACGCGGGGCCAAGGGAAGAGATCACTAGACTGAAGTACGGCGGAATAGCGGTGCCCAAGTCTGTGGATACGAGTTCTTCAAGAAGGCTGGATCTGGCAATCAGGAACATAGCATACGGTGCAAGACAGACCGCCAAGAAGTCGAAAAAGAACATGAAGGTCGCGCTGGCTGACGAGATCATCGCCGCAGCCAAGAACGACCCCAACTGTTACTCTATAAAGGAAAAGGACGACAAGGAAAGACAGGCATCCTCTGCAAGGTGATTTTAGATGGGAAGAAAAGAGGACAACATTCAGAAAGCATCCGAGATAATGAAGGATATAACCAGGATCAGGAACATAGGCATAGCAGCACACATAGATCACGGCAAGACGACGCTATCCGACAACCTGATAGCCGGAGCCGGGATGATGAGCGAGGAACTCGCTGGAAAGCAGCTGGTCCTCGACTACGACGAACAGGAACAGGCGAGAGGTATCACGATTAATGCAGCATCGGCGTCGATGGTCCATGAGGTGGAGGGAACAACATATCTCGTCAACCTGATAGATACCCCTGGTCACGTTGACTTCGGCGGGGACGTTACGAGGGCAATGAGGGCCGTAGATGGAGCTGTCATAGTGGTAGACTCCGTGGAGGGTCCAATGCCCCAGACGGAGACCGTTATCAGACAGGCCCTAAGAGAGAAGGTCAGGCCTATTCTTTTCATAAACAAGTGCGACAGACTGATAAACGAACTGAAGCTCGGTCCTGAGGACATGCTGAAGAGGTTCGTTAAGATCATCACAGAGGTAAACAGGTTGCTGAAAAGATACGCACCGGATGAATTCAAGGAAACGTGGCAGGTGAACGTAGAGAATGGGTCGGTAATATTCGGGTCCGCATTCAACAACTGGGCAGTCTCAACAAAATACACTCCTAAGTCTTCGGTCGGTTTCAAGGAAGTGTATCAGTATCTCTCCGCCGGAGATCAGAAGACTCTTGCAAAGAAGAGCCCTCTCCACAAGGTACTCCTAGACGCTGTCGTACATCACCTTCCATCTCCGAAGGTTGCACAGGTATACAGGATTCCACAGATATGGAAGGGCGACATAAATTCCGACGTAGGCAAGGCAATGACTAGCTGCGACTCTAACGGCCCGGTCATGATGATGGTTACAAAGATCATCGTAGACGAGCACGCCGGTGAGGTTGCGGTTGGAAGGCTCTTCAGCGGGAAGCTGGTGAAGGGAGTAGAGCTCTACATCTCGGGAGCTGGGGACAGAAAGTACAAGGTGCAGCAACTGGCAATGATGGTCGGACCGGACAGGATTCCAATAGACGAGATGGATGCGGGGAACATTCCTGCGGTAGTAGGACTGAAGGATGCAATAGCCGGCTCTACCGTCTCCACTCTTGGAGACCTGGAAGCATTCGAACCAATGATACACTACTCAGAACCGGTGGTCACGGTTGCGATAGAGGCAAAGCACACCAAGGATCTCCCGAGGCTGATAGAGGTGCTCAGGACGATCGCGAAGGCAGATCCAAGCATAGAAGTGGAGATAAACCAGGAAACAGGGGAGCACCTGATGTCAGGTATGGGAGAGCTACACCTTGACGTCACGCTCTACAGGATAAAGAACGAACACAAGGTAGAGGTCGATACGTCAGATCCGATCGTCGTTTACAGGGAAACTGTACAGGCGAAGAGTGAACCATTCGAGGGAAAGTCTCCGAACAAGCACAACAAGTTCTACGTAGAGGTCGCCCCACTGGAGAAGAGCATAGTCGATGCCATCCTGAAGGGAGACATAGCTCAGACAGACAGGATTAAGGACAAGAAGGCAGTTATCGCAAAACTCCAGGAACTAGGGTTGGACAGGGACGAGGCGAAGGGCATAGAGGCAGTTCACGGTCCAAACATTCTGCTGGACATGACGAAAGGTATCCAGTATCTCAGCGAGACAATGGAACTCGTCAAAGAGGCATTCACAGAAGCAATGGACAGGGGGCCTCTGGCCGCCGAGAGGGTCTACGGATTGAAGGTAATGCTGGAGGATGCGAAACTGCACGAGGACAGCATACACAGGGGCCCAGCTCAGGTCATTCCAGCAGTCAGGAATGCCATATACGGAGCAATGTGTATTGCGAACAGGGTGCTCCTGGAACCCGTGCAGAAAGTCTTCGTTGATACGCCTCTCGAAGAGTCTGGCTCTGTTACAAGGGAGTTCCAGCAGAGGCGTGGTGTGATAACTGAGATGGAGCAGGAAGGCGAGCAGTCAAAGATATCTGCGATGGTGCCGGTACCCGAGATGTTTGGTTTCGCTTCTTCAATAAGGAGTGCGACCGGTGGTAGAGTCCTGTGGTCGACCGAGAATCACGGTCACCAGACTGTCCCCAGGGATCTTCAAGCCAGTGTGGTTGGAAAGATCAGGGAGCGGAAAGGACTGAAACCAGAGCCTTACGACGCAAGATACTATGCCGAACTCTGATTTAATTTGCTCTGGGAGCGTGGAAGAAAGTTCTCTTCCACCCCTCTATTTGTTTAACACCGAAGTTTTGTCTTACGTTGAAAAGACATTTTAATACAATGCACTCATCCGGTGCAAATGTATTCTCCCCTTGTCTTCATCGGGATTGCAGTGGCAGTAGCTTCCCTCCACATGGTCGCTCCGGATCACTGGCTCCCTCTAACGGCCCTCTCCTTGAAGCGAGGTTACAAGAGGGGAAGAGCCCTTGAAATCTCGGCATTGCTGGGTCTCCTTCACGGCACTACTTCCGTAATACTCTCCTTGCTTGCACTCTTTCTCGGTGTTAGCATCTTCGGCCTGAACGCACTCAAGGAGATCTCTATCATCATTCTCGTCGCTGTGGCGGTGTACATACTATTGAACAGCATGAAGGAGAGGAAGAGCAACAGGAAAGTCGAGAACACTTCACTATTGGTTAGCATCTTTCCTGACCCAGTCCTTCTGCCAATAATAATTGCCTCCTACCCTCTCGGGAACGGAGAGCTCGCTGCTGTAAGCATCACATTCGTTGTGTCGAGCATGCTAGCACTTCTTCTCGTAGTCCTGGTAGTTATGGCTGGAATAGCGAAGGGTCTATCCAAATTGAAACCGGCTACTGTGGACAGCTTGATAGTACTAGCACTGGTGTTGACTGCCGTTTACATCTACCTGTTCGGCTGAGGTCTCCCGATGCCAACTAATTTCGTCTGAGACTGAGCACACTAAACGATCAAACTACTCCCCCAATACAAAAAAGGATTTATATGGAGATAAAATAGGCGGTAGCTAGGTACGAACATGGAGGTGCAATAGTATGGCTACGCAAAAACCACATCTGAATCTCGTAACCATTGGTCATGTTGATCATGGTAAGTCGACCACAGTAGGAAGACTTTTATTCGAGCATGGAGAAATCCCAGCTCATATTATCGAGGAATACAAGAAAGAGGCTGAAGAGAAAGGAAAGGCAACGTTCGAATTTGCTTGGGTTATGGACAGGCTGAAAGAGGAGAGGGAAAGAGGAGTTACTATCGATGTAGCGCACAGGAAGTTTGAAACGGACAAGTTCTACTTCACTCTCATCGATGCCCCTGGTCACAGGGACTTCGTCAAGAACATGATCACAGGAACGAGCCAGGCCGATGCAGCGCTTCTAGTCGTTTCTGCCAGAGACGGAGAGGGAGTTATGGCTCAGACAAGGGAGCACGTCTTCCTTGCCAGAACGCTAGGTGTTCCACAGCTTATCGTGCTGGTGAACAAGATGGATGCGACCCAGCCACCATTCTCTCAGAAGCGTTTCGAGGAAGTCAAGAAGCAGATAGAGCAGCTTCTGCTCTCTGTAGGATACAAGAACGTCCCAGTTGTCCCGACGTCTGGATACAAGGGAGACAACATCATGAAGAAGAGTTCGAATCTTTCGTGGTGGACTGGACCGACGGTCTTGGACATGCTCAACCAGTTAACAATCCCGCCAAAGCCAACAGACAAGCCCCTAAGACTCCCAGTACAGGACGTCTACTCAATCACAGGAATAGGAACGGTCCCGGTAGGGAGAGTCGAAACGGGAGTGATGAAGATCGGAGACAACATCATTTTCGAACCATCCCACAAGGTGGGAGAAGTTAAGTCCATAGAGGAGCACCACGAACAGATCCAGCAGGCCGAGCCAGGGGACAACGTTGGATTCAATGTAAGGGGTATTGCTAAGACCGACATCAGAAGAGGAGACGTTGCCGGACTAGTTTCGAATCCACCAACGGTCGTCGCGAACTTCACCGGACAGATCGTAGTTCTGAACCATCCATCGATCATTGCGGCGGGATACACGCCTGTGTTCCACACCCATACGGCACAGGTAGCCTGCACGATCACAGAGATCATAAGGACTATCGATCCGAGACAGGGTACAACAAAGGAAGACCACCCCCAGCACATTCAGACCGGTGACGCAGCAATCGTGAAGATTGTTCCAGCAAAGCCCATGGTCATCGAGAAGATGTCAGAATTCCCTCAAATGGCAAGATTCGCGGTAAGAGATATGGGACAGACGGTAGCGGCAGGCCAGTGCATCGATCTGGAAAAGAAAACTCAGTAGTGAATTTCAATGCCATCCTACCGAATGAAGATATCATTGTCAGGAACCGATGTGAAGAAAGTCGATAACGTCTGCAGTGAAATTCGGCAACTTGCAGGCAGAACAGGCGTTGAGATGAAGGGTCCGATTCCACTTCTTACCAAGAGGCTAGCCGTTCCGATAAGGAAGGCCCCCAACGGGGCTGGTACGGCAACATGGGACAGGTGGGAGATGAGGGTCCACAGGAGGCTCATATACATAGATGCGGACGAGAGAACGATCAGGCAGGTCATGAGGATCCAGCTTCCCGACGGTATCAACATCGAAGTGAAGCTTCAGTCCTGAACCTCGATTTTATCTCCTCCAATTTCCAGCTCGTTTTTGGTTTCCACCGATAAGGTTAGATGCTATAATTCATACAACCTCCATGGAAAAATCAGCAACGTTTCCGACGTTCGAGTGCATGATCTCAAACACAAAAGAGGAGTACGATTCTGAAGTCGAAACATTTTTCACGACACTGACTTCTCTCGAGTCTGACATCGGAGTACTTCTGTTCAGGGATGCCGGGTGGAAGGAGAACTACAGGAAAATTATGTCTTACCTGGCGGACCTGGAGACCACCGTAATATTCAAGAGAAGTGTGCCAGACTCCGGTTTCCTCAAGGATCTCCTGCCGGCAGAGAGCCCACAGGACGAGATCTCGGACGTACTCCTGAGAGCGAAGAGTGAGACTCCAGCAATCCTAGTAAGGGCACAGGCCAAGGCTAGAGATGTGGGGACCCTCTTTGCCAAGATGTCAAGGGTTCCCAGGTTTGCAGGAGGATTCACGTTCGAAAGGTTTGAGGGACTCCCCGACCTGCGCAGTGTGCTTTGGAATCGGGCAGTTGAATTGTCAAAACAGTGAAGTCTTGTGCCGAGAGAGATCGGATGCAACTGTATTCCTAGGTTCTATAGTGTTCCCTACGGATAGCGAGCACCATCGATGCTATTATGATAACTCCGCCCACGATCATAAGACCTGTTACTGGAAAGTGGAAGAATATTGTAGAGACCAGGACGGCGGAAACTGGTTCTAGGATCAGGATCAGAGCAGATAGATAAGCGCTGATGTTCTTCACAGCGATGCTGAGTATCCATATCGCAAGTGTAGTCCCGAGAATAGCATTGAACAGGACTGAGAACAGTACGTATGCGTTAGTCAGTGCGCCCACCTTCATAATAGACTCTGGACTGATCAGCAGACTCAGTGCACCTACAACCACCAGCTGAAAGAATGTAAATACCATGGCATCGCCTTTCACGAGGTATTTCTCCGTTAGTACCATCTGGAGTGCATAGCAAAACGCAGTCACGAGAGTCAGAATGTTGCCAATGGCCTCTCCAGATGTCGAGGTGATTGTCATAAGAGTCATGCCAATGAATGCGGAAATGGTCAGGTAGATCTTGACCATATCAACGCCGGTCTTAAGGATAAAAATCGACAGTATTGGAGTCAGGACGATGTAGATGCCAGTTATGATCCCAGACATCGAAGGAGAGGTATAGTTCAGGCCGATGGTCTGTGTCGCATAGCCAAGGAATAGTGGAATACCGACAAAAGAACCGTAGATTGCATCCCTCCTGTTTATCTTCTTGAATACGAAAGGCAGCATTACCGCAGAAGCGATGGCGAATCTGAAAACAAGGAATGACATTGGGTCTATGAATTTTAGAGACAGCTTTATGATCGGGAAGGTCGAACCCCAAACAAATGCAACGAAAATGAGGCTGCTGTATGCGACCTTTCTATCCACTGCCATAAATCACCCTAATAAGAAAAGCTTTTCACGCTTCGATTTGGATACTAAATTCCGTTTCTGGTCTCTATGAATCTCCTTATGTGTTCGGGGATCTCGTTGCTCGAAGCATACTCCGGTTCGAGGCATTTTGTTGCGAATGGAATAACCCCCGACCAGATCTCCGGATTCTTTCTTACTTCCGAAGTTCCTCCTTTCCGGACCTTCACAGAAAATTGATCCAGCCTAACCCTGAAAACAGATACCCCGCGCAACTCGTCACTGGTTGGCAATTCTGCGTGTTCCTTTCTCCCGGGAACCAGACGGTCCATCCACTCCTTGACAAAATTCAGTTTCTCCTCTTCTGTGACCAGTTCTTCCGGTTTTCCAAAAATCACGGCCGATCTATAGTTCATCGAATTTGACGCTATACCATTTGCCAGGACTAGTCCGTTTAGCTCAAGGATAGATATTGCAATCGGAGTACCAGATCTGAAGGTATCGATAATCCTTGCAACAGGACTGCCGTGAAGATAGATGAATTCCGAGTCGTTGTAGTACATCATTGGTATCACGAAAGGTTGTCCATCTGTTTGAAATCCCACATGGGAGACGTAGCCCTTTGCAAGAATGTCAAGTAGCAGCTCCTTGTCGTAGCTCGCTCTTTGGGGGTATCTGTTTACTCTACTGATGTCATTGGATTTCAGTTAAATCGCCTCTGTATCGTATACGAGAACTGGACGCAGATGGAAGTCTCTCTCGGAAAAAGGTCGTGATCCACTTCCAGACAATTCGTCAGAATACATACAACTAAATCCGAGAGTTCAACTTATATTTTTCGAGATTTTAAAATTATTTATATAAAAAAATAGAACAAGATAATTATAATAGAAAAATTTGGGCCCTGGAAATGACAAATTGGCGAGTACGTCTTTGTTAGAGAGTGGAATATCCGGCACAATCAATGTTCCGTAGAGTAAGGAAATGATTAGTTTTTTATCTTTGTTATTGTTGGAGGGTGAATGCAGTTCAGGACCCTCATAATACTATTGATTGCACTGGTGATTATAGTACCGGTTGCATCATACGGTGCATACCATTACGTTCAGCCCAAGCTCACCGTTGTGAAGAACGGAGACAACGTGACGCTCTGGTATTATGGGTATATAGTCATAGATGGTAACCCACTTGTTTTCGACACCAACATTGCGAGCATTGCGGACAATAACACGACATATCCGAAGGCACCAGATTTCCACTACCATCCACCTTTTACCGTACTCAATGACACCGTTGGGTCTGGATCGATGATAAAAGGATTCGACCAGGGTATAGTAGGAATGGCAAAGGGTCAATCCAGCACTATCGCTATTCCGCCAGCTCTTGGCTATGGTCTCGAAAACACGAGCAAGATTCACAAGTATAGCTTGAATGGCACAGTATCCACATACCAAGTCCTTAACTATTCGACATTCAAGTCGGAATATGGTGTATTTCCCAATGCGGGAATAACTGTTAAGAGCCCGACCTACGGATGGCCAGTTTACGTACTTAGTTTCAATAGCTGGTACGTGGAGATAGAAAATGAACCGACTTCGGGGGGGCAGTACTATCCATACAACAATACACAGTTCAGTGTAATATCTGAGAACATCACAGGGAGCGGGAATAATTCTACGATAAGCTACCACACTAACGTTGTGAACGGCACAATGCTGAATTCTAGCTCATACATCAGCGGTGTTTCAGGTAACTACTACTTTGTCAATAACAACTCTTATCTCGTAGGAAAGACGCTCTATTTCTACGTGACTATAGTGAGCGTAAAGTCCTAGGGAATCGAAGGACAGGAAACGGTACCGAATTCATCTTGGGTATCCGACACAGGGAGTTATGGTGTTCTACTTGGATCAAGTTACTTTGCCCTGGGGTAAGGAGATTGCAACTTGCAGTCTCTTCAATGATTTCTGAAAGGTGTTTCACTGCTGCTCTAGAAACAGGGGTGAGTTGGTATAGTAGGGGTGAAGTTCACTCTCTCTTCACCCCACAACCCCAGTCTATGGAGAGATGGTGAATTTGTAGCCGTACTGAATTATGCCCTCTTTGCCCTCGGATCTCACCTTTCTAAGAGTAGCCTTGACCTTCGTGCCTATCTTTACCTCTTCTGGAGAGCAGTCGACTATCTGTCCTGTCACTAACGGGCCATCCTTCATCTTTATGAGGGCCATGACGTATGGTACCTGCATTTTAAATTGTTCCAAACCATCGTGGACCACGGTAAAGGAATAGACCTCCCCTTCTCCAGACATCTCTTCCTCCTTCATCTTTCCGACAGACTCTCTTCTGCAAGTAGGACACACTACTCTCGGTGGAAAATACAGGGTGTTGCAATTCAAGCACCTGGTTCCCACCAATCTGTACCTGTGTCTTGACTCTCTCCAAAATCGAGGAACTTCGCTCATTTAATCAACTCCTATTATTGTAGATACTGATGTGGTTCCCAGCCCACCCATATTGTGAATCAGGAAGTTTCGAGGATCATTGATTTGGCGCTGACCGCCTTTTCCCCTCAATTGAATTGTTGCTTCCACTGCCTGATAAAGGCCACTCGTACCTAGAGGATTTCCATGCGCCTTGAGTCCGCCGGATACGTTAATTGGGTGTGAAGAGTTGTAGTAGAAGTCGTTACCCTCTGTCATCCTCACAGCATCCTTTCCAAAAATCTCTTCCATTTGGATTAGTGCAGCAATACTGTAGGAATCATGAATCTCCATAGCGTCGATCTTCCCGACTTCCAGTCCTGCGGAATTTAGAGCGGTGTTAATGCTCTTTTTCACTGCACGGAACCTGTCGATGCTCTTCCTATCGTGCAGAGATAGGAAGTCGTTCGCAGCGGCGCTTGCCTTGATTCTTATCGGGTGTGAAGAATCTTTTATCTTCTTCTCGTCCGCGGAAATAACCAGCGCCGACGCACCATCGCTTATTGGAGCGTTATCGAGTACGGTCAGCGGCTCAGCCACGGGTGTAGCTTTGATCACATCTTCGAGTTTGATGGAATTCTTGAAGTGAGAAGTGTCGTTCATTGAAGCGTGCTTGTGTGATATGACTGGGAAGATTGCATAATTCTCTCTCTTCGCTGATCCCTCATACTCGTGCCTTCTAGCGATCATCGCTGCAATTGAACACTCCGTCGCCCCGAAGAATGTTTCCCATTCCGCATCCAGAGAACCGCCTATTATTTCAGTTGCAACATCAGAAGGTACGTCGGTCATCTTCTCGACTCCACCCACCACTACTGTGTTGTACTGTCCCGATTTTACAGCCAGAAACGCCTGCATGAGAGCGGCCCCTCCGCTTGCCGATCCCGCTTCTATCCTTATGGAGGGTATGTTCAGTTCGCAGATTCCGGAATAATCGGCGATAAGGGCTGCGATCTGTTCCTGGTCCACGAACTGGCCCCCACTAGTATTTGCTCCATAGAGTGCATCTACATCTTCAGCGTAGATACCTGCGTCCAATATCGCCTTGAGACCAGCCTCCGAAGCAAGCTCCCTAAGGCTCGAATCCCAAAGCTCGCCGAACTTTGTCGTTCCAATGCCCAGTATGTATACGTCTCTCATACGTTCAGGCCCCCCTCATTATTATCTTGCCTCTGTATTTAACATAAGTTGCGTAGTCTATCCATATAGGCTTGTTCACCTGTTCCATAACGCCGGGGGCTCTCTCTCTCTTTATGGTCTTGATCCTATCATTCACAGTGAGATCAAAGACGTCTGAACCTGCGCCACTTCCAAACGCAACTGCGAGTATCCTGTCCCCGCTCTCTGCCTTGTCGAGGATGGCCGAGAGGCCTATTATCATAGAGCTCGAATAAGTGTTACCAATGTAGGGTGTCAGCAGTCCGTCCTTCACCTGTTCGTCCTTGAACCCGAGCATCTTCGCAACACGAGTCGGGAATTTCCCGTTAGGTTGATGGAAGACTGCATAGTCATAGTCTTCTGGTTTTGTAGACTGTCTCTCCATCATCTTCTTGGCTCCGGTCATAACGTGCTTGAAGTATGCTGGTTCTCCAGTGAACCTTCCGCCGTGGCTCGGATACTTCGCACCCTCTCTCCTCCAGAAATCCGGAGTATCTGTTGTGAACGAAAGGGTAGCGTTGAAATCTGCGAAACCGTTCTTTCCTATCAGTATCGCCGTGCCTCCTGCTGAGGCAGAATACTCGAGTGCATCACCCGGAGCTCCCTGAGATGTGTCAGCCCCAATCGCTATTCCATTCTCTATCTGTCCGCTATCTACCATCGCCATAACATTCTGCATTGCGGCGGTGCCTGCCTTGCAAGCAAACTCGTAGTCTGCAGAATGAATGTCGTAGGATAGACCAAGGGCCTCGACAAGGATCGAAGATGTTGGTTTGACTGCGTAAGGGTGACTCTCAGAACCAACATAAATTGCACCTATCTTGCTCTTGTCTAGGTCCGTTCTTCTGAGTGCATACTTCGCAGCCTCAGCCGAAATGGTCAATACGTCTTCGTCTGGACCCGGAACAGATTTGCTATGGATGAAGAGTCCACTCTTTATGCTCTCTGGATCCTCTCCCCACTCCTTTGCGATCTCCTCTGCCCTGATTCTAAACCTAGGGACGTACGATCCGTATGATACGATCGAACTCATTACAATCAGCACTCAATTTCATCATATATTTAGCCTTTGCCGACATTAAGACTCGACAGTTGTCTATATTAAATGAGCAGGAAGCCCAATCTGGCAAGGAAATTCGGTAATGCCTTGGGATAGAAACCCGTCGATGTTTCGATGTATCCGCTCCTTTTCACTGCAGCGTCTATCGCGGATATGTTCTGTTCTGATAATTCTATCGCGTTTGCCTCAACAATGTCGGTGACTTGCTTGGCGTTCTTGAATCCCGGAATGGGCAGAACACCAAGGCGTTTCTCATACGCAAGTACTAGCTGTGTAGGATTAACACTCAGTTCAGTCGAGATTCGCTGAAGTTCTTTGAGCAGGAAATCGAATCTTGAGAAGTTAGAGGGGGAGAACAGTTTGTTGGTCCTTCTCACTCCACCTGCTGGTTTCGAGTTGATAGAATATTTTCCGGATAGGAATCCTTGGCCGAGAGGACTCCATGCGATCAGCTTAACGTCATTCTCCTTCATGAATTCCATCAACTTATAGCTCGGCCTCTCTACCAAATTGAATTTGATCTGATTGCTCTCCACTCTAAATTCCCTCATTGAATCGTTCGCTACTTCGATCGACCGGGTACTGAAGTTCGACACTCCTATGTGCTTGATCAAACCATCATTCGCCAATCTTTCAAGTTCTATGAACAGTTCCGGGACGTTGGTGTACGCACTTGGTTCCCAGTGCACCTGGTATAGGTCAACATATTCAAGCTTCATTCTCTTTAGGCTGTTGGTAAGGCTCTTTCTGACTCTCCTAGCGCTCGCATTGAAACCAGCTATTTTTGTGGCTATAAAGAACTGTTTCCTTTCAAATTCCCCCAAGGCTTCTCCCACCAGAATTTCTGACTTTCCTCCTCCATAAATCTCCGCAGTATCTATGAAGTTCAATCCGTTCTTGATACCGAGGCTGAGGGCTTCTACTAGCTCCTTTCCTTCGTAACCCTGACCCCAGCCCTTGAGTCCGAGTTGCCAGGTCCCTAGACCTATCCTGCTCAGGGATCCATCGTCGAACAGTTTTTTCATTGGGTTCTATGATTTCTTGTAATTAATTCTTTGGTTGGAAAGTCCAACCTTGATGTAAGCCTCTCTTCATTAGAGACGTCCTCAATTGTCTTCTTAGAACCGAAAATAATTGAAGGGTATCTGGCACCGTCGGGGAATGTTTCAGACTGACTCCTGGGCGATACGGTTCACCGCAACGCCGAAACTTTGCCTCTGCTTTTGGTTTTCCTCAGTCCTCTCCGTCCTCATCTTTGGCATATATTGTGGTGACGGTCAGTTCTTCGTCCTGACTGATGTTTAGGAATTTCGGGTTCTTCATGTACTTCCCTGAAAGTTTGGTTATCCTCTCTGGCATTGTTGCCGAGAAAAGCATTATTTGCTTCTGCTTCGGCATGATGGACATTATGTACTCCATGTCCTCCAAGAATCCCATATCAAGCATTACGTCAGCCTCGTCCAGGACGAGGATCTTCGTACTATTTACCTTAAGGTTTCCACGTTTCATAAGATCTATGATCCTTCCTGGAGTTCCTACAGTAATGTTTGGAAGTTGTCTGAGCGAGTCTATAGGGGCTTGTACCGTACAGGTTACAAAACTCTGCCTATTATGCTGGGAGGCGGTTAGTAATAGTCCGATAGACAATGAACTGTCTTGGGGATCGTTTCAAGGGAAATACTACGGCATACTTCCAATAGGCACTAGAGAATTTCATCTGGAAGCCTGATTCTAGCCCTTGATAGATATAGGTTTATTGCTACGCCGACAAATGATATGGCGACCATAATGCCAAATACGACGATCCAGTGTGCTGTCAGCGCCGAAGACACCAGAGGACCCACGGCATCCGCAGAATTAGATATCAACCCCATCCCAAATGCACCTGCACCTACAACCGCTGCTGGAAAGACCACCCCAGGAAGTGCCCAGTAGTTAGGAGGAAACATCATTAGGAACCCATTGACCATGGCTGCAGAGATTATTAAGTAGTAGGAAGTCCCCCCTAGAGTTATAATTAAAAATGCTCCAAGGCCCATGCAAATTTCTGCCACAGTCATGATCTTCAGCCTTGCGTTGAGGATATCCCTGCTCAACTTTTTCCCCTTCACCAGTCTGTCGCCCATAATACCTCCGATAAATGCCGCTATGAAGCCCGAAATTCCCCAAGCTGTTACTACTCCTGCGGTAAGGGTAGCTGAGTATCCGAGATGCTCGGAAAAACTAGGAAGAAAACCTCCCATGCTAAATAGGGTCCAAGTGATTGGGAGCTGTATTACTCCCATGTACCAAGTCATTGGGCTCCTCCAAGCGCTGGAGTGACCCTTCTTCTCTAGCTGCAGAGTTCTATTAAGCGAAGGTGCATCTCTGGCAAAAACGAAATAAATTGCCGCGCCCACGAGCATTACACAACCAGTTATGTAATATGCATCCTGCCAACTCACCGATCTTAGAACACCCGAAAGGATTCCTCCCATAGCACTCCCTAATGTTATGGCGCCAAGGGCGAATGCGAGCGATCTTCCCCTCTCATCCTCCCTGAACCATCCAGAAAGTTGAATCGAGAAGAGTGCTAGCATCATTATCATTAGCCCTTGGAAGAAGCGAAGCGCAGTCAGAAGCCAGAGGTTATATGATATCGGAATGATGAACTGAGGAATTATGAGGAAGACTAGTGAAAGAAGGACTCCCGTTTTGATCTTCGTGTCAAAGAACCCACCGTTGCCAATGAAAAATGCCACAAAGAGTCCAATTGAAAACGAGTCTATCCCGAGAATGTTCACGATGTTGTGGTTCAGATTAAAAGTTTCTGCAATGGAATTGGAAAGAATCCCAAATGATGAAAGGGATATAAAACTCGTTGTCATAAGCACCCCTACAACCGTTGCCATGACCCATCTGTAGGATGATTTCTGTTCATGAGTTGCGGTTTCCGAATCACTCACTGGTCTCTACCGTCCATCTTTTATGGATCTCATCGTATTTGAAATCTCACTCCGAGCTGGACACAACAGCTGGACGAACGGTCGTATTCGGTGCAAAGAAAACATTGAGTTCTTTTCAACCTACAAGTTCGTTCTTGCCATCTCTATTTCCAATGGCTCCCTTGAACAGTTCACGTGGTTGTTTTTGTGTACCGGGCCATTCAGGCGGGTTCAACCGAGCAGATGACTCTTCTTCGCTCTCATCTCAACTATGGTCGTAGGATACGTGATTGCCGCATTCGGTTTAGGTATTGGCTCAATTTTGTGGCGTCATAGCCTTTTTTGTGGTTGGGTGCGCCTTCATCTGGTTCCTCGTAGAAGATGGGCCGAGATTAACGTACGATAGGCTCGACAAACAGCGGTCATGAAACTGGACACTCCTATGTGGACGGGAGATATCCTGTATTGTGCCAGAATAGTTCAGCGAAAGAGATCATGGGGAGACTCGTCAGTGTTGTCACCTGCACAACCAGAATCAGGGCTTGTTTGTGATAGACTATGTGGAATCAACTTCTAAATTCACGTATTTGATATCCGTTCTAAACGCAACACTTAGAGTTTTGCACTCTCCGTTAGAGAAGTGGCTGGGTTCTCGAGACCACCCGATTCTCTCAGACCGTATTAGAAGTGAACGAGCTCTTCCCGACAATTTTAAGTGCGTGAAACTAAGTGGGTAGTCTAGTAGAAAGCGATGAGCCACTTGAGCTTAGTATAGGAATGGAAATTACAGTGCCTCAAAGCCCTTTAAGTGAGCAGCGACACTCTCTAATCGAAGGATCGTGCTTATCTAACTACCCTGTTAAATCCATTCTGCAATTGCAGTTTTCTCATTTCTAATGTTTCCCGTATTCAGAGTAGTCTTAGGTTCAAGTAATATTACCTCCACCTCATTCGCCGCAACAGGTTTGTGTTCTATCCCCTTGGGGATTATAACGAGCTCGCCCTCCTTGAGACGAATGTCTCTGTCCTTCAATCTTATCGTCAATTCACCCTTCCTTACTAAGAATACCTCATCTTCGGCCTCATGATAATGCCATACGAATTCACCCTTCATCTTGACGACTTTAACGTATGAATTGTTGAGCTCCCCGACTATCTTAGGTCTCCAGTGCTCGTGGATTAGGTCAAATTTCTCTTCAAGATTGACTTTTCTGATATCTCCATACATCATGCGCCTAAGATTACTGCAACTAAGAACCTGTCGATCACAAAGAGTGGGATTGTGGCTGTTTCAGCCGTTCAGGGCCAAAATCTTTGGTGTCAGTTTGTTTGTGCCGATTCAAGGTACCTATATCACATTATGATAGATTCGTTATACATACGAATTAAAAGCATGAAAATTTCGCGCTGTTATTGTAATGGGCCATAGGCCTTACTGAATGCATAAGGAAAACAACCGCCTACAAAAATGTGAAGTCCATTAGAAGACAAGTCACCGAATATTATTGAATTCTGCGGCTCTATGACCTACCCCGTGGATTGTGGAAACTGCCCGATCTGTGATCCCCATCTGGGCGCCGTCTGAATCGGATGTTTTGGCCGCCATTCTTCCTGTTTTCACTGGGTCTGCCACGATCGAACCTCGCACCATTTGAATTCCTTCGTCTCTCTGGCCTTACAAATTTAAAATTGGCTATCTCAAGCGACACCTTCTGGTTAATTTGGCTGTCAAGTTCGATACACTTCATTCTTATTTTTACCGAACGTTCTATTTCACGTATAAGCGCCACATCAGTGGGACTGACAATGGTGAATGCAGCTCCATCAGCACCCATTCTTGCCGACCTTCCGACACGATGAACGTACACATAAGGGTCTGAAGGGGTGTCGTAATTTATTACATTGGAGATTCCAGTAATGTCAATCCCTCTAGCAGCAACATTCGTTGCAACGAGGAATTGTGCACCTCTCCTGAATTCTCCCAGTTCTCTCTCCCTTTGCGATTGACTTAAGTCACCATGGATAACTGTTGCTTTGTATCCTTGCTTGATTAATGCACTGTAAAGATAATCTGCATTATGCTTCGTGTCTGAGAAGATTATGGATTTTTTTGGTTTGAACTCGGTGATGTATGTGAATAATGTCGCCAGTTTTGCTGAAGACCTTGACATTGCATATTTGTGGGATATTGTGGTGACGGTCAGTTCTTCGTCCTGACTGATGTTTAGGAATTTCGGGTTCTTCATGTACTTCCCTGAAAGTTTGGTTATCCTCTCTGGCATTGTTGCCGAGAAAAGCATTATTTGCTTCTGCTTCGGCATGATGGACATTATGTACTCCATGTCCTCCAAGAATCCCATATCAAGCATTACGTCAGCCTCGTCCAGGACGAGGATCTTCGTACTATTTACCTTAAGGTTTCCACGTTTCATAAGATCTATGATCCTTCCTGGAGTTCCTACAGTAATGTTTGGAAGTTGTCTGAGCGAGTCAATCTGGGCACTGATCGATGCTCCCCCATAAACCAGGACCCCCTTGATCTTTGAGTTGGCTGTCAGTTTCTGGACCAAACTGAAAACCTGCATTGCAAGTTCTCTTGTTGGAAGAACCACGATAGCGCCCATGGTATCATTGGCATCTAGCATCTGTATAACCGGCACAAGGAACGCTGCCGTTTTACCAGTTCCAGACTTGGACTTCACCACTATGTCCTTTCCACCAAGTGCAAGAGGTATGGATTTCTCCTGAACCTCTGTGGGCCTGATGAAGTTAATGCTTTTAAGCTTCTCTAAAAGTTCTCTCTTCAAGTCAAATTCTTCGAATGTAGTCATTTCAATACACATTTCAATAAAAATCAGTATACTCTTCGTAACCCTGCTTTTATCTTCCCTCCCATAGTGTGAACAACTATTTAATGAATTTTTAACCGGTAGCTTTGCACTTTCTGTGAATAGTTAACGACATACGGCCCTGATTTTGGCAGGCTGAACGGAAAGTATTCTAGCTAAATACCTAACCTTTTATACTTGCTGTGTTCATTCGGAATAAACATCCTTACCCGCCCCATCGAGTACGAGTTGAACACCAAGATCTCACCAAATGTACATTCGATCAGAGACTTTAGATGCGTTTCCGATGCGATCAACGCCCTGAAAACAATGCGCTTGGCGCTCTTCCACAGGAATTCGATGGGGCTGAGATCCAGAGAGAATGGCGAAAGGTAACCTCCGGGAAATTTCACACTTTTCAAAGTAAAGGAGATTAGAAAGCAGGGTGGGGGCGATCAACGTTTTCCAGAGGGCTTGCAAAGTTACAGTTCTTTAAAAAACCTTTATTTCAGGAACAAATTTGGATGTGTGAAGGTTTACTACGAATTCCCCCTGAGTGATCAACCCGAAGATGCATTTCAAAAGCTAATAGAGAGTATCGACGATACCAGTATATGGAAGGGGCACATCAAGATCACTAGAATCGACCAAAACAACAGAGAATCGATTCTGGCTTTCAGAAAAAAGAGACAAATGGAATGGATTGGTAGGAGAAAGGATGACCTCTCGGTCATGATCAAGTATGGTGATGGACCGCTGAATGGTTATCAAACATTCCAGGTTTTGCAGGATAAAATCATGATACGAATGGACCTGAAAATGAGAGGATTGTGGTTTCCATTCACTCGCTATGCAGTTTCTCACATACTCGAAGGAGAGATAAATGCACTCAAAAGATTGTTTCCAACTCCCCCCATTCAAGAAAACGTTATATAAACTCAGTCAATACGACGGAAAGCCCCGATAGTGTAGTGGCCTATCATCCGAGTCTGTCGAGCTCGGGACACGGGTTCAAATCCCGTTCGGGGCGTAATGCCACCTCCGTTCCATTTTGGACTAGAAAAAATTTTACCTTCTTCGCCTCGTTGATTGCGTCTTCCTGGGACGGATGAGCGTATATCTGCGTCGAGTTCAGTTTTTCATGCCCCAGCGGGCGTGACACGTAGAAAATGTCGACCCCCTGTTTCAGCAGTTCTGTGGCGTAGGTGTGCCTTGCCATGTGGGCATGGAATTTCACTCCCGCCCTCAGCGCAACGAGCTCGATCCTTTTCCTCATGTAGTCGTACGTCATCCTCCCCTTTCAAGGGCCTTTTTCACTTCATTCCAGTCGCTTCTTGGAATTTCCTTGACGATCTTGATCTTGGACTGGGACTTCCGCCCTCCCATCCTGAGCATCATCTCAAAAAGAAGGGCATCCGTTGAGATATTTCAGCGTTGTTGATATAGAAACTGTATCTGGCCAGAATTAAACCTGACAGAATGCGCATTTTGTAAGGCGACAGGATATTGTCATAGAATCGTGTAAACTCACGGGTCATGAAGTATTAATTGCATCATAGGGTGAATATGACGCTGTCGTACAAACGGTTAAGTAATGGAAACAGGTGCAATCAACAATGCGCAAGGTAGTTTTGGACAGCCTTATGTCCCTCGACGGGTATTACACTGATCTGAAGAACCAGATTGAATGGTTCCCGCGGTTTGAGGATGAGGACTTCGCCTGGTCTCACGATATTTTGACCAGGGCTGACCTGTTAGTTTTCGGACGCACGACCTACGAGGAGTTCTCCTTATTCTTTCCAACTGTAGAACCAGTTTCGGCAGGATGGGATCCGTATATCCCCAAACGACTCAATGAATTGCACAAGCTAGTTTTTTCAACCACATTGAAGGAGGCAACCTGGAAACCCTCCTCCATAGTCCAGACCGTCCCTGCAATGGAAATTGCCCGTCTGAAGAAACAGATCGGTAAAGATATAGTAGTCATTGGAAGTGGAACTATTGTTGCTGATCTTGTTAGGGCTGGGTTAGTCGATGAGTTCAGGCTTCGGATTCTACCTATCATTTTAGGGTCTGGTAAATCACTATTCAAGGATCAACATGACCAGCGTAAACTGACACTGGTTGAGTCAAAGACCTTCAAGTCCGGAGTGCAGGCTCTCTATTACGTGCCGTCACTCTGAAGATGAGGTAAGCGAAATCTCACAATCACTCACCAGCGATCAGCCAAATTGTTAATTGTGTGGAATACTACAAGAGAGCACTTCGATGAAAAAGGTATACTCTCCACTTCATTGTCATAATCCTAGAATATGTTTCAGTAATATTTGGTGCCCTCATTTGGCTTACGCATGTATTAACTAAAGTTGAGATTTACCGCCATATAATCAAGTAGAGATTATCTAGCACCACATGATAGAAGATCAGGATGGAAAATTCAAGGAACTGGAGAGAACAAGGAAGCAGAAGGAAATTATCGACGCTCTATGCTCAATGTCGTGGTGGTAAAACTAGGGAGATTAGGCTGTAGCCTTGATCCTCTAGGGCTTTTATGCTGGTCCTATCCCTTGCAACAGTCCTTTCGATTTTAGGGATCCAATAATCTTTGTTGGTCAAAGGTTCTACATAATGTTTCGAGATTCTGTAGCAAAAAAACAAAAATGGAAAATTGATCTCTGTTACTCAACATATACAATTGTGTGGGAGTTGAACTCTATTATTACAGCCCGTTCTGGGCGTTTTGACATTAAAGAAATGCTTGTTGTGAACTAAATTTCACTACTTCCAGACTGTCTTGAGACCCCTTACGGCGGAAAAAGATGGATCATTAGAAATCAGAGGAATGCTTCTAGACAATGCTTCTGCAGCTATCATGCGATCGTGCAATTCAGGAACTTTGAGCTGGGCAAATATGTCCCAAGCATCAGCTGGCATGGACGATATCGAAAAGTTCGGAGAACTCCTTAGCTGATCTATCACTTGTCCTATGGAACTAATCGGATTGGAAATATTTAAACGTCCCTTTAATGTGATATAGATAAATTCACCTAGGGCTATCTGGGGTAGCAATATATATCCGTTTCCTCTTTCTGCTTGATCGACTGCAGTTGCTGCAGAGCGTGGTAAATCATCATCTAGATAACGGACAAAAGCGACAGTATCCATTAGGAAGTCCATCATACTACCCATTTTTTTCGCAACTTCCCGAGTTCCTTTTCAAATCCTTCAGTGTCGATTCTTCCTTTCAGCAGTCCACGAAGTGATTCTTGGGTGTGTTTTACCACTATCCCGTCTCCTGAATCAAGTATCACTACTGTCTCTCCTTCATTTAGGTGATATTTTTCCCTCAACACTTTAGGTAGAGTTATCTGCCCCTTGGAACTTATCGTTGCTTTTTTCACCATTGGTTAAATTACTGAATTGTAGTATTATAACTTTACTATAAGTAAAGAACTCATACTCGTGTAAGAAATAAGTTTAATGCATTGAATTAGTAACAGAATGGAAATCTGGATCTATGCAGATCCTATGGAACTCTAGGTATATGATTTCGAAGGAAGTACTTTACCCTCTCTAGTAACAGGTCAGTGATGTGTGCACGCTATCCCGGGTGAGTCCTCTTTCTCGTGATGAGTCCCGGTACATCTCTTATGAAATTACTCTTCCTCAATTTCTGTGTATAGAGGATAGAGAAGATTTTGGAATACGCTTCCAATCCCCTGCCTGATCTCATACGCCTTCCCGTTCTTCACTCCAACTACGGAGGGATGCCTGTTCTTGTACTCGTCTATCTCCCTTCTGAGTCGTTCCTTGTCCTCTCTTAATTTCTTTATCTCCTTCCGGAGCCAATCAATTATCTCCTGCTCCTTTGAATTTTCTAGAGTGAAATAGAAATAAAAAATAGGGAAAATATCAAATCCTTCACATTTGTTGGATTGAGAGTCACTGAGCAAAGTAGCTGTAGTCGACATTGATATTTGCGATTCCTGTTACAGGGCTAGATGAGGCCGATGCGACAGCTAATAGATAGCTCCCTGGGGGGAGAGAAATAGATACAGTCATGTTAACCGCAGGGCCTAGGAAGTAGATGCTCCAATTCTTGTCATCAGAAATCACATTTGAGAACCGGGAGGGATAACTATGTGTTGACCAGAGGATGAAGAAATCGACGGGCCCATCGTAAGACATTCCGCCGGAGACATACGCGGGCCACGATAGATTCACGTACATTCCCACTATACTGCCGTTCTCAAGGGGGCCCCTTAAAATTGAAGTATTGAGTGCTTGAACGTAGTTCTTCGGATATATGTAATGAGGTTCAGATGCCAATGCGTTTTCATAATCGTGGTAGAAAAGACCTGCAAGGACAGATGTTGAAATAAGGGCAATTACCAGTATTACGATTACGGTAACAAATAGGGGTTTCTTCAGTGCTTTATCATCCATCTTTCCTAATCGCACCATTTGGTATCACCATATTTCGAATTAACCTTTCTCTACTACCATGTTGAGTAATCAAGAGCTACTTTACCATCGATGTTTGTTATCACCCAACGTAATAGAAGGCTAGAGCGGAAGCCGAAGTTGAGGTCTGACTGTTAAGCGAATCAAGGTCCCACGTTCCGTAGGATGGGAAATTGTAGATATACTCCTGAGAAGACTGTGTTCCGTGTGATACTGACTTCGTAGGGTCGAAGTCATAATGAGTACCTGATATTGTTTCGCTAATGCTGAAACTTTGTGTTGAAATTTGTGAATTTGTCAAGGTTAATACCGAAGGATCTCTATTAGCAATGTATTGGTTGTCGTTGTCAGTAACATAACCGTTGCCATAAGATTACCATTTGCTTTTGACGAATAACGGGAACCGCGACTGCTGTTGATCGAGAACCAGTAAGAACCGCCCACCGTGAATGATCCGGCGAGGGAAGCGGACTCGTTCAGGTAGAAAGAATACGTCTTTGGTTCTTCAACAACCGAACCTGCAGGTACGTAAAACGAGCCAACCTGATGCGGGGAGGAAGGCTCGAGCTTCCAGCCTCTGATGATCGATATCCTGTCGCCAACATAACCCCCGATCCAGATGGTGTAATTGCCCGTCGGGAGTGTCTGATCTATGGTACCGTGGTTCTCGAATGGATAGGGAGGCTCCATAGTAACGATTGGCGTCGAGCTGCTGTATATGTAAAGGAAGCTCTCACCAGAGGACTGCCAGCTACCGGTGAAAAGGTAGTACCCCCTCACTTCGATACTGTAAAATATCGAATGGTGTATCGGGGAAGTTGATGTCACCATTGGTCCATCTGGGGATCCGACATCCGTTGAGTTGACAACTATAGTCGTACCCGAGGGGAAGATGACAGCAGATTTGTTTCCTTGGACGTAAAATGTCCCTGCCAGCGCATACTTTCCGCCTGGAGAGTGATAGGTGTATTCATAATATGCAAATCCAGTTGCAACGACTACTATAATTATTGTTACTGCAACTGCGATCAGGATCACCCGCTTCATCGTTGATTAATTAGTAGTAGAATACTTAAGAATTTCCCAGATTCACCAAATGAAAAAACGGACAGTTTGATTAACCGTTTCAACAGAGGAGTTCCATATCACTTGCCTTCATTATGCAGGAATATCTTGACAAATGTACACTTATAGAACACGATTTAATCTCTATGCTCAGAATCTGACATCCATGGGCTTACTCATAATCCGGGATACTGTCAGCGTTGAACAGTAATTGCTATCCTTAACCAGCTTATGCCCATCTTGCGCTAAAGTTGCACATCTTCCTACCCTAGGTCTCATTCATTCTTCCCGTAACGACTATCCTGAGGCCCTTCCACGCCACCTTAAAGCCTGCTGCACGCAATCCCTCCTCCGGTGGAACTCCCATAAAGTCAAGGTACTCCACCATTGCCTGATCGTCAGGGTAGAGTGAATTGAGGTGTGAAATCATCAGATCCGTGATCTTAACGGTTGCCGCCTCTCCACCGTGTGGTGTGACCTGCCCCTTGGTCTCAGTTTGTGGTTTTGGTTTCTCCTTCGAATACCTCTGCGTCACATATTCTCTTACCCTCCACCAGTCCACCTCCTCCCTGAAACATATTGCTCCCTTTGGACATTTTTCCTTGCCTTCCAGCAGACAGAACACCTCTACCTTCCTGCCATAATCAACGATTTTTCTCGCTCGGAGAACTTCGTCGCTGTAGTACCTTAAGGGGGAGACAAAAATTAGTACATCGTCACCTCCAGCATTTATGGAATAGTCGGGCGTTACTATGTTGTCTTCAATTTCAATAGACATTGGACTGCGATTCACGAATGAGGGGAGCTCTTCCACAGGCACGTCATCCCTGCCTATAAGGTCGGAAACGGACTCGTCCAGATGATAGAGGAATTCATCCTTCTCCTTCTTCCCTGCTTTGTTCTTGAGGGATACGGTAGCGTTGATCTCCCAGTCGTTGTGGGAGAGCACATATCGGACGAAGAGCGCCAGCTTGATGCCATACCTCTCGCTCTTCTCAAATATGGAAACGGGACCGTTCACTCTAATGGTGTGAGTAGAGTTTTGCACCCTCTCCTCGTAAAGAAGATTCTTTGACCTTATGCTCCTTATGAAGTCGTTGCCGTGGGTCTTTGTTGAAACCTCAACCCAGAGTGACTTCATCACAACTGTCTCTATCTGCTCCATGTTGAACTTTCTGGAAAGGGCATCAGGGGGAGCGTTGTAGGGTGAATCAAGGATCAGATTACTCTCCTTGTCTCCGTATATTGCATTGTCCACCTCTAAAGGGTAAGAGTTCATGGACGATGCAATCCTCTCCAGAACTACCTTCCTTTCCTCAGGATTCACTATTGGATTCCTTGCGATAGAGAATATTGCCTTTCTCACGATCTCTGAATCGAGAGAGGATGGTTTCCTGAATTCCGATGCCCTGAACATTATAAGTGCAAGACCCCTCAGAATCTTGGGGTTCTGCACCTTCAGTTCCATCGTTTTCAGTTCCTCTTCAATCTCCCATCTGCTCTTCCCTACGCTCTTTGAGAAGAGGTCTGTGATTGAAAAGCAGTAGTCGCTGCTCTGCTCAGTGAGGAACACCGATCTCAGTATGCCCTTCTTGCTCCTCCTAACTGACATCAGCTGAACTGGGAACACCCTTCCTCCTCCTTCTTGATGTGGCGAATTCGCTGGTACCACTTGCAATTATCTCGTAGAGCACAGCCTTCTTACCTGCCGATGGTCGAAGCAGCCTTCCGAGCCTCTGGCGGAACTGTCTAGTGGATCCGGAACCGCTGAGTATTATGCCTACCGATGCGTCCGGGACGTCCACACCCTCGTCCAGCACCCTTGACGTGACCAATGAAGTTACGTCCCCCCTCCTGAACATGTCAAGGTACTCCTTCCTCTCGGGACCTGGGGTGAGGTAAGTGATGCAGGGCATCAGGAATTCCTTTGATATGAGGTAGGAGGTGTTCGTGTCCTCGGAGAATATTATCGTCTTCTCTCCCCTGTGCTTTGAGAGGACATATCTAACGGTGTCAACCTTCACCCTCGAGTTGAATGCTATCGACCTGGCCTTCCTCCATGCGATGAGGGCCTCCCTCCCCTCAGGGTTCCATGACGACAAAATGAACCTCTCGAAGTCCCAGGGGCCCCTCATCCTCATCCTGTGCTTCCTCAGGTAGTTCAGGAATACCTTCCTGTTCTTGTCGTATTGCTCTTCCTCTTCCTGCTCCAGTTCCACCGGTATCCTTATGATCTCGTAGTCCGCAAGGAATTCGGTAAGCTCCTCATAGCCGAGCTCGAACACCTTACCCCCCATGAACTGCTGCAGCCTCTCGTGGAGCATGTCCGTGCGCTCGTATGTAGCCGTTAAACCCATCCTGTATGGTGAAGCGTACATTCTGGCAATTTCCATGTAGCGTTCTGCAGCGAGGTGGTGCACCTCGTCCACAAGGAGGAACCTGAACCTGTTTCCCAGCTTTTCCGCCATCAGGTATGCAGAGTCGTAGGTGCTGACGGAAACGTCCCTTATCTCCTTCTCCCCCCCACCTATCTGCCCTATCTCAATTCCGAACGTTCTCTGCAGCCTATCCCTCCACTGCTGCACCAGTTCAATGGTGGGAGCTACGACTAAGGTAGAAGTGGAGAGTCTGGACATCGCCTCCATCCCTATGTGGGTCTTCCCCGCCGCAGTGGGAAGGACTACAACTCCCGAATACGAGTTAGACGACCACAGATCCACTGCCTTCTTCTGGTACGACCTGAGGTTCTCGTCGTGTTTCAGGCTCACTTCAGTTTCCCTGAAGACTTCGTCTTCAGCATCGGGGAAATCCATTTTGAGACGGGAGTAGAGGTACCCCTCAGTCCGGTAAGTCCGTGTCCGATTATCGAATGCGATGTAATCGGGAATGGAAGAAGGGTCCTTGATGATTACTGTGCCTGCTTGGTAGCTGAGACGCATCTGCTATGAATATCGTGTGAGAGATATTTAAGATTCTTTACGATTCTGATAGCACACTCCCAGAGTCTCAAATGGTTTCCGCCAAGGCACTTATGGACATGGCTGCGACCCTCTTGCCTTTGATCGGAACGGCATAGAGTCTGAACCGATTATCGTACAATTTCTCCAGATTAGCCAGATTCTCCCCTATCAAAACCTCTTTCTCGAGATATTGAGACCGGGCAGGTCGATACAGCTTCCTCGAGTCGCACATATTGATCGTGTCTACCCCAAAGAGTTTAGCTCTATCATCGACCGGCGGCCTGATCACTTCCTCCGAAATGTAGCGGTAAGACTGGTATTTCTCGCTCTGTCAGTACCTATCCCATCAAAAGTTGAACAGAACGGTATTGCCCCTCAAGCTGATGCCTCTAGGAACGACATCCACTCCCACCTCTTCACACTCTCCTCTGTTTCTTGCATCTATTGCAACGCTCTGCAAAATTAAGTCGTCCATATCTATTTCAATTACGTCTTTGGTACCGTTATAGCGATGAAAAGTGGAGTCAAGGTATGTGCCCACTGAAGTTTGAAATGAAATTTCTGCAATATCAAGAGATGCCTTCTCTGAAATATTGGACCAGATTGTTCGTACGTAGGAAAAGGACGGACTCTTGCAGTGTGCTGTGTAAATGTTCAGTCTTCGAATGCGTGTCTCAAAGTGGCATGAACACTCCTAATTTGGGTTTATTCCTTATAGCGCCCATACTACGACAACCAAATTCTGGTTCGATACCAAGTACTTCCTTAGTATCACTAGAAAATAGTGATCATTTGTGTTGCTTATTTGGTCAAATTATTTTGAGGAAAATCATCAAACTCATTCAGTGAGACTTTCCCAGCAACTTTGAAGGTAAGACCATAGAAACTCCGAAATTCGGCTCGTCGACGATCTCACTGATTCTGAGATTGCCGGCGACACTGCAAAGAACGTACGCCTCGTCTCGACTGTACCCAATTTCCGACAGGTATTCTATCATCCCCCTGACTGCATACTTGGCAGCTTTGTGCAGGTCATCCGAGAATCCTTGAGTTACGACCAGATCATCGTGCGAGTCCTCCCTGCTAACGATACGCGGAAAACTGACAGACTTGTTCTTTATCACGTTAATTGAGGCCGTAAGCACAACCGACGTCTCGATGGCAGTTCCGCAGACTTCTCCATCGCCCTGAGCTGCGTGTGGATCCGCAAACGATATCAGCCCCCCCTCTCTGTTCACGGGAAGATAGAGCTTTGCACCAACACCTATCAGCCTGTTATCCATATTCCCCCCAAAGTACTGAGGAGGTATCATTGGGAATTCCCCACTCGTCGGTGCGGTTCCGATCACCCCCAGGAAGGGTCTGGTTGGTATTCGTACGTTCTCCAGGAACCCCTCCCTTGCTGAAGTGATGTAGTCCTTCCCTACTTTCCATATTACTATTTTTTCGTTGAACTCTCCCTTCAAAAGCCCGAAATCTTTCAGGACCGCACTCCAACCCCAGTTGGCAGTCTCTAGATTTTCGATTTTCACCTCGAGCAGGTCGCCCACACTTGCCCCTTCTACAAAGAGCGGACCAACAGCCCAATCGAACTTCGAGTTGTCAAGAGTCTTCAGTCCTTCATCGGTAAAGTCCTCCCTGATCTGTTTGGTAGACGAATCAGGTATCTTCATCCTTACCGTTTCGTGATTTGAGATTGTGGCTATCGGTTTGAGTTCACCGCTCCATCTCGAGTGTAGGTTTTCATCCATCCACCCATCGATTTCCTTCAAACTTCTTCTCCCTCTTCCAGTACTACTTTTATTCCTTTCTTGACCGCGAAATAAACCGCTCCTATTAGCAGGTAGATCACCATGAATATTACCGCTATAATGACATAATTGCTGATAGAGAGGAAAGACCCATAGAGCGCGAAGAGGTAGATCGCAGTTGCGACGACTGGAACTGCAACATAAGTCCATTTGAGTCCCTTGATTTTGCTGAAATAGAGTGGCAGGGATGTGTTAAGCAGAATGTGGTCAATGATGGTACCTGCCCCGGTCCAGACTCCGGTTATGATGAAACCATTGAAGGGACCGTATACCCACCCCGTGATCGTGAATATCACTATGCCTATTATCGTGTTGTAGACTAGTGCGATGTGTGGACTTTTGTGTTTCCTGTGTGTGTTTGAAAGGACGCTGGGAAGCATCCCGTCCTTTGACATGGTATAGAGGTCTCTGGAACCTGCATTTATGATGGCGAGCGTATCAACAAATCCACTATTCACAAGGAATAGAAACATTATGATCGCGAGCACAATTCCCCCATCCCTGAGCGTCAAGATGAGACCTGGTAGGAAGTTGCTGAAGTAGGTGGACATGTTCGACGGGCCCCATCCTACCGTCATGACATAACTCATGAAAAGGAAGAATGCACCCAGGACTATTATTGTCACTATGACTCCCCGGCGGATGTTGAAGTGTGCGGACTTGGCTTCAGAGCCGAGGAATGTCATCGACCCCCACCCTGCGAGTGAAGTGAAGGAGAATACCAGACCCAGTGCAACCCCCTTCCAACCGGTTGGTGAATACTTTGTCGTGAACACCGCAGCATTCAGAGGGTGTGACGTATGTGAAAGAATGAAGAATGCTGCCACGAGGAGAATAATCATTTCGATGGTACCGGTATATACGCTATACCTGAGTGAGTTCTTAATTCCAGAATAGGCGAGACCAAAAGCGGCAAGAGCAACAAGTATACCAATGGGATACCAGGACCAGCTCGGAAGGTTAATCCCTAAGATCCCAAAGCCAACCTGTGTAGCCAGGGAGGTCTCAAAGTAGATGAATGGAGTTGCCCCGATTACTGTGTAAAGGATGTAGACCCAACCTCCAAAGGCTCCACCTCTACTACCAAACCCTCTCTCTATGTACCTGTAGTAACCTCCGCTGGATGCGACCTTCCTGGAGAAGACATAGATCACGAATCCGGCAGACAGTACGGCAAAAAATGCAAGTATGTATGTCAGGGGCAGAGCGCCATATGCGTACAGAGCTGCTCCTGTCATTGTAGCTGTTACTGCGATAGCAGGAGCCGTAAACGATATCGACTGAAAAATGAGCTCCAGGTAGCTAACGGCGTTCTTTTTGAGTTGTTTATTCTCTATGGCCATCTTTATGTCATATTATTTGTAATATAGATATTTATCTATAAGAACCCGTTCAAACGAAACTTCTGCAGGGTAGATACCAACAAATGGATAGGATATTCGACTAAGTGCAGTTTATTGGAAGAGAATTGAAACGAATAATTCAATGTAACCTCTGGGTGAATGATCGATAGAAAGTGTAATATCCGAATTGATCGATACTACAAACAATAAAGAACATGACCCGAAAAAATGAATTGCTCGCAGCAGGGGTCCTTATTTTCATCATTTCTTTTTCGTTTTTAGCTGTGGCAGGGTCCTTCCCAGTAGCAACCAATCAAATTTCGCAAAATCACACATCGTCCGTTGTACCCGAGTTCGGTTTTCACAGTTACAACACTTCGGGTCAGAAATTGTATCCTGTAGAGTTCGAAGAGCGCGGTCTCCCCAACGGTACTCAGTGGAGCGTCAGTATTAACGACACAAACCAATCTTCTACGACAAACGCCATAACTTTTCTGAAGGCCAACGGAACATACGTTTATCAGGTTGGGTTGGTACGTGGATTCACTGTAATACCGTTTGCAGGGCTGTTAACAGTTTCCGGTGGCGCAAACACTACTCTGATAACTTTTTCCAAGCTCTACAGCATCCTCTTCTATGAACGGGGCCTCCCCCCTGGTACGACTTGGTCCATAGCTTTCGATGGAATCATAAAGCCGACCGCCTTGAGCCAGATCAGAATTAATGTCATTAACGGGTCCTATCCTTACACAATCAATGTACCAGAGAATTACACTGCCACACCCGGTTTCGGCACGATCAACATTAGTGGTTCTAGCGCCCTCGTGAACGTCAGCTTCAAACTTTACTCCATAACATTTATCGGGCTCCTCACTCCCAACAACGCTACAATGACGATCGACGGAAAAGAAGTACCCACCGTAGGTGGGGTCTTTACTGTCACTCTCCTGGCCGGACAGAAGTATGAAATCGTGGTCACGGCACCGGGGTACAAGAATTATACCTACAACCTGACGGTGACAACCAGAACTTACCCCAGCGTATTGCTAAACGTAAATCTGGTGACCCTCAAGCAGAAGACCTTCCAGAGTGTGGCCCTGATAACTGACCTTATTATAACTGCCGCGGTCTTGGTAGTCGTAGTTCTGATACTTCGAGCAATATTCGGAAAGAACAGAAGACAAAGTTAGCACAAATTGATGGTAGCGAAAGCGCCCTGTTCGGATTATAAGGGGTACTAACAGTTAAATCGTCTGCCTCAATATATAGGCATGAACTCTTGGAACAGGTACAACTCTGAAGGAACACATCGGACTATCACTAAAACTCAGGAATGCGCTTGCAATCTGGCGGTCCTTTCAGTAAACTTTTCAGAGAGGGTGAAGTAGTGGAAAAATCGCTCTCTCCTCCGTCCGTTGAATTGAGCAATATCTCCAAGAAATATGGGGAAGTACAGGCCCTAAAGGGGCTCAGTTTCAGGCTCGAACCGGGAGAGAGATGTGCACTGCTTGGTCCCAATGGGGCAGGGAAGACTACCACACTGAAGATACTGGCCGGGCTCCTGACTCCAACTTCGGGTGAAGCCAGGATTGGGGAATATAGACCAAATTCGGAAGAAGCACGTCGAATTATGGGGTACCTACCGGACGATGCCTCACCATACAGGTCGTTCAGCGTAAGGGAGAACCTGGAGTACATCGGTGCGTTGAGAGGAATAGAGAATATTTCAGAAAAGGTAGACAGGCTGTTAGACTCCCTGCGGCTAAGGGAATATGAGAAGGCCAAGGTCGGGAGATTGTCGAGGGGGAACGTTCAAAAGCTCGCGATGGGCCTCGCCATACTACACGAACCCTCTGTCCTATTTCTTGACGAACCTCTGAACTATCTAGACATTCCCACACAGGAAACTGTCATAGACCAGCTTAGAAGTCTCAATTCCACTCTTCTCGTTTCTACCCACATTATGGAAGTTGCCACCAGACTCTCGGACAGAATTGTGATGATATCCAGAGGCTCTGTGATCTGGACGGGGAGCCTGATTGACCTGAAGAAGATGGGAAACGAAGGAGAGCCAATAGAACGCATCGTTGCGAGGATGTTAACAGATGTTCTATAAGCTCCTGAAATTCGTCCTGCTTTCCAGGTTCTCAAAGCAGTTACTTGCGATTATGCTAGTTTTGCTGGCTTGGGCAATATTCGTGAGTTATGAGACGGGATCTTCCGGATCCGTATACTACTATTACGGTCCAGCCATACTCACGTTCTTTACCGTCCTCCCCATTATGAGCGGCGGAATCGCGGTACTGAAATCCGATAGGGATTACCTCTTCACACTGCCGATCAAGAGATCAGAACTGGCCCTTGCACTCTTTGTGGTGCAGTTCCTCAGCTTTGGTCTGATAACGATCTATGTCCTCGCGTATTCGTTCTCCAGCCTCAAACCCATTTTAGGATACGCGCTAGTCGATTTTGCTGCACTAATCCTTACAATGACTTCTCTTGGACCGATAACGTATATGCTGAGAATGACCTGGAGGGCTCTGCTGGCTATACTCCTTGCTGCCTGGACCCTGTCAATATATATTGGTTTTCCGATCTCGCCTGCAGCGATCTACTCAGGTCATCCATTATATGCGGTCCTTTCGTCAGTGATTCTCGCTGCCATAACGGTCCCGCTGGCTTTTAGATCTCTCTCAAGGGTGGACCTTGATCTCATGAAGGCATTCACAAGGTTCTCATCGGGCAATGTCAAGCACGTAAGGCGCTTCAGCGGAATGTCGCCTACTAGGGCCATACTTGCGGAGAATTTCTTCGTAGTCGAGGTTTCGGGGAGGATGAACTCTCTTGGAGGTGGTGGAGCCTACAGGTCTGGCAGGTTCAAGCTGTACAAGGGAGTGATCGTAACTTCTGTCCTGTCGGCAATTTACTTCTACACATTCTCCTACGCACTCAGGATATCCCTGCATACCCAGGAAATTGTAATGTTCATATTTTCATTCTACTCCATTATTTTCATAATGTTCTTCACGATGGGGGTTCTTGGTAATGAGAGGTTGTGGCTGGGATTTATGACCCGCAATCCAGTCCGGTACCTCAGAGATATACTCGTTGCAAAGTCACTTTCAATGGCAACTCTAGTAGCACCACTAGCCATTGTAAATTTTATTTTAGCCTACATGGGGAATGAAGAGGCCCTGAATTTTGGGTTGTTCCTACTGGTCGGGATACCTTCGATGCTCATAATAGTAGTAATTATGTCTGCCTTCCTCTATCCGATGCAAATAAGGGAGGAACTCATGATGCCAGGCCAGTTCAACCTGAGGCAAATGGGTACTCTCATCCCGATCCTACCTGCATACTTCCTCATAGCACTCTCCTTCGGCGCCCTAGAAGTCGGATTAGAAACGATAGCGTTGGCAGTTACAGTGTTTACTGCAGCCTTGTTTGTGGCCATTGCACTTGCGTTGATTTTCAGCAGATCTTTCGGAAGCAAGGTCATAAACAGGCTTGTGGCTGCGGGGTTCGTCTGAGGAGGATGTAGAATGATAGATCAGACTCGAGTACCGAAGGACAAAGTGGTCCTGGTCACTGGAGGACTTGAGGGGATTGGCAGATCGATAGCAGATGCTTTCATCTCTAACGGTAACTCGGTAGTCATAGTGGATAAAAAGAACTAGAGGAGGAGTCCATCAAGGGGAATCGGAATGTCCTGTTCATTCAGTCCAACCTCACCAAAGCTTCCAATTCAGGACGAGTCATCAAGGAAGCCAATGAGAGATTCAGTGGGGTCGACATTCTGATAAACAACGCTGGATTCCAATTCGTATCACCGATCGAGAAGTTTCCAGAAAAGACGTTTCAGGAAATGCTGAACCTGATGGTGGTCACGCCTTTCATCCTGTCAAAACATGCCTTGCCCGCAATGAAGGACAGAGGGTGGGGTAGAATAGTGAACATCTCCTCAATCCACGGGCTGGTAGCTTCTCCATTCAAGACGGGATACGTTACGGCAAAGCACGCTCTCGTGGGATTGACGAGGGCGATATCCGTGGAGTCCGGTCCTCACGGCATAACGTGCAATGCGATTGCACCCTTTTACGTAAAAACCAATCTTGTCGCCAGTCAGGTGAAGACGCAGGCAGCAGCTTGGGGAGTTAGCGAGGACAGAGTTGTAGAAGACGTCCTTTTGAAGAATTCTCCGGTGAAGAGGCTGATCGAACCCCACGAAATCGCCTCGGTGGTAACGTTCCTATGTTCTCCCGAAGCGTCTTCCATCAACGGTGCGTGATCACGATGGACCACGGCTACACGTCGCAGTAGGAACAAAAGTGCAAAGGAATGTGTGTCGTACACTGGAACTGACCTCCGCAAATGTATCACCCTCCGGCTAAACGTTTTTATCGAGATTCGTATGTAAATTCGTGAACGGTTCCGAGGTACCAGAAGAGATTGACTTCTGGAAACTAGCTCTTCGAATTTATGAGCTAAATGAGATTGGAAGCAGGGAATTCGAGTCTTCAAGACTACTTATGAACGTACTGAAGTCACACGGATTCAGGGTAACAGAGAACTTCATGGGCATCACAACTGCATTCAAGGCAGAGAAGGTTGTCGGGAACGGAAAACCTTCTATTGCTTTCCTGGCGGAGTACGATGCTCTACCCGGGATAGGTCATGCTTGCGGTCATAACCTGATCGCTTCCTCTGCTGTCTTTTCTGCGATCAGGTCCACCGAAAAAATTTCCAACGGGACCATTATTGTTTTTGGGACTCCCGACGAAGAGGGGTCGGGCGAATGGGCAGGTTCCAAAATTACAATGGCCGACCAGGGCGCGTTCAAAAAAGTCGATATTGTCCTAGGTTCACATCCAGGGGATAGGTGGAATGTCGGGGACCAGTCACTTGCAGTTCAGGATTTTGAGGTCACATTCGAGGGTGTAGCTGCTCACGAGGCAGCTAACCCGAACAGCGGAAGGAGCGCTCTGGACGCAGCCATACTTACGTACAATGCAGTAAGTATGATGAGACAACACGTTAGGCGTGACGCAAACTTCGTGATGCACGGAGTGATAAGAGAGGGGGGAATGGCTTCCAATGTTACACCAGAGAGAGCCGTTCTGACCTACGGTATAAGGTCATCGGATATCGATTACCACCGTGAAATTGTGGCTAGATTCTTGAAGATAATTGAGGGCTGTGCAATAGCAACAGAAACCACATACTCTGTAAGGAAGATAGGGAAGCTGTTTTCAACAACGAGGCTCAACCCGACCCTCTCAAACAGGATAAGAGACAAGATCATCGATAGGGGATTCGACTGTCCTCCTCCAGAGGAGACTTTCGGACAGTTCCCTAAGGGATCTACAGACTTTGCAAACGTGACCCAGGTGGTCCCCGCTCTGGAAGTCGGCTTTCAGATTGCAGCGCCAGGAACACCGTGGCACTCCAGGGCATCCTTGGAGGCAGCCAGGTCCCCCAAGGCAAAGGAGGCGCTCTTGAATACGATCGAGATACTGAGCGACACTGCCAGAGATTATACAGAAGACAGGGGTTTCAGGGAGAGCGTTGCCGAGGACTTTAGGTCGATGTAGCGGGGTTCAGTGCAACAGGTCCCAGTGGGTTTGTAAAGGTTCCTCAACAGAATTCCTGTTGATTGTTGACCGTGATCTCTCACTCTGCGGCGTATTCGCAAATCTTAATATGAGACTGACGTTTTCAAACTAAGAGGTCATCAAAATGGAGAAACTTCACGATCACACCTTGGAAGACTTGATGAATTCTAGATACGCATCTGACATCGATTACAGCAGAGATGGATCCAAGATCGCGTTCACCGTTTCTAGGGTGTACAAGAACTTCAAAGAGGAGATGGCTACCGAAATAGTCGTCAAGTGGATCAGAGATGGCAAGCAGAGGGAATTCTCACAGCAGGGTCGGTCCAACTTCAATCCAAAGATTAGTCCTGCGGGCAACAAGCTGGCTTATCTATCCAAGAAGGACGAAGAATTCAGGCTCTTCCTGTATGATTTTCAAGAAGACTCGGGGCAGGAGGTGGTGATCGAGGGAACCGCGGAAGGGCTTCAGTGGTTGGACAACAACGCACTAATCCTGCTGATAAAAGACCGAGATCCAAAGGAAGTGGAAAAAAAGAAGGGCGATGATGGATACTTCTTTGAGGAAGAACCCAGGTTCGACTCACTTTGGACCTTTGAACCAGGTTCTGGGTTTAGAAGGATCACAAAGGGAGCGCAGGTATGGGAATTCGATGCGAACAACGGTATTGTTGCCGCCATTACATCCAGATTTCCACACGAATGGTCGTGGTACGATTCTGTCGTTTCACTGATAGATCTGAAGGATGGAGAGATCAAGAAGGTTTACTCAAAGAAAGAGAGACAGGTAGCCAAACCAAGGCTGTCTCCGGATAACAAGAAACTACTCTTCCTCGAATCGCTTTGGAGCGACCGTGGCGTAAACTCTGGAGACATCATGAGAATAGACCTTAGAAACAAGAGATCGGTGGACCTCACAGAAGGAGATGAAGAGAGTTACACCGAAGTGCTATGGAAAAACGACGAAGAATTCTACGCACTCTCTAACAAGGACGGGACCTTTAGGCTGTCGCTTTTCAATGAGGACGGGAGGGAAATTCTCTGGACCAGGTACGGGTGGTCCGTTTACAGACAGTGGTCACCTTCTTTTTCATATGCCGATGGAAGAGTGGCACTGTCATTTGAAAGCTCTAGGGAACCCGATGAGATTCTATTGATTGACATGAAAAGCAAGAAGGAAAAGAGGATAACAGAAATAAATAGACAGATCCGTGATTGCAAGGCCTATGATTCCGAGAGGATAAAGTGGAAATCATCAGACGGCTTGGAGGTCACAGGGATATTCAGATCTGCGGGTAAGAACGCTCCCCTCATGGTTTCTGTACACGGTGGTCCAACGGGTTCTTCTGTAGATTCTTTCATTGGAAACACAACGATCTTTCTCTCAAATGGATACTCCGTTTTCCTCCCAAACTACAGAGGCAGCGTTGGAAGGGGAAGAAAATATGCAGAACTGAACCTAGGTGACATGGGAGGGATGGACCTTCAGGACATCCTGACCGGGATAGACTATCTCGTGAAGAAGAGAGGAGTGGACAAGAAAAACATTTTCATAACCGGTGGGTCGTATGGCGGTTTCATGTCTGCATGGGCGGTTACCCAGACAGATATTTTCAAGGGTTCGATATCGCTGTTCGGCATATCCGACTGGATCAGTTTTCACGGTGTTAGCAACCTTCCAACCTGGGATAGGATACACTACAATGAGGACCCCTACAAGTTCAACAAATTCCTGAAGTTCTCCCCACTTTGGTATGCTGAGAATGTGAAAACGCCAGTGCTTCTTGCTCACGGAATAGAAGATCCCTACGTTCCAGTGGGGCAATACTATCAGTTCTACAGGGCACTGAAGGACAAAGGAAAGGATGTGAGGTTATTGCTTTTCCCAAGGGAGGGACATGGTTTCAGGGAGAGGAAGCACATGGAGCAGTTCTACAGAGAGATATTCGAGTGGCTGAAGGAGAGGCGTTAGATGCCTCAGGTCAGAACAAGTGAAATCTTGCTTACAAGGAAACTTGTTCGTTGTTCTTGTTCCTTATAAAGGACGCAACACATTCGGGAGTATTGGGGCTGGATACAAATGTGGGCGAATGGAATCTCGAGGAGATAGGTATGACGCCTGACCAGATTTCTGGATTTTTCCTTGCCTCTGACGGCCCGCCCTTTCTCACCTTTACGGAAAACTGTTCAAGCTTAACTCTAAATGCGGCAACTCCTCTGAGCTCATCCTCGTTAGGCATTGCGGTGTCTTTCCTTCTCCCAGGCATCAGGTGGTCTATCCACTCTTCGAAGTATTCTAGCTTCCCTTCATCCGTTGAGACCTCTTCTGGCTTCCCGTATATGATGGCAGATCTGTAGTTCATTGAGTTGTCGGCTAGTCCCTTCGCTACGACCAGTCCGTCAAGTTCCAGGATCGATATTGCTATCTGCATCCCGGTCCTTAGCGTGTCCGTTATTCTCGCAACCTGGCTTCCATGTATGTAGATGTATTCCTGGTCATTGTAATAGGACATAGGTATAACGAAGGGTTGACCTTCAACCTGGAAAGCGACCTGGCAGACCAGACCATTTTCAAGAATATTAAATAGCAACTCCCGATCGTAGCTGCCCCTCTCTGGGTGTCGCCTGACCTTGGTCAAATTACTACTGGTCATGCAGTCCCAACAAACAACACTAAAAAGCCTTTATGATTGTACTACGATCTGAAGTACATTTACAGGACTCTAGGTCTAGATACCTATCTTGACCCTATCAAAGAAGAGGCTCTCCTCTCTCTTTACAAGGTTGCGCGGTTCTTTACCATCCATGTATCTTTTTACGTTCTCAAAGGCGCTTCTAAAGGCCAACTCCATGACCTCTCCTGAAAGTCCTCCAGCTACGTGTGGAGTGACAACTATATTTTCGAGATTAGAATTATCCAGCCTTGGTTCTCCCCACCACACGTCGGTCAGGTAGGATGCCATCTTGTTCTTTTTCAGGAAATCCAGCAACTCCTCCTCAATCAGAATCTCCGGTCTGGCTACGTTAATTATCACGCATTCCTTCTTAACGAGGTTCAGCTGATGTTCCCCGATCATACCTATCGTCCTGTTCGTTAGAGGGATAGAAATGAGAATCGCGTCCGACGCCTCCAGCAGTTTATCGAGTTTTTCCATCTCCAGAAACTCGTCAAGATGGGTATCCCGGAAGCCCCTCCCTATGGCCACCACTCTCATGCCGAATGATTTGGCAATAGCTGCGACTCGACTACCTATGCCTCCATACCCTACTATTCCAATTGTCTTTCCGAACAGCAGATTCGTGGCTCTTGGCTTGAATATTCCTTTCTTCGTTTCTTGCTCAAAGGTCGATATTTTCTTTGCCCTTTCAAGCAGCAAGGCAAATGCGTGTTCCGCAACTGAAATGGAGTACGCCCCTGCATTGCTCGCAATCAATGTGTTCTCTGGTATGGAACCCGTATTGATGTGATCTGTCCCTGCGCTCACGGTCTGAATGAGCTTGAAATTCCTGTCTCTAGGGAAATCGTTTCCCCTCACAAGAACGACCTCAGCCTTGCCGTCTTCAGGAAACCAGATTATGTTCTCTTCACCAATAATATCCCGCCCGATATTTTTATACTTCTCCTCAAGATCGAATGGTACCAGTAGCTTCATACGTCCTCAGTAAAATGGGGTTATATAGCACTTCTCTTCCTTCATTCTAGAATGCACTAAAACTCGGGTTGTTGTCTCTGATGAACGTTCCATTTTGCAGGTCCTTTAGCGAATTCTCTATTTCATTCCAGTCGTTCATTACTATTGGACCATACCAGCTGATCCTGTCGTTGGTCCTTCTCCCAGAGATATAGATGTACCGATGCCCATCCCCGCCTTCGATTTTGATCGTTCCTTCTTTAGGTCCGAATACGGCGACTTCAAGTTTGTTTAGAGGGGCACCATTTGACGTTAGATCTCCTTCCATGGGAATTATCAGCGATGTGAAACCATATGGTTTGTATATCTCCAGGAATCCACCATTTGATGTTACGTCGAAATAACTCACATCCAAACTGTGCTTTTCCATCGAAGGATTATCCTTTCCCAAGATGCTACCCGAAATGACTTTGATCTCGTTCCTCTCCGATTGGACCTTGTTAAGGTGATTTACATCTATGCCTCTGTATGTCGGTTTCGAAAGCTTGTCAGCTCTCCTAAGGTTCAACCAGAGCTGGAAACCTAGCATCGTCTTGTCTTGCCCGAAGGAACTCGGCATCTCTTGGTGGAATATTCCGCTTCCCGCAGTCATCCACTGGATCTCTCCCGGGCGAATCACACCCTTGTTCCCTATGCTGTCTTCGTGCTCCACCTTTCCCTTCAACAAGTATGTCAGCGTTTCAATTCCACGGTGTGGGTGCCACGGGAACCCCGCCTTATACTCCTCCGGGTCGTCAGAGCCAAAATAGTCAAAAAGGAGAAATGGGTCGGTCAACTCGAAAGTATTCGGGGAACCGAACAGTCTCGAAATCCTAACGCCTGCTCCGTCTCGCACCTCCTTACCCTTGAGAACGATACTGGGAGTTACCAGATCGCTTCTACTCTTCGCTTCATCCGTCACAACAACACATTGATATTGAGTATATAAAAATTACTTAGTATACAAAGAGAATTATATCCATTGTTGCATCTGTGTTCCGTTCTGCAGACTTCTCCAATGATGCCCCAGAATGTTCAGTAATACTGTTCTGCTGAAATTAACGCCTGGGTCTGCTTGGCTCCAGTGTCAGGTTTTTAAGTGAAGGTTCGTTTGTACCGCATGGAAAATTATAAAACTCTTACAAAGAAGGGGCGGATAGAGAGTAGGGTCTATGTAGATTCGGGGAGGTACGTGATATATGGCTATGAGTCGGATGGTAAGCTGTCGAATAAGTTGAGAGTAGTTCTTAACGGCCATGAAAAGAGGTCATTCTTTCTTATCAACACGGCAAGGGGGAAGAGTCTGGCTCTAGATGCAGCATACGAAGACGATGTCAATATACTAAAGGATGGAAAATCATCGAAAGTATCAGACCTATTTCACGCCTAGCATCCCGATGGCTCTTCGTTCTTAATCCAGAGTATTGTATCAGAATAACTCATTGAAGAATGGATTGGACCTCTTCTCTGCTTCAAGAGTAGTCGATTCTCCGTGCCCCGGATAGATTACGTAGTCACTTTCCAGGCTCTTCGCCCATTTGATACTGGAGATCATATCTGTGCGGGACCCCCCAAAATCGGTTCTGCCTATAGTTCCCTTAAAGATGAAATCGCCGGTAAACATCAGCCCATCTACTAAGATTGTACAGCTTCCGGGGGTGTGTCCAGGGGTCTCCGCGATGCTCAAATTCTTGTCACCTATGATCAATTTACTATTGGAGTCCAAGTGTAGGTCCGGAGTAGGTGGAGGACCTGGGTCTACTCCAAAATATTTCTTTGTGAAACTCGTAAAGCCGTTCAGTATTCCCTCATCCATCCTGCTTATCAGGAAAGGAGAATCGAATCTCTCTTTAAGAGCGGACACGGAGAGGATGTGATCGGAGTGGGCATGGGTAGCTATTATGGCTTTGAGCCTTAGACCATTGTCATCCAGTTTCCCAATAATTAAATCCTAGTCTCCTCCAGGATCTATAACTGCACACTCCTGATCCTCGCTGATGATGTAACAATTTGTATTGAGGGGTCCTACAACAAGCCTTTCGACCTTCATCTAGTTTCTGGGAAGGTAGAATGTGGGCCTTAAAAACGTCTTTGGAACATTGAGGAAGGGCTCACCCTGGGCTTCATCTAATGCTGGATGGCTGAATACAAGGAAATAACAGTTAAATACGGGATTTTCCTAGAAAGCCAAATGAACTCGATCCCGCTTAAAACCAAAAACAGGGTAATAGTCAAATTCATCAATGGAAGAAAGCTTGATGACATTTCAGTAGAAGAGAGAATTTCGTTGAGTTCGGTTGAAGAGGTACTGGAGGAGTGGAAACAAGGCTACATAAATATGGACCTTGGAAACGAAATTGCGCAGGAGCTCAAAGACTTGGCTTTCCTTATCAGAGACAAGGAACTGACTCCACACGATCTGGTGGAAGGCTACCACTATTATGGAATATTCAAGGATATGGACAGAGACAAAATAATCGCAATAGTCAACGAGATCTATTCTATGAGCGAAGAGAAGAGAGAACAGTTCATGAAAACTACCGAGAAAATGATGAAGTTGGCAAAGTACGAGAATGTTGATTACGTGGACATTCCCAAGGCGCTTGATTCGATGGTAGAGAAGGGGAAGGAACTTAACAGGGAGATAAAGAGCAAGGAAATCCAGAATCTCGAACTTGCTGAGAGGCTTTCAAAGGTAAGGAGGGAGATTGAAAACATGGAAGCGGAAAAGAAAAGGCTTTCAAGAGAGGTTTCAATTTCGAGCTATCTGAAACAGGAACTGCCCAGAGGAGCCGAGGATGAAAATGCCATAAAGGCTGTAATTGAGGGTCTTAAACACGCGAATTTTGATCCAGACAAGATACAGGAGATTTCCTCGCAGATAGCACTTATTGGCAGGAGAGAGTTAAGCCTCGATCAGTTCCTCAAGATTTCCCGGTACTTCGAGGAACTGATGAACCTCGGATTAACGGTTCCAACAATGGAAAAAATATTAGATACGGTGAAAGAAGACGATACGACTATCGACGAATACCTAAACGAGAGGTCTATGTACGTCAGGGACAAGTTGGCTTACTTGAAATCGTTGAAGGACCTGATAGATGCTCACAAGAGAGCAGAAAAGCAGATGAAACAGATAAACGAGGAAATCGCTCTAAAGAAGATGAAACTCGAGCGGACTTAGAATTATTCTCTTGAGCGCCGTCCAGTCAATCCCAAGAGCTCCTCGTACGAAATGCCTCCGTTTATTAGCAGGTCAGTTTTCCTCTCATTTATTATCTCTCTCGATATTCTCTTCAGCAGACCCATTGCAGCATAACTGGCTCCTGGACCAAAGCTGACCCTCTTTATTCCAATGCTTTCAAGATCGCTGAGGGGTGGAATCCCTGGCCTGATCATTACATTTATTGGAAATCCGTCCATCTCCTTCACGAATCGTTCGATGTCTTCCCGCCTGACCAGTCCCATCGGATAGACACATCCGGCCCCTGCTTCCCTGAAGTCCTTGCACCTGTTTACGGCCTCAGTAAACTTTTCGTCGTCATCTCCATCAAAATATCTTAACGCATCCGTTCTTGCATTGACGAATATCTCTACCCCCAACGAATCTCCGACTTCCCTGATCGCCTTGATCTTGTTAACCTGGGACTCTATGGGATACAGGCTCTTCGTCTCGTGTTGAAAATCCTCTATGTTCAGTCCCACCGCTCCCGCTTCGATCAGCCCCTTTATAGTCAACTTCAGGTCTCTTATAGAATTACCAAACCCTGCAACCGCATCCACTGTGAATGGCACCGAAAGAACTGAACCAATTCTCTTGACAGCTTCAAGGAACCTCCTGCGCCCTATAGACTCACCGTCTTGAAATCCGAGGGACACCAGCATTCCTGCACTCGAAGTGGCAATGGCAGGAAACCCTTCATTCTCTAACACCCGTGCACTGGGAACGTCCCACGCGTTTGGAAGTATCAGCATCTTTCCCGGTTCGTTGTGGAGTTTGGCAAACTCCAGAGCCAGGAGGTTCAGATTGTCTTTCATACCCGATGCCTTCCGATTAATGCGTTATCCGTTGTCATGATTAACACCGTATTGGATGTGGCATCTGTCCGGAATCGAAGAGGTCCCTCACTGAAGCACTCTTTCCATCCTCGACCCTGTACCAGGAACTCGTGAAGATGGTTGTGGATGTTATTCCGTACTCGCAAAAAGCACAGATATTTTCACCTTCCGAGGAGAACTTCTTCAAATCGTACTTCCACTCGTAAGCCTTGAGCATGCCGATGAAACCCCCGGGCTCGCGGAATGATTCTCCGCTCTGGCAATGACCGCGAATTCTTGAACTAGATAGTCCCTGTGGCAGATCGTATTTCTGTGTGTGCAACGATCTACTGTAGTTCAGAACTACTTCCTTCGACTCCTTTTCGTCTCTCTCCATAGTGTTGCAACAAAGTTTGGCAGATTAACGTTTGCGTTAGTCCAGATCTAACTGGAAGTTTTTTAATGTCTGCCATATTCTCTAAGGAGTAGCAATGAAGGAAGTTGGTTTTGCGGGTGCGGTCGCCGTCGGGTTAGGAGGTATCATCGGAGCGGGCATTTTTGTTCTCAGCGGCACTATGATCGATCTTGCAGGTACTGGGGCGCTGCTCGCATTCCTGCTGACAGGCGCGGTCGCCGTCATACTCGCGCTCGAGATGAGCGAACTCACCAGTGCAATGCCAAAGACAAGCGGGGCGTCCTACTCATTCGTCTACAACGCATTTGGAAGCGAACTTGGGTTCATCACCGGAATTTCGCTCTATCTGAGTTTTGTGGCTTCTGTATCGGCAATCTCGCTGGGATTCGGATCATACGTTGGCTCTATGTTGGGTATCCAAGGGGTGACATATTCCCGTATCTTCGCGATACTTCTCATATTGGGACTAATGAGCGTTAGTTTCAGGGGGCTTTCTGATGCCGCTAAGACCGATCTAGGTATTGTAATCTTCAAGGTTGGAGTCCTGGTGGTGTTCATCATTTTCGCACTTGCGTTCGGTAGGTCCCTGCACACTAACCTACTTGTATCTCCATTTCACAACGTTCCAGGGATATTTTCTGCGAGTGTGATTGCAATGTTTGCATACGCAGGTTTCCAGTCCATAGCTACGATGTCTCCAAACATCAAGGGAGGTGGAAGGACAGCTGGCAGGGCAATACTTGTTGCGGTCGTGATAAGCCTCGTTCTGTATGTGCTTGTTACGCTGTCTATGCTTGCTCTGGTGCCGGAATCCAGGTATGGATTCGTTGCGGACCCCCTCAGCTTTGCACTGAAGAGCGCCGGCGCACCTTCCTGGCTGTTCTATCTTGTGAACTTTGCAGCTCTCGCCGCAACAACTTCCGCGACTCTCGCGATGATAATAGCTGGCTCACAACTTAGCCATCAACTCTCCGAGGACGGTCTCTTCCCCTCAATATTCCGGAAGGTATCGAGGAAAGGGGGAGCCCCTGTAACTGCGGTTCTCCTTACCGCCTTTCTTGGAGTGGTTATTATGTTTGCGGGTAACATATACATCATCGCTGCGATCAGCAATTTCGGGATCCTGTTCAGCTACATGCTTACTGGTTTTGCACTAATTAAGATAAGAAGGATGAGGATGAATCCAGTCAAGCACAGGGATTTCCTGGAACAAGCCGGCATAACAGATGAGAAGTCATTCCTGATGCCGCTCTATCCAATCCTGCCAGTGATTGGAATCTCGCTCCTAATAGTCTTCTTCTTTGGGTTTCCATCGATCGCTCTGAGCATAGGTATAGGTCTGGTGCTGGTGAGTCTGATTCTCTATTACACTCTGAGAGAAGACAAAGATGAGCCTGTGGTAAAAGTGAGATTCTTTCAGTGATGAGCTGGTTTTCTGAACAGTCAGTTCCCTGAGACCTCTTCAGACGATCGGAATCGAGAGCAAGACGGAATGCGGAGGGCCGGATTTGAACCGGCGAATCCCTATGGAAACAGATCTTGAGTCT
>CAYMEF010000007.1:0-51926 GCA_964389625.1 uncultured Thermoplasmatales archaeon
ACAGGCATAGGTGAGGGCAGCAACAAGCTCACTCCTTCAGGGGTGGGTAGTTGACATCTTCAATTCTATCAATATCTATGAGGTGTGACGGCTCGATCTCTACCCTTGTGACAATCTTTCCATGGGCAATAGCAATGTTCCTGGCACCCTTATCGCCACTGAGGGTCAATAATTCATCGAAGAGGGAAGACGGAAATACGATCGGATTCCTGATCTCGCCACCGACAGAACCCGCTACGATTTGATACGGTTCAAGATAAAATTCGTTGAGGAGATTCCTTAGGTCTCCGCCAGTTATAAGAGGCTGATCTCCTAGCAGCAACATGATACCATCCGCATCTCTCTTGAAGTGACGAGTTCCGGTGACGATCGAAGTCCCAATCCCATCCATTGCGTCCTCGTTCACTAGCTTCAGCATCCCATCGGGAACGAACGCGTCCAGGTCTTTGGATTGTGGAGTCACTATGGCAGTCTTCCAGAGGTCTGCGCTGGTTACCGCACCAATCGACCACTCTATGACGCTCCTTCCTTTGACTCTGTAGAGTAGCTTGTTTGATCCAAACCTCCTTGAGTATCCTGCAGCTAAAATTATTCCCGCAACCTTAGGGCCGCTCACATACTGGCTCATTTCTCAAACGATTTTCTAAAAGACTCGGTCAGGACTGTAACGTACTTTTCTGCAGTGGAGTTGATCACCCTAGAACCCATAGTTGCTATCATACCTCCTATTGTGATGTTTACCACCCAATTTACGATGGTTCCTCCCTCAGAGTCAGAGAAGCTGTAGCTAGCCCTCAGGTCTAGAGAGCCGGTCGTACTAGATCCCCTGGCCGTTATTTCAATTTGCTCTCCATCCACCTTGTTTCCTATCTCCAACAGCAGATTGAACTTTCCTTTGATTGCAGACTGTCCAGCCTTCACAACTAGCCTCGCAGAGCTGTCATTCAGTCTTTCTATCGACTGAACCTCGGGAACGATCTTAACGATCCTGTCGATGTCCGAAACGAATGACGCGACCGTGGATCTGTCAGATTTTACCTCAAATTCTCCTTTCAGTTCCATTCATTTACGGTATTAGAAAAGAATCTATTAAAATTGCCTGGGATAAGTTATGTTAAAGACAGACTTAGCAAAACGATTTATACGGATTTGGATTCCAAACTCATTGAACAACTGGGAGTTTCCTCAGATCATTTCGGATCTTGTCAAGAGGGATGAATCGTTCGTAGTCGCGACGGTGGTCAGGGTATCCGGCTCCTCCATCGGAAAGGCAGGATTTAAGGAGGTCATATCGAGCAAGGGGGAAGTGGTCTATGGCACGCTAGGTGGTGCCTGCCCGGATGCTGCGATCATCGAGAAGGCGAAGGAAGTTCTGAATTCCGGCAAAGCCAAGACAATCAAGGTGTTTCTTGAGGATGCGAAGGAAACGTTAGTAGGAATGGCGCAGGACAGGGAGGACGAGATCCACGTAGAGACAAACTGCGGCGGGATCATGGACATATACCTCGAACCATACCGCAGAAACGAAAGGCTGGTGATAATCGGGCAGGGTGGGAAGGACGAGATTGAAGACGGCCTTGTCAATCTGGGTAAGTCTGTAGGTATGAGCGTAACAGTGATTGACCCAAATCCAGTGTTGAATTCCAAGCCGGATGTCCTGATCGATCCCGTCAATTCACCCCTCAGTGATTTTGCATTCAAGGACGACGACTTTGTTGTGGTTCTCACAAAGGGCGCCAGGGACATTCCAGTACTGGAGGAAATTTCGAAGCACAGTGTTGGCTACGTAGGACTGCTCGCGAGCAAAAAGAGAATAAAATCAGATTTCGAGACGCTAGCTGCAAAGGGCATAAAGAAGGATTTTCTCGATTCCATCCATGCGCCCATCGGGATAGACATCGGTGCGATCACGCCGGCCGAGATCTCCGTTAGCATAATTTCAGAACTGGTAACGTGCAGGAGGAAACGACAAGAAGCGAAGTCAGTGGTCGTGAACCCGTCCTGATTTCTTGGTCTGTGTTCCACTTCCTGTAGCGTTGTAGTTCCAGAATATGCCTCCATAACCTAGGCTAGCAATGTCCCTTTTCGAAGGAATCTCTCCAGCCATCAGCCTCGAGAACAAGACGTCTATCGAGTTGAAATCGCTGTACCTAATTCCACCCGCAGATATTCCAAACAAGGGAATACCTTTCCAGATCGATACTATTGACATAGTAGTTGGTTTCATCGGAACACCATAAGCCAATATTCTTGCTCCAAGCCTCTTGATCGTTTCGGGCGTCTGATCGGTAGGATCGACTGACATTCCTCCCGTAACTATTATCGCTTCTGCGCCAGACTCCCTCGCCTTCATTATCGCACTGGTCTCCTTCTCCCTGTCGTCCGGCACTATTTCTTTGTACGAGATTTTCCACCCATACTTATCACACTTACTCTTCACTATAGCAAAATACTGGTCTTTCTTCCTCTTCTCATATATTTCCGTCCCAGTGATCACAAGACCTATCTTCGAATACCTGAATGGCTCTACCCTCACGGTGCCCTTGGAAGCGAGTTCAGTTACCCTCTTCATCTCACGCCTACTGATAGCCAGAGGTACGACATCTATAGCGGCCACGACTTCTCCCTTCCCAACGGCCAATCCATCGTTTTTGGAGATGAGGAGAACGCTTTGGTTTAGGTTAAAGTCAACCAACCTTCTCTTGTCTACTCTCAAAATCCCTGGTCCCTTGGAAATCAGGAAAGAGATTCCGTGCCTTCCCTGCGTTACCTCCGTTGATCCGTCTGAGAAAGCATCTCCTATCGCTGAGGATATTTGCCACTCGTAGACCATATGGTCTTTCTTCCCTTCGATCCACACTTTGTAAACGCCAGAATTCCTGAGTCTATCAACGTCAGAAGCTGTTATCTTGTGTCCTCGTTCCAGAAGTGTGGTGGATTCAGTTTTGGTCACTAGGGTTGTATCGTAAGCAAGTGTTTTCCCTACTGCCTTTTCTGTGGGGATTTTCTTCACTTTTCTCTATTCAATTCCTTAGGCATATATTTAACTAATTTAGGTATGCTAATCTTTATTAAGCTAACTTGTATTGAATCCTCTAATATGACCGGCAATACGGTAATTGTTTCCGTTTCAACCGTGAATGGCGCGTATTTTTTCAAATCTGATGAAGAACGGGCGAAATGGAGTAAGAACAAACCTTTCTTGACTGGAGAGAGTGTTAACAATGTGGCAATGGATGGGAATGGTCATTTCTATGCATCCACGCTGACCGAAGGCGTTTTCCTATCAAAGGACAAGGGTAGAACTTGGAAACAATCGAACAGGGGTCTCCATGTGAGGAAGGTGTGGACTGTTGAGGCCGACAAGCACGAGGATGGACTACTATATGCTGGGACACAGTATGGCCATCTCTTCAAGTCTGATAACTCTGGGGAAACGTGGGTGGAAGTCACCGGTCTCTACACCGCCCCAAACAGGGAGAGGTGGGGCATTGACTGGGGATTTGGAACCACCGGACTGACGATTCACACAATAAAGTCTGATCCGCACAGGGAAGGAAAGCTCTACATAATTGCAGCTGGCAACGGTGTCTACCGAACCGAAGATGCTGGAGAAACCTGGAAATCATTGAAGAACGGAATAACCTCTTCCTGTCCCATATTAAAAGACGAAAATCATCCAACGATACCTACCGAAGAGGACAAGAGGAATGCAGAAGAACACCTGAACCAGGTTCATGGGTGTGCCCACAAGCTTGCCCTCTCGAGTTCTCAGCCTGGCACCATCTATCAGCAAAACCACTGCGGTATCTATTCCTCAGCGAATTCTGGAGACAAGTGGAAGGACATAAGCAATACAAAAAAAGACAGACACGGTTTCCCGATAGTACTGGCGGATGGCAAAAAAGAATCGATCTTCGTTGTTCCAGCATACCAAGGAGTCTGCAAGAAACACAACTCCTGCATACAGGGACAGATGACCGTAACTCGCTCAGACAATGGAGGGAAGTCGTGGAAGACCCTGAGCAGGGGGCTCCCCAAGGGTGTCCACACAGTCGTGCTCAGGGATGCAATGGCTCAGGACGGTATCAGCGAACCTGGAGTTTATTTCGGTACCTCAGCGGGTGATCTATTCGGCTCCACAGACAGGGGAGAGACCTGGAACAAGCTGGGGTGCGGATTGGGTAGAATCCAGGGAGTATCGGCTTTCTCGATCTAAGTCTAATGTAATTTAATCTTTAGATCGCGGTCAAATAGAACACAGGAGAGTTGCCACGCAATAGTCGGGAAGATATCTTCGTAAATAAAGTTCGTAATCTTCTGTGGTTAGAGCTCAAGATTGATCGTTTCAAAATTATCGCCTCTCTACTCTCTCGTAATGGACGAACAGCTCACCCGCAAGAACGCCCGTGCGATCTATGGTCCGTCTCCAACTGCTATGTCCTTCCCAGGCTCCTAATTAAGTTTCTCAACCGCATCTATTGTGTCTCCCTTGATGTTCCTGAATCTTCCCAAATAGCATTGATAAGACTGTTAGAGAAAATTTGAAAAGCCAAAAAAGTCCTTCGGGTCCTTATCTGTCCTTTTGGAAACTTACCAGAATTTGGCTCATTCTGCTTAAGCCTCTCTCTCCAATATTATGGTGCCTATCGAATCGTGGTACTTATGCCACATATAGGTAAAATTTGTATCCGGGTAGATTGAAACATCATACTGTCCCGGGTAATTTGGAAACTCAACGTTTCCATCAAGTGTTATGAACATCCTTAGCGAGATTCTCTTCATGTATGGTCACCTTTCTTAGCTGTTTTCATAAACTTCGTGATATCTCAGAGTCCAAGTCTATAATAATTTCCCGAGGAGATACATGGGTATCCCACAGTGAAAGACAAATAAATGTCAATTTCACCTATTTAAGAGGACCTCAGGCCTATCAGGAACGAAAAATACTAGGCGCTAGCGGTATTCCTTAGAATCCGAACACATTTGGATCTAACTCCCGACCTGTGCCCAGAAGCATGAGATTGCTTAATCTACACTCGATCCAAATAGAGACATTTTTGGGCCCTTAACTCAGACTCCTAATTCCCATTTTATTCTCATTATAAACTTTTGGTCTGCTAAAGAATTTAAAAAAGTTGCCAATCGTAATATAATATGTAAAAAAGCTGTCCATAATAAATGTTAAATACATCAAAAGTTATAAACACCGGATATATATGAGCGACGAGGTTAAACCAAAGGGGTCTTCAAAAAGAACTCTTTTGATTATAGTTGCTGTCGTCGTCGTTGTAATAATAATAGGTGCCTCTGTATCCTATGTCCTTACAAGGCCCACATCAAAACCTACAAAAACACTTACAGCGGCGGAACAGACTCTGAGTGCTACATGGGCTAACGTACCAAACCTTGATCCAGCAATTGGATCGGATGAAGCAAGTAGTGCAGCGTTGATCAATCTCTACGACACACTGGTATTTCCAACCGCGACTGGCGGTGTGGTACCTGACTTGGCCACAGCTTGGAGCGTCTCCAGTAATGGTTTAGTCTATACTTTCACTTTACGGACTAATGTAACTTTTCACAATGGGGATATTTTGAATGCAAGCGATGTTGCTTTTTCGATGAATAGGTTGATCGCTATGGGTCAGGGATACTCATACATTTTTTCCCCATACGTTGTCAATGCATCGGCCATTAATAGCACTACCGTGCAATTCACCCTGAAGAGCTCATTTGCGCCATTCCTTGGCTCTCTAGTGAGGCTTTACGTCCTAGATCAGAAACAGGTCATGGCCCACCTGGCTGCTGGCGCTTATGGCTCATTCAAGGACTATGGATCTACTTGGTTGTTGTCACACGATGCGGGATCCGGTCCATACGAAGTCCAGTACGTGAACCTCGAAAGCAATGTAACAATCAAGGAGTATGCCAAGTACTGGAAGGGACTTAATCCAAATCAGCCAATGTACGTCAATTTCATTGGATCAAACACTGCTTCTACGGTACAAGCACTCTTCTCTTCCAAAGAAATTCAATTCACTGACCAGTGGCAACAGTATTCAACCGTAAGCAGTTTGGTGAAGACATCGGGCGCTTCTATGACTAGCATTCCCGAACCGGAAAACATGTTTCTAATGATAAACACTCAAGCGGCTCCAACTAACGATATCTATGTGAGGGAAGCGATGGCATACGCGTTAAATTACTCAACGATAGCGACTCAAACATTCCCGGGACAAACGATAGCATCTGGACCTATTCCTTCCGACCTACCTGGGTTCAACTCTAAGATACCACAAAACCAGCAGAATTTGGCACTCGCTAAGGCGACCATTCAGAAATCAAAATACTATGGAGAACTGAACAAGTACCCCGTTACTTATTACTGGGTAACTCAGGTACCCTCTGAACAGGGATTGGCTCTCTTGTTTGCGTCAGATATGCAGGCAATTGGTATCACAGTAAATGTGGTGGGCGTTCCGTGGTTAACGGTCGTTGCTGACCTCAGTAATGTATCAAGCTCTCCCAATATCGTATCTGTGGAAAATTCTCCAAGCTACTTTGAGGCAGGTTCTCTGCTGCAAGAAATGTACTCTACTTCATCACAGGGGACTTGGGAACAGAATTTCTGGTTGAATAACACGACGATAAGCACTGAAATTGCAAACGCGGTTGCGATCCAGAACCAGACCTCCAGATTCCAGGCATATGCAGATATACAGCAGAGTATATACAATCAATACATCGTGATAAGTGCATTCCAGGTGACGGAAGTACGAGCCTATTATCCCGGAATAATGAACTGGTATGCAGCCAACGGCCATCCAATACCACTATTGGGGTACGACTTTGTATTTAGAGACATAGGGTTTAATGCAACCGCAATGCCATAGTCGTCTTATTTTTTTTTATTTTCTTCTAATTTAAGTAATCATAGATGTTTGAGGGTTGTAAAAATGAGGTTCAACAACTACGTCACCAAGCGGCTTGTATACTCAGCAGTATCATTGTTTGGTCTTTCCATTCTCGTTTTTGCTATCGCAAGGTTGCTACCCGGTAATGCTGCGAGGCTTGCTCTTGGACCAAACGCCTCTCAAGCCGCTGTCAACGCGCTTATAGCGCAACTACATTTGAATGCTCCCTTCCCGATTCAATACTGGTACTGGATAAGTGGGTTATTCACCGGTAATTGGGGGATCTCGCTCGTTACCCACCGCAACGTACTCATAGATGTTGAACAGTTCCTTCCAGCAACGCTAGATCTGCTTCTTACTGCAGCAATTATGGTCCTGTTGCTTGCAATCCCGATGGGACTTGCTGCGGGAAGGATGGAAAACACTTATGTTGATAACATTGTGAGGGTCATTTCATACGTTGGAATCGCAGTCCCCTCGTTTGTTGTGGCAATACTTCTCCAATTGTTCCTTGGGTATGGACTCCACCTCTTCCCTATAATTGGACAACTGAGTCCCGGTGTTTCCCCTCCAGTCCACATCACAGGAATGTATCTTGTGGATTCTATCCTATCTGGAAATTTCTCTACAGCAGGAAATGCTCTTTGGCACTTAATCCTGCCTAGCTTTGCGTTGGCGTTGGGTCCTATAGCGCAAGAGGCAAGGATACTTAGATCATCTGTAGTAGAGAATCAGAACAGCGATTTCACGCTTTCTGAAACTTCCAGGGGCTTTCCCGAAAGAACAATCACTTTGAGGTATCTTCTCAAACCTTCCCTCATTCCAATGATAACCGTTTATGCTCTAGATGTCTCTTCAATGATTGCAAATGCTTTCCTTATAGAACTCATATTCGACTGGCCAGGTTTCTCGCGGTACGGTCTCAACGCAATGCTGAGTAAAGACCTGAATGCGATCGTGGCAGTCGTACTCGTGATCGGGATAATTTTCGTGGTGGCTAACTCACTCGTAGATGTAATTGTGAGTCGCCTGGATCCGAGAATCTCAGCACAAACTGGTGACCAATAATGGAAGGTTCTACTGGCAATTTCAATTTTTCCAGGTGGTTATCACGCCATTATGGAAAGTATTGGTACAAGTTCAAGAGAAACAATCTTTCTCTTGTAGGTCTAGGGATAATAGCGACACTGGTATTGATTGCAATTCTATCTCCCTGGATTTCTCCATACCCTTCCAGCGCGGGACTTTACGTAAACTTCGCACAAGCGAGACTTGCCCCTTCTTTTTCGCATCCTTTTGGAACGGACGAGATTGGAAGAGACGTACTGACCAGAGTGATGTTTGGATTCAGATACTCCTTTTCCCTAGTAGGGGTCGTCCTGGCACTTACTGTAGTACCCGGAGTGATACTGGGTCTTGTGTCAGGCTATTATATCAAGAGGTGGTTTAGCATTGTCATAATGCGGGTTGCCGACATCTTTGTTGCCGTTCCTCCGCTACTGTTGGCATTGGCCGTAGCTGCAGTCCTAAGACCGAGTGCCATTCACGCGATGATGGCAATCTCGCTGGTTTGGTGGCCATGGTACACGAGATTGGTATATTCATCCACTTCGTCCATACGAAACGAGGATTATGTCAGAGCCGCCCAGTTGGTTGGGGCTACACCACGTCACATAATGTTCAAAGAGATCTTACCGAACGTTTTAGGTTCAATTTTGACTAAAGTATCTCTGGATGCAGGTTGGGTGATACTTATAGGAGCAGCACTGAGCTACGTTGGTCTTGGAGCTCAAGCTCCGACCCCGGACCTGGGGACGATGATATCCGAAGGGTCTTCATATCTTCCGAGTGTGTGGTGGATCACAGTGTTCCCTGCAATAGCGGTCGTATTTGTGATACTCGGATTTAACCTTCTTGGAGACGGTATTAAGGACATGTTTTCGTCGTCGATCAGGTGATAAAATGAACGTTGATTCTCAAAAACTGCTCGAAGTTAAAGACCTCAAAGTTGGTTACAATGTTTACGAAGGTCTCCTGAAAGTACTGGACGGAGTTTCCTTTTACGTTAACAACGGGGAAAAAATTGGTATAATAGGGGAATCTGCTTGTGGCAAGACCACCGCAATGAAAGCCATAATGGGATTACTTGCTAGTAATTCTGTTGTGCTGGGCGGACAGATACTTTACAAAGGAAACGATCTACACAAGATCTCTAAGAAGAAGGTTGTATCTCTGAGGAGACACAACCTATCCATGATCTTCCAGGATCCTTCTGCTGCGCTGAATCCTGTCTTTAAGATTCGAAGGCAGATGTATGATACCGTGAAATACTCTTCTGAGAGCAATATAACTAGGCTAGAGATCAAAAAGCGTTCTGTATCATACCTTAAAGAAGCTGCACTGCCTGAGCCGGAAAGGATACTTGATAGCTATCCATTTGAACTCTCAGGAGGAATGAAACAGAGGGTTAACATCGCTATGGCACTTGTGTCCGCAAACGAGCTCCTCATTGCAGATGAGCCTGGAACAGCCCTGGACGTTACAATAGAAGATCAGATCATGCGTCTTCTGAAATCTATCGTAGATACGAAGAAGATCTCGATCATCCTCATTTCTCATTCACTCGGAATTGTGAGGCATTTTGTCGACAGGGTTTATGTTATGTACGCTGGAACCATCGTTGAATCTGGACATACGAAGATCGTATTTTCAAATCCCAAGCACCCTTATACCAAGATGCTCATCGATTCGGTTCCTAAGCTAGTTGGAGGAGGAGTTCCAGAAGGGATTCCAGGGGTCGTTCCAAGTTATCTCGATCCTCCCAAAGGGTGCAGATTTTCAACCAGATGCCCATTCAAGATGGAAGTCTGTACCTCGCGAAGTCCACCAATGTTCGAAGTCGAGCAAGGGCATTACGCTGCTTGTTTTCTGTACGATAGTGAGGTGATTCTGAGGTGACAAAAGTTCTTGAGGTGAAGGGGGTCAAAAAGTACTTCTATACAAAAAAAGGGATCATTAAGGCAGTAGACGAAGTGAACTTTGAGATTGAAGAAGGGGAAATACTTGGTCTTGTAGGAGAGTCAGGCTCCGGTAAAACTACGGTAGGTAACATGATAATGGGAGTTTATCCACCAACTTCTGGTGAAATTAAGTACAAAGGGGATAATCTTCTCAATGTTGTAAGTAAGAGACAAAAATGGCTCAAGAAAGACATTCAGATAGTATTTCAAAATCCAGCTTCCTCATTGAATTCCAAGAGAACCGTAATGCAGATACTAGAGGTACCACTTTCAGTGCACAGACCGAATGTTCCATTGAAGCGAACAATTTATGACCTCATGAACACAGTGGACCTTCCAACTGATTATATAGATCGGTACCCCGAGGAGCTTGGAGGGGGAGAAAAACAGCTAGTAGCGATTGCTAGGGCTCTTGCAACTGAGCCATCCTTTATAGTACTTGATGAACCAACTTCTGCGCTCGATGTATCCGTTCAGGGAAAGATAATCAACATACTCATGAAACTCAGAAAGAATCTTGGACTTTCTTACATATTCATAACACACAACCTGAGTCTAATGTCAAACGTTGCAGACAGAGTTGCGATAATGTATCTAGGCAAATTAAAGGAAATAGCCAAATCTGACGAATTCTTCAGGAATCCTTTGCATCCATACACTAAAATGCTGCTATCGTCGATTCCAGTAATGACTGATGCTGAAGAACGAATTAAACCAGAGAAAATGCCAAACATTGGAGAAATCGCCGGGGCTCTAGATCTACCAAAGGGTTGCAGCTTTCACCCAAGATGTCTCTATGCAATCGAAAAATGCAAGACACTTGACCCTCCATTGTCTATGGTTACGCCGGGCCATTCGTGCAGCTGTCATCTCTACCCAACATTGATTGAAAAGGATAAGGATCCCGGAGTGGCAATGTGACGTGACCTAACTCAGTCTAAAATTAAATTCATCTGTAAATACGATTAAAAATATATAGCTTCATTTTCGATAGATTTCTATTTAATTAAATTTACAATTGCAACTAGTACTAGTCTAATCGCAAATTATATATATAATCTTTATATTGAATATCTGGGGTCCTAAATTTGAAGGTAGACTTCTCCTTTCCCAGAGGAATCAAGAATGGAATTGCAAGCTTTTCTGTTATGTTGTTATCCATCCGGGCACAGTTGAATGCATTATTCCGTTCCTCATCTAGGGACGGACATAATTTAGTCCCAAAATCGGAAGGTGATTTTCTTTGAAGAGAAGAGTAGGAATCGATATTGGGGGTGCTTTTACTGATCTTGTGTCTATTCGCCCCGATGGGACCGTCGAGAGTGTGAAAGTAGACTCAACAGTTGAGCCTCAAAAGGGGGTAATAAACTCGATCAAACGCTATGGCAAAAAGATACGAGAAATGGAGTCGATCGTTCACGGTCAAACCGTTGTAATCAATTCAATTGTGCAGAAAGATGGGGCATCGGTGGGTCTAATAACGACCAAGGGGTTTAGGGATGTTCTAGAGATTCAGAGAGCAAATAGAAGGGACATATATAATCTTGTGTACAAGAAACCAACTCCATTCGTACCAAGATACTTAAGAAAAGAAGTAGAGGAACGGGTCAGCGCTGAAGGGAAGATAATTAAAGGGATAGAACCATCAGAGCTAGAGGCTATAGTTAAAGAATTCAGAAAAGAGAATGTCGAGAGCGTTGCAGTATCTTTTGTGAACAGTTACGCTAATGACTTAAACGAGAGAAAGGCAAAGCAATCAATTCAAAAACTCGGGTACGACTTTGTTACTTCCTCTGCAGAAATAACTAAGGAGTGGAGAGAGTATGAAAGAACCAATACTGCTGTTCTAAATGCTTTCGTTCAACCTCGCTTGAAGAATTACATGAAGGAGGTAATAGGGGGTGCCCGAAACGAAGGATTTAAAGGAGACTTCAGAGTCATGCTGTCGAACGGAGGGCTCGCCAATTCCGACTTAATTATGAATTACCCTATTCTAACTGTGGAATCGGGTCCCGTAGCTGGAATAATGGGCGCTCTAAAGGTGGCACGAGTGGCTATGCCCAGGGAAGACTTGAACATAATCACCCTTGATGGGGGAAGCACTACAACTAAATCATCATTGGTACACAACGGATTACCGAGGGTAAATACAAACTACAACATTGGACAGGATATGTTCAACGCAGGCTATCCTCTAAAGATACCCGTCATTGATGTTGTCGAAGTTGGAAATGGTGGTACGAGTCTGGCGTATGTAGAAAACGGGTCTCTCAAAGTGGGTCCTAAAGCTGCAGGAGCATATCCAGGCCCTGCATGTTATGGCAGGGGGGGTACTAAACCTACCCTTACGGATGCTTATGTTGATTCCGGTCTCATTGACCCTAGTTATTTCTTGGGTGGGAAAATTGTACTCAAGAAATCATTGGCAGAGAAAGCGTTGAGAAGTCTAGGAAAGGAAATAGATCTCGACGAAGAAGAGACCGCAGACGGTATAATAAGACTTGCGAACGAGAATGCTGCGTATGTAATAAGAATAGTTTCAGTACAGAAAGGATACGATCCAAGAGAATTTGCACTTGTGCCTTACGGAGGAGCTGGCTCAATGCTTGCACCATTCATAGCAGCGGATCTTAGAATAGAGCGTATCTTGGTCCCTTCGATTCCCCTCGGAGTTTTTTCTGCCTGGGGAATGCTGGTCAGTGACATTAGGTATGAAAAAATAAAAACTGTAACAGTCGAGTTGAGTGATGAGAGTTCAAAATACGTAGAAGAAGAATTTCTGGAGTTGGAGCATGAAATCCAAGCTCAGTTCAATTCAGAATCTTCAGGTCAACCCGCTATCATCAGATATGGCGATCTCAGATACAAGGGCCAAGAACACACCATAAAGGTGAAACTACCCAGTCACATAGGAAGAGGAAACATGAAGGAAGTTATTGAATTATTCCACAGTGCACATCAAAAAGAGTACACGTTTAGAATAAATGATAATCCGATAGAAATAGTAAATGTGCACGTGGTTGGGCTGATCGAAAACGCTGAGTATAAGCTGAAGAAGTGGCACTCAAAGGGGAACGGAAAACCTAAGTCCGAGAGGGACGTTTACATCGAAGGGAAACACACTACTTTTCAAATTTACGATCGGACAAACTTGCTGACAGGTATGACGATTCAAGGACCAGCAATAGTGGAGGAAGAAACTGCAACTAGCATCCTAACCAAAGGGCAAAGGGGGAAGGTCGATAGTTTTGGTAATATCTTGGTCAGGACAGGGGGATCTATATGAATATGCATGGAAAGAATAAGGTTGATCCATTCACATACGAAATCATACGAAATGGTCTGAGGGCTGCCGCAGAAGAAATGTTCTACGCATTTGGAAAGGCAGCACGGAGTCCAGTAATATATGAGACTCTCGATTATGCTTCAGCCATCACCGACAAGGGAGGAAACCTAGTGGCACAAGCAAACGGAGTGCCAGGATTTCTCGGAGTATTAGATTATGCGGTACGCGATCTAATAAAGAGCAGACCGGACCTCGTAGACGAGTTTTACATCGCAAACGTACCGTACAATGGTGGAACTCACCTAAATGATGTTACGATAATTCTCCCTCTCTTCTACAATGGTGATCTTGATATGTTTATAGTAAACAAAGGTCACTGGAGCGAGATAGGAGGAATGAGATTTGGTAGTTGGAGTCCGGATGCCACTGAAATATTTCACGAAGGGCTTCAGATGCCTAATGCCAAACTAACGGTCAATGGGTTGCCCGATAAAGAGGTTGTTAGTTTAATTAAAGTTAACTCCAGAACTCCCGATTTGACAGTGGGTGATATGGAGGCACAGATTGCTTCCATGAGGGTCGCCAAGAAACGCATATTAGAAATGTATGCGAAATACGGTAGAAAGTCGGTATTGGAGTCTGTCGATAGCATGATTGAAGATTCTAAGAAGAGATCTTATGAATTGCTCAGAGCTTTCCCTCACGGGGTGTTCAGTGTCGAAGATTTCATTGACGACGACGGGATCAATGAAGAACCGATCAAGGTAAAGTTGAAACTCACCATTACGGACGAGTCTTTTGTTGCAGATTTCACAGGGAGTAGTAAGGCGGCAACTGGGTCTATTAATTCTCCTCTGCCGGCTACAGTATCAGCTGTAAGGGTTGTATACGTGGCAGCTCTAGATCCACACATGTCGCCAAACGAAGGTACTTTTGATCCAATAAAGGTGATAGCACCAGAGGGTTCTATATTTAACCCTTCCAGACCAAATCCTACCTCTACCTACTGGGAGTCGATGTCATATGCCACCGACCTTGTGTGGCATGCACTCGTTAAGAGCGTCCCAAGCAGACTAAGTGCCGGCCATTACCTTACAGTGGGGGCAACTATCGTTGGTGGTATAGACGATCTTAGGGGTAAGAAACAACCATTTGCCATAGTAGAGCCACAGCCGGGGGGTTGGGGTGCCTGCTACGATTCGGATGGAGAGAGCGTTCTCGTATGTAGTGGAGATGGTGAGACCTATGCAGCATCCGCGGAAGTTATAGAGAAAACTCTACCGATCAGGGTTGAAAGGCTCGCTCTTAACACCGAAGATGGTATGTCAAAGGGGAAATACAGAGGCGGATTGGGCATGATAAAGGAATACCGCATCCTTTCTTCTGAAGCTTCCTTTTCGGGTTCTTTTGGAAGGTCTCGCTTCCCCGCATGGGGCATAAATGGCGGTGGGCAGGGGACACCTAACTACTTTGAGATAATGGGCTCAAAGGAGATGAGAGGTAGAAGAATAGGTGGACTGAAACTGCTAAGAAATGATCTAATCAGGATAAAGACCGGTAGTGGTGGGGCTTGGGGGAAGTTCGAAGAAAGAGAAAAGAAACTCATCGACCGTGACAAGAAGTACGGTTACGTGGATGGAAAGAGCAAATGACCAGAAAGGACCCCCCTGGAATAAGCCATAACACTATCCTTTACAATTTGGATAAGTCGAGTGGGGCGTATTTCCTTGGGTGATCAGAAAGTATTTGAGAAGCGGAAAGAAATGGTTCGAAAATGGATGGTGGAACATCGTATCTCTGCGCTGTTCTTACTGCCTGGAGATAATTTGTTTTATCTTTGTGGTTGCAGGATAGAGTCGATGGAACGGTTAGTGGGCCTGATCTTGACTTCCGATTTTGAGGTTCTAGTGGTACCAAAACTAATGGAGGAACAATATGGATCCAACTGTTCTACTGAAGGAGTAATAGCTTGGAACGACGGAGATGATCCATACCTTCTAGTCAAGGAGAATTTTATCTCTAAAAATGTTAAACGAGTAGCAGTCGAAGGTAGCTTCCCGTATTCCTCATTTTTAAAACTGAAATCAATGGGAGTTGAAATTATTGAAACTACGGACGATCTCTTCTCAAAGTTGAGAACGAAGAAGAGCCCTTATGAAATAGAGATGATATCGGCTGCGGTCACCAAGTCGGAAAGGGCCTATATGAGTACAATTGGGGAGATTACAAATGGTATCTCTGAAAAAGAAGTAGGCGAGATACTCGCCCACAATTTTGCTAGACAGGGTCTCTCAGGACCGTCTTTCAAAACTATAGTTGCCTTTGGTGAGAACGCAGCGATACCTCATCACGAACCAACGCAGAGGAAATTGAGGCGAGGGGATTTGGTTCTCATAGACTTCGGCGGCTCTTACGAGGGTTATGCATCTGATATTACTAGAACTGTTGGTTTCGAATCCATAGATAAGAATTGGGAAAAGATTTATCAGACCGTTCAGAGAGCCCAGATGGAGGCAATCCGTTTGATTAACAAGAATACGATATATGCTGACATTGACAACATAGCAAGAAACATAATAACGGAGGCGGGATACGGGAGTAATTTCATTCACAGAGTGGGACACGGACTAGGAATTTCCGTTCATGAAGAACCTTTCCTGGTCCCTGGCAACCACGAAAAAATATCTGAGGGAACCGTCTTCACGGTTGAACCTGGCATTTACATCCCAGATAAAGGTGGAGTGAGAATTGAGGACACACTTTACTTCGATGGAAATAAGGCAGTATCATTCAACTCTCTAGGGAAGGATATCGTAATATTATGACTTTAGAACCTTCCTGAAAGGGAGCTCTACCCCCCAAGCTTTGTTGCTCATTGTTGCTGGTAGAATCAATCTTTCTGCGACTATTTCATCTTGGTGCATGATGTTATCTATATGGTTCTTAAGATCATAGGGAGTTTTGTGCAGTGTTCTGAGAAGAAGATCATAATCACCAAGATACTGAGTGACTTCGTAAACATTCTCATCCTTTAAGCACCTTTGAATGAACGATGCTCTTTTTTCCAGCGAAGAATCTGCTTTGAATCTAATGAATACTTCAGCGTATGAGAAACTAATATTCTGCAATACAAGTGTAGCTCCAATCCTTATAACCCCCGTTTTTTGAAGGCTCAGTCTTCTATTCCTTACAGCTGTTTTTGAAAGACCGATCTTATTGGCTATAAGTTGATCACTCATCCTGCCATCCTCCATCAAGAGGTTTATGATTTTTATATTAATGGAATCTGTTAAATCACTTAGTATTCTTTCCCACATAATTTATTATCCCCAACTGGTACAAGAAACTGTCGTATTTTGCAAAAGTCACGATTTTAATTTCCAAATTAATACTCTTACATCCAAATCTAATGATTGAGTAATCACTTTGTCACATATTATGTGTAGAGGATCCCTTGATACACGAGAGATAAATCTCAAGTGACCAAGTGAGTATAGCTCTGCTGAAGCAAACAACGGAGGTACGACGAAATTTCGAAGAGATGCCCTATTACATCCTTCAGATTGATGGCACAGTAGATCCGAATTCGCCATGATGGTGGAGGTAGTTTACGCAGTATCTGGATTCATCCTCATGGCGGGGAAGTGCTATCCCGAATCCGAAGGGGAGATGAATGAGATGCTGCAGCGGATAGAAAAGAGGTACCGAATATAAGTTGAAGTGATGAGTGATATGAGGCTGCCACTCATATCAGCCATCGAGGATATATTCCCCGGCGTTCCAAGGGCGGTTTACAGGTTCCACTTCCCCAGAGACCCGGGGAAAGGACATGGCCTCATCAACGGGAAGAGGCCCAATCAATGTTACTGCGCAGATTTCACTGACCTCTTACTACACAGAGGAGAAGTTTTACACTTTCATTCGGGGCTTGAAGTGCCTTTCTATTTCTGAGTGGTATTCTTCTCCAAAAGTTTCTCGGTGTGCCTCCAGCCAGGAACTGAACCTTGTTACTCCTATTGGGTTGGATCTAGAATAGAGTAGATTATCCAGCACAACGCGCATCTCATCGAAGGTAACCACTCTTTCATGGTGAATGAGAGAAAGGAGTCCGTTGACCACTGGGATAGATATCCTGCTTAAATTAAGCGTTCTTAGATGTGTACCCATTTCGCGGGTAATCAGGTCGATCAACTCACCGAATTCGGAAGTCTCCGGTCCTACTAGATCTCCTGTAACATTTTCTGTAAGAGGCGATTGTTTCCCTGCTTCCCTGGTGACGTCATCAACGTAAACGGGAGTGATCCTGTACTTTCCGTACCTAAAAATCGTGAACAGCCTGTATTTGCTTAAAATTTTGAGGGAATACCGAGAACTATAGAAGGAAAAGGTCCAAGGCAGCCTGCACATTGGGCCATAAGGAATAAATACTATAGCACATTATAGTACAATATAGTGATTCAAATGCCTACTACAATACAGGTGAGTGAGAAGCTGCAGGAGGAACTGGTAAAACGAAAGTTATACGACAAAGAGACCTACGAAGAGGTAATCTGGGATCTAGTCGAGGACTCACAGGAACTAGATGAAGAAACAAAGAAAGAACTCGCCCAGGCACGAAGAGAGATCAAAGAAGGCAAGTACCATACCCTAGAAGAGGTCAAGAAGGATCTGGGCATTTGACCTATCGGGTGATATTCTCTGATCTTGCTTTCAAGCAGCTGAGAAAACTTGACGAAGAAATCAGTCGGAGAATTATATCATCGCTCGATAGGATCAGGATTAGACCCGATGCTTATGTCAAAAAACTCGTGGGTGACGAGGGATACAGGCTTAGGGTTGGGAACTACCGGGTTATCATGGATATAGATAATGAGAAACTTGTGATTCTGGTGTTAAGAATAGGTCACAGGAGGAATGTTTATGATTCCTGAAATCCTCTCCATTGCAAGTTAAATGGCTATCTTGCTCTAATGAACTTGTAACATCAGCCCTTCTCCCCTAGCTTATTTCCTTTTACGGCACCCGGGGGCTTCAGTTAGTCCCTCATCAGCTTGAATAAGTATCTGGTTTCAATAGCCTTTATGTCGCTTGTGGTCCTACTGACCGGGCAACTAAGGTGCCCGGTCTTATAGTCGGAAATGGCGACGTGCCCACAGTTCGGATCGCTGCACACTTATAGCATCACCTCTTCGCTCTGATCCAGCAGTCTATCCTTGATTACCATGGAAGTACCATGCGCTACCAATGCGTCCCTCTCCATCTCCCCGAACCCGAGTCTTTCCTCTCTCGCCTTCCCTCTATAGGCTGCTTGGCCTCCCTGTATCCAAGGTTTTTATAATGCTGTTTATTGGTGTGATGTGGCCTTTTTTTGATTATCTGTGGATATAAAAATATAACAAACGGGAGGATCGTTGAAGCTGAGACGACCGCTCCAGTTCGCGGAGTGCTGCAGCTAGTACTTTGTGGCTTCGCACCGTGGATATTTCTGACCCTTGCCTACTCAAAGATGAGGAATTCCATCTTTAGGGCAAGTTGAGAACCGGATACAGTATCTATTGTTAGAAGGGTGCAGAAAATCAGAGAAATTGAAGGTCGATAGTCCTTTGCAGGCGGTCAGTGGTCTGCGACCTTCAATGCCTCTGATATTATTGATATCCCCTTATCTATCACACCGATGGGAGCCGTTACTGGGGGAGTGATCTTCAGAACGTTGTTTTGAGAACCGGTGAGGGTACACATGACCCCCAATCTAGCTACCCTGTCCCTGACGCTAAGTGCGTACTTGGGATCTGGTCTTCCACTTGAATCAACAAGGTCCACACCGATCATGAATCCCCTCCCCCTCACTTCCTTGATTCTCCGATTGCGGATCTCACTCAGGGTCTTCATGATCTGTTTGCTTGTCTCCCTCACATATCTGATTCTCTCTTCAGTGATCTTTCCCAGCACCTTCAGAGCGACTCTTGAGGTAAACATGGTGGCTGCCTGCATGCTGACGAGATTGTTCTTATAGAGTGGGTATTGCTCGTTGAATAGTACTGCTCCAAGGGGAAAACCAGCACCCAGTGCCTTTCCCAGGCAGACATAGTCAGGCTTGAATCCGTATCTCTTGAAAAGAAACATGTCTCCCGATCTCCCGAGCGCTGTGTAGACCTCGTCTATTATCATTCGCATGTTGTATTCATTGAGCTTTTCCTTCAGGAACATTGCGAATTTTTCACTCATTACGTTTATACCGCCATCCGATTGGATCAGTTCGGTTATCACTGCGCTTCCTTCTAAGCCAAATTCCCTAGATGCAAGTTTCAATAGGCTCTCGTTCGTTGTTATGGCAGATTCGTCGTCAATCTCCGTATTGGGGAATTTGAGGTGGATTATCCTGTTCCTCTTGTCTATTCCCTCGCCATTAGAGACCAGGTTTGTTATGAAATCCAATCCGTGATAAGCACCCTCGAATGAAACGTACGGCTTACCATAATTCATCTGCAGTGCAGCATCACATGCCTCGGTACCTGAAGTTGAGAATGCAACATTCCTGAACCCAGAAATTGCAGTAAGTTTACTGATCAGCTGTTCGGTGTAGGTGTTCCGGTATATCAGATAGGTTATTGGGGAGATGAGCTCCTTGGGTTGGACAAAGTTGTGTCCAACCGCCATGGCAGCTCCGGAGAAGTCGATGAACTCCTTCTTACCAATCCTCACCGTAAACTTGCCGGTGGAACTCACCCTTCCGCTGAGTTGCTTGAACTCGGGTGTGACCATCTTCCAGCCTTCGTCTACCTCGTCAGTTCTTCAACAGTCTCGACCTTTAGCTTGCCCCTCCTCAGGTAGATGATGATCACGCTCAGGATTATCCACACGACTATCATGAAGTCAGCAACCAGTAATGGCCCAGACAACCCCGCAAGCGAATAGTATATTGCAATGACCATTATGACGCTCGCTACCCCAGGACCGATTATGTGGAATGGAATGTTGATCTTTGCCTTTGTTCTCCTCAGGAAGAGTGCAAGCGACTGGTTTGTCATTATGTGGTAGAGTAACGTGAATACGGTTATTGCGGTGAACCAAGCAGAGAACCCGTAGAACAGCCCGTTGGCGACTCCAAGAGCAGCAACGAACCCGCCGAGTGTCGCTACAATCCCCACGACAAGTACTATGAACAACCATATGGTAGCAATGTGCGGGCTCTGATACTTCTTGTGAACGCTCGCAAGACTCTTGGGAAGGACGCCGTCCCTTGCAAGTGCAAAGATCGTCCTAGCTCCACTGTTTCCGAATATTACCGGAGAGGATATCTGAGCGAAAATCACTATGAGGAAGGCCAGGACTGCGAGGTCGATTCCCATGTACTGTTGAGTAAGATAAATTCCGGGAGCAAACGATCCCACAACTGTGCTGAAATTATTGCCAGAGGATGCGACGATTGCGTAAACAACAAACGTGTCGAATGTTACCATGATCAGGAGTGCTGTAACGATTGCCTTCTTCAGGCTCTTCTTTGCTAGGTGTGCTTCCTCACCGAGTGATACGACAGATCCGTACCCGCCGTAAGCAAGGAAAGCACCAACCACCATGGCAAGGAAGAATCCGTAGAGACCGTTTGTGGAATTCGCGATGTTGAATGGTGCAAGACTGTGGTTGTGGCTCAGCGCCAACAGTCCGATGCTTATGATAACGAAGAACGCTATCTGGAGCAGTCCGATGAACATAGCTGTCCTCGTTGCTACCTTTATTCCGAGGTATCCAACGATGAGGTAGAGAACTGGGACGATGAGGCTAAGCAGAACAACTGCGTAGAAGGGCAATGTGTAGTTGAAGAGAGCTATAAGACTGACGTACACGAACCAGCCAACTACTATACTTGCTCCGACGATATCTCCCACGACCCAGAACAGATGCCAGAACCCTACGCTCTTAGATAGGTACTTGTTCTGAGTACCCGCTTCAACGTACTTGAAATACCCGCCTGCGTTTGCAATCTTTTCACTGAACACATAAACGGCTATTATTGCGAGAAAGAGAGTAGCACCGGCGATCAGGAATGCAAGTGGTGCAGTAATTCCTCCAAAAACCATAGCAGTAACTCCTGTAACCGCAAAAGCTCCAGCAGGGAATATTATGGAAACCGCATAAAAAACGAGTCCCCAGAACTTTACAGCGTCCTTCTTTAAACCTGGAGGCGATTGCGAATTGGTCGAACTTTTATTGTCTGCCATATATGTCTCCTATTCTTGTCAGTCTGGGCGGGGTTATAAGCATTTTTATCATGTTGAAAGTTGTTAGCTCAAGTTTATTTCAGACTTCGGGACAAGCATAACGGAAAAATGAATCATCTTCTGTAAGATTTAAATAAATTTCAGAATTAACGGATGGACTAAAACAGGTTCTAGGGATATAAAGATGACACAAGTAAGAAATGAATCTATAGATGTGGACCTTGGAATAGGAGATATCAAGATACAGAAGGCAAATGTCTTCCTCTTGCAGGTTCCATTGACGGAACCATTCAAGATTTCTCTTGGGACGGTGTACGATTATGCAGGAACGATACTTGAATTAGATACAGGTGACGAAACTGGGTATGGAGAAGGATCTACAATACAGGAGATCACTGGAGAAGTTCCAGCTGCAGTCTATGAGACTGTCCTGCAGGTACTGAAACGACTGAAGGGGAACAGGTATCTGGGAATCGAAGACCTTCTTGACGATGTGTACCTGTCTGTCTATTCAAATCCTACCGCAAAGAATGCAATTGACATGGCAATTCACGATCTGGTCTCAAAGTATATAGGAATTCATCTGACCAACTATCTGGGGGGAGGACTCAGGAGCATTCAAACCAGCCTGACAATTGGACTCGGATCTGTTGAAGAGAGCCTAAAATCGCTGGAAGAACTCAAGAGGATCAAGACAAAGATGGTCAAGGTGAAGGTTGGAAAAGATGCCGAACTCGACATCAAGAGGATCAGAGCGATCTCGGAACACCTCGACGGAAGGCCTTTCTATGCAGATGCAAATCAGGGCTATAAGCTGAGGGACGCGACGAGAGTCGCGAAAGTTCTCAACGACACCGGAGCTCTATTTTTTGAGCAACCCATGGAAAAGCACAATCTGCAGGAACTCAGACTTCTGAGGAGGCAGAGTGACATCCCGATAATGCTGGACGAATCCATAAGCGAACCTTTTGATGTCATTGACTCCATTTTGAGTGAGAGCGCAGACATGGTCAACGTTAAACTCACCAAGAGCGGTGGAATAAGGAAAGCGTTCAAGACTCTTGTGACCGCGCAGTCGTATGGAATTGATGCAATGGTGGGATGTATGGTGGAGAGCAAGCTAGGTATAGCCGCCTCTCTTTCTGTCGCTTCCTCCCTGTCGAATGTTAAATACACCGATCTAGATGGCTTCCATTCTATAACAAGACAACCCTTCGATGGAGGGGTGAATTACGAATCTGGAGTGAATACCCCGGTTAAAGGGACTGGCGTGGCATGCACTCCGGTGAGAGAAAGATGGTAATCTCCTGATGTAGCAACCATATCATTTGGTTGCAAAGAATTTTGAGTCCATCTGGATAACACCGAGTGGATATTGTCACTGTCTATTGTAGTACCTCAAAGACAATCGCCGATGTCCATAATCTGGAAGGCGAGATAACTGGAGTCAGCCCAGCTGGTCCTTCGAATTACAAATTCATCGGAGTAGTAACGCCTCATACATTCCAGCGAATCCGGAGAGCATTGAGTTTTTGGCACTTGCCAATCACCAGAATATCCCGGTCTTTATATTACAATGTGGTACCGTTTTATCAGGCGGTTTCCTGTTACCCATCTACTCTTAACCCACATGAAAGTGTGAAAAACCATTAATTGTAAGCATGATATGAATTGTATTCTTGTATTTGAATAATTGTATTTCTTTTATTCGGATATGAAAATAGACGGAATCACTTTTTGATGTCTATCCACATCCCCATTAATGGAATGGGCTCGACCGGATTCGAACCGGTGGTCTCCTCCGTGTCAGGGAGACGTCATAGCCGCTAGACCACGAGCCCTTAGTCGTCAGTATTGCATTAATATTAATTTTTTCTTTGGATTTCAGCTGTGGCGAGCAACATTCCGAAGTATTCTTGAAGGTAGTAGTAGTGAAACCTTGGAACTAGGCCTCCTGCCTCCACAAATCCTAGAAACATCAGGACGTTCCAGTAGCTGTCTGGTTTCGCTCCATTCAAGTAATCTTCGTTTAGCTTGATCAAACTATCGAACGAATTGTTCTTGATAGAATCTATGACCAGCCTGTCGTATTTCTCTGCTCTGGGGTCATAGCCGTAAGGACCCGTTTTCAGATGTGCGTGAGCCTGGTCCGCACTGAATACAACGGACACACGCTGCTCTACATTAGAGACTACTCCATACAACTTCCTGCCCAGTTCCATCAGCTCACTCTTATTTGAAGTTCTCCACTGCCCTAGCATCGATATACTTCTCTTGCCAAAGAAGGTGAGAGGTATGAGCGTTCCAAAATCAACCGGGAATTTTGACAATCTGCCCTCTGTCGTTACGAAATTTGTTTCCATAAAGCGTTTGGATGCCTTGACAAGTCGCGAATTCAGCACCTTATCGGTCTTGTAATCACCCCTTATTGTAACCTTCCCAATCCTGTATCTGCCAGAGAGGTATTCGGTGTTAATGACCGGAAGACCATTTGGAATCCTCAATGAATGGGGACTTATGATCAGGATGGTCTCAGAATTGTCGCCCCTTGTAACCTTAGAAATCGCCCGGTTCATCAATTTGCTCTCTGCATTTGGAAGAGACAGTATCTCGTCCCCATGTGGTATTATGTATGTCCTCTCAAGAACCATCTAATTCACGTACTCGGTAATTTTCTTTTGGCGCTTAACGGTTTGGTATGTCTTGCTGTCCGGTCTGACGTCTACATTTCTTCTGATTCTGATTATCTCAAAAAACTGGTCGATCCCGTCAATGTAATTCATCTCTTTCATAGCCGTTCCAACGTTTTCCCTCACCTGCCACACTCCGAGTGGAATGGTATAATCGCCGTCTATGAATCTGACTACCAGAATGTTTCCCTTCTTTTCCCTCTTCTTTAGGAACTCAAGTATGGGAAGTCTGGCTGCGAAAAAAGCACCGGCTATTCTGGGGTTGACGACCATTCGGCCAGGTTTCTCGTAGTCGCCCTCAGCGCTGGCCGCTCTGGGCCCAGTCCAGATTGAACCGTTGTTCCACACCTCGAGCATCTCGTAGGAGTAGTCGCCTGGCAGGATTAGAATGTAGTATTCGTTTCCAATCCTCTTGTAATGAAAATACATGTTCCCATCGACGTCCTCGAATTTTCTGACAAGGTCTACCATCTGATCTGACAGTATCTTATCAACTGCTGTTATAGACCACCTGGTTGGGACTATCTTCCTGTGTCTAGTCTTCCCCAGCATGCCAGCAGAAAAGACTTTCTCAATTGTGTAGATTGAGGCCTGTGGATATAGCATTTCCAGTGCTTCCTCCGCCTTGAGATCTGTGTCGTAGTAGACCTTCTCCACCCTAGGGTGGGACGGAGAGCTCTCGTGATAGAAATTCTTCGCGTACCCTCCAGGTCCAAATGGCTGTGATTCTGCAGAGAGCTCTATCTTTCTATCCGTTGAGGAGTACTCTATCTCACTGAAGACCGGGTGAGATGATAAAATAAGGTCGTGGAGTTCGAGAAGATAATTGGCGGGATCAGATGGCGAATTAATCGGAAGAACTTTGTACCCTCTGTAGAGAGAAAAGCGAAGCTTTGCGATCTCGTCCACCGACAGGCTTCCCCATTGGTCCGGTCTCTCGTAAATTTCAGTATCTCCTCTACTGACAGGGAGGGCCGGCCCAATCCTGACTTTTGGATATCCGTAGTGTCCAACAAAAACCGAAGGAGGGCTGTCACCTGCTACGTCGCTTAAATTGATGGGTATCCCCTGTGTGAGATATACCTTCGTTACGATCGGACAGGTAGACTTTCCACACAGTAGTTTCGCTCCCTTGCATCGTATGCAGAGGCTTACAGGTATCTTTTTGATTTCTTCGTCTAGGTTCATCATTCTGGCGGCAGCAGATTGGGTATGCCTTCGTCGATCGGATACTTGTGGTGGCACTTAACGCACTCCAGAACACCTTCCACGATATCGTCCCCCTCAACTTTCTTTATCGTAAGAGTAAGGTCTTCCTTACAGACGGGACAGCAGATTATGTCCAGAAGATCCTTTTTCATGTCTGATAAACGGTTTGACCAATTAATAGGTTGCGCAAACCCGTTTTGAATGTGGCGCGTTACTTTATTCCGTAAACGATCGCGGCAGACGGAGAAACGAACCTCTTTATCTTGACGTCTCTGAAGCCCATCTCTTTCATCTCGTTCGCAACTATTTCCGGAGTCTTGAAATTCTTTACCGTCATCGCAAGATAGTTATAAGATTCTGAAGATGAAACGAGTCTTGCGATCCGCGGCAGGAGTCTGTAAAAGTAAAGTGAAAAGAATTGTGATAAACCCTTCCTCTTTTCGGGGAAGGCGTCAAGGTTAGCCATCATACCTCCTTCCTTTAGAGTCCTGTATCCCTCTCGAAAATAGTCCTGAGTCGATGGGAGATTCCTGAGAACGAAAGAGGAAATCATTGCGTCGAAAACTCCCATTTTCAAAGGCATGTCGGTCGCAGATGCAAGCAAAAGTCTCCCCTTGTTCTTGTTCAGAGCTATCATCTCCCTTGTCACGTCCAACCCTATGAAATCTCCCTTGAACCCAACGAGGCTCTCGAGCTTACCCGTACCTGTACCGACGTCCAAGATCATTCCAGTGCCCGGAACCAATCTCAAAAGGGTAAGCCGCCAGAACACGTCCATACCTAGGGACATGTAGGTATTCATCCTGTCGTATATGAAAGGAATCTCCTTGAATACCTGCTTCACTTTTTCGACTTCTGGCATCAATTCATGAAAGTATTTATTCTATTATACCTTGTTGAGTCGTGAGTGGGCCAGTAATCAGCTTGGGCGGTTCTATATTCTCTAAGGCTGACGAAAAATATCTTCTGGAATTCATTGAGAGGATCAAGAGCGAGGGAGAATATGCACTGGTCGTTGGTGGCGGGCCAATAGCGCGGGAGGAGATCTCTAAACTCAGGAAGCTCGGCGCCAAGGAATATTACTTGGATATGATGGGAATACAGGCAACGCGGCTCAATGCTACCATGGTATCTCTAGCACTGGGCAACCTGATGGAAATCCCCAGATCCATAGACGAAGCGGTCAGGCAAATGAAGCTGTACAAGAGAGTGATCATGGGGGGGACAGAACCCGGTCACACTACGGATGCAGTTACCCTCCTTTTGGCAGAGGCAATAAGCAGGGAAACTGTTGTGAACGTGACGAACATAGACTATCTGTACGATCGAGACCCCACGATCAAAGGAGCGAAGAAGATCGAGAGGCTGTCTTACTCTGAAGCAGTGAAGCTTGCTACCTCCGAGATGAGGGGAGCGGGACAAAACTTCCCTCTGGACATTCTATCCCTGAACATTGCAAGAAGGAGCGGGATAAGGGTCAAGATTGTGTCCTTCCGTGACCCCCAGAATGTGTTCGATGCGATCAAAGGAAAGAAGTTTAAGGGGACTACGGTTTCCTAACGATTTGGCAAAGAAATGTGAAGGAGTTGCTCCTTCAAAGGGCAATGAATGACGAGACTATTATCAGAACTGTGAATAGGAAGTGTATGCCGACAGAATAATTTGTCTGTCTAGCGATCTTGATTGGTGATCTGGGGAGATAAACCAAATGGGCCAGAGAGGCTATTAATACAATTATTGCGGCAATATCAAATCTGCTTGAAACAGAAATCATGATGGGTGCAGTAATAAGCATGATCTGGTAGACCGTTCTGAAGTGTCGGACCCTTCTCCCTCCCTCCCTGTCTTCAGGTAGGTGATGTAGATACCTGATTGAAGAAGCCAGGAGTCCCAAAGCGATGGACACCAAAACGTCTGTCAGAGATACGTTCTGATTCAATGCAATGATAGTTCCCAGTACCGGAAAGGGGCCAAATGAGAAGAAGGTTGAAATCTCTCCGATCCCTCTGGTACCCAGCCTTATGGGGGGCAAAACGTAGAGCAACGACAGGAACACCGCTGTCAGTCCCAATCCCAGCAGGAGAAGACTACCAGTCAGGTATACAACGAGAAGTCCAACGACTACCGCAACTGATATCATCAAAATGAACGCGAATCTAATGAGTTTCGGATCTATTCCCATTTTTTCTATGAAGTATGAACCGAGGGGGAAGAGAGTATCCTCGTTTCTCAGCAAACGACCGTTCGAATGATCGAAAAAATCCATTGCGAGATTCATCCCGGCTTGCATTGAAACTGTGACAATCAAGAGAAGGAGAACGAGGTAAGATAATTTGAAGTGCGATAATGCCAAGCCAATCAGGACTGGGCTGATGCTGGTAAAGTAGATGGGTGCCTTCAAGCCCTTTATAAGATCACTCGCCCTCATGTTCAGGCGTTATCCCCTGTTTTTATAATTAAGTTTTTATCGGAAGGTTGAGTGCCGGTAATGCGGGATTCACTTCCTCGAGGAATGAAGATACCTGTATATCATGAATATGAGTTTCTTCTCGCTCATGGTTGGAGACCCCCACATAATCTGTTTCTTCAGGATGGTGTACTTGTCGGCGCATGTTCTGATAAGTGCCTCACCCTTGGCCATCATACCATAGTCTCCCGCCCTCGAGAGTCTCACCGCTAGTCTGCTGCTCTCTAGAACGTGATGCGACCGAACATATTCTTCGTTGTCTATGTAACCTAGCTCTTCCTTTTCCTTCAGAAGCATATCGATGGAATCGTATGTGGTTTCCACTATAGTCTTCCTATCCATCCAGTTCGTTTCGTAGTTGAGGAAGTCCTCCCATGTCCTACCTTCATCCAACCCCTTGTAGTGCTCCATCAAGGTCCTGAATCTCAGTTTGTACCCCATCGCTGGGTTCTCAAAAGATTTTGAACCCGGATCAAGGAACGGCGAGAGAGGCGAAGTGAAAACGAACAATCTCTTGTCCTTGTTGTTCGATTCCATAAGATGTTTTGAGTACTTCACGTCGTCTAAAACATCCTCTCTTGTTTGCCCACTGAGCCCAACAATGAAATAGACATCCATCTTCTTCCCTCCAAGGTCCAGAAAGTCGTAGACGAATTTCTCAAGTTCCTTATTTTTGTACGGTCTGCCGTTCTTGAACCTGATCAAATCGCTTGAAGAATCTGGGGAAATCTCCATCGAAAGGTCCCAGGTTGCTCCCATCAGTTTCTTCAATCTTTCTCTCGTGTGGGGAACGAAAACTTCCATCAATAAGGGGATGTCTAGCCCCTCTCTCTTCAGGTTGTCGAATATGTAATCAATCTCCTTGTCCGACCTCATCAGGAGATCTCCTGCGATAAACACTGGAATCTTCAGGTCGTTATTGATCCTCATGATGTCTTCAACTATCTTCTTCGACGATCTATAAATCGGGCCGCTCCTCTGGTAAAAATTCTTGAAAGTGAAGTATGAGCCACCGCAGATTCCGCACCCGAACGCACAGCCGTGCGTAGACAGCACCATCGCTACAGGTTCCTTCATCCAGTCACAATAAGGAAGGTGGCCAGATATGTCCATGGTCTTGATGGAGCTGCGTATGATCTGTGAATAGTCAAATTCCTGATAGTCCATGTCAGGCGTGAAGGTGAAACCGTTGTCTTTCACCCTTCCCCCCTCCCTGTAGATCGCGTTAGGGACGTGCTCCATTTTCTTTCCTGCTAGCACCATCTCCATGGGCTGTTCGGTGGTATCCCCTCGTATAACCAGGTCCACGTCTTTCACCTTTGATAGGATTTCAGTTGCGTAGTAAGTTGCCGAGAATCCTCCCAGCATGACCTTAATGTCCGGCCTCTCCTCCTTTATAATACGGGCAAGGTTCAATGCACCATGGACGTGAGGGAGCCAGTGAAGGTCTATCCCTATGTACTCAGCGTCGAGCTTCAGTAGCTCCTCGTTGAAATTGTACCTCTTAGACCCAAGCATCTTAAGGGCCACGTTGTCTATCCTGACTCGAAAACCCCTCGAGTTTAGGTACGAGAGAATTGCGAGAAATCCGATGGGATACATCTCAAATACGCCAGTGCTCGGGACCAACTCGGAGATTGGACCCGCGACGATTTCCCTCTTCCTGAAATCGTATATCGAGGGAGGATGCATCAGCACCAGGTCGTACTTCACAAATTCCTAATCGCGCACCGGGATATAACTGATTTGAAAAGTGCAAGAAAAGATTAATCTTCATAATTAATCCACCATAGGTGATAATGTGAGGATACTTGTTCTTGGAGGAGGGATGGTCGGCCAGGGAATTTCATACGCACTTAAAGGTGAGAACGAGGTCACGATAGCCGACTATAGTCCAGAAAAACTCCAACGACTTAAGAAAGAACTGGGAGTAAACGTTCTGAAAGTGGATGCCTTCAAAGACTCACTGGCCCCGGTGATGAAGGATTTCGACGTAGTGTCTGGTGCACTTCCGGGCAGACTCGGGATGAAGGTCATCAAGGAAGCGTGCAAAGCTGGCGTCAACCTGGTGGACAACAGTTTCATGGAGGAAGACTTCTATCAACTTGAGAAGGACGCGTTGAATGCGGGAATAACTGTTGTTGCGGACGCGGGTATCGCGCCGGGTCTGTCTAATGCAATCGTTGGTAGGATCGCTGCAGATTACGAGAGCCTTGATAGTGTGGACATAAAGGTCGGCGGACTGCCGGAGAAGAACATCCCCCCTATAGGATACAAGATCGTCTTTTCCGCGATTGATACCCTAGACGAATTCACGCGAAAGGTGCAGATCGTCAGGGACGGAAAAATTGTCGACACCGAACCAGGAGATGGTCTAGAATACTTCTTCGTGAATGGTATAGGATCACTGGAAGCTTTCTACACGAACGGTTTGAGGTCACTACTGCGAAACATAAAAACCAGGAACATGGTAGAAAAGACAGTCAGGTATCGGGGACACATCGAAAAAATGAAGTTTCTGAAGGACCTGGGACTCCTGGACGAAGAGAAGATAGACCTTAACGGAAAGGAAGTAGTGCCTAAGGAAGTTCTGGCATCATTGTTCCTAAAGAAACTTAGCTTCCCGGATGTCTCAGACATACTCTACATGGAAATCAGGGTGCTGCCAACGAACAGCAGTCGGGAGGTAGTCTACACGGTCTTTGACAAACAGGACTCGAAAACTGGGTATTCCGCAATGACCAGGACCACGGGCTTTACAAATGCTGCTTTTACTAGATTGATGACCAAGGGGATGATAAAGGAAAAGGGTATAGTTCCACCGGAGGTCGTGGGAAGAAATAAGGAGAGTTTCGATGAAGTCGTTAATTTCCTCGGAAAGATGGGAGTAGTAGTTTCGGGTCCCAAGAACTCGTAATGAAAGCTATATCTCTCCTCTCGGGCGGGAAGGACTCCTTCCTAAGCCTGCTCATAGGGCTCTCCATTGGAATGGACGTGGAGCGAACGATCACGGTTAGGGCCGAACAGGACTCGTACATGTTTCACTTTCCGAATGCAGAGCTCGGAAGCAAGCTGTCGGAGTCGTTGGGCATAGAAAATTCTCTCATAATGGAATCAGAATTCACGGAAACAGTTTCACATTATTCCGGATATTTCCTAATCGCTGGAGCAGTAGAATCTGAGTTTCAAAAGACAAGGTTGGAGGCTCTGTGCGACGAGTTTGGGCTACGGACGTTCTTCCCACTGTGGAGGAAGGATCAGGAATCGATCATTCGCGATTTCATTTCATCCGGAGCGAGGGGGATATTTGTCGCGATTGCTGCTGAAGGGCTCGGAGCTGAGTTGTTGGGTATGACAATAGATGAAGACTCTCTCGTGGTCCTGAAAGAGGTACGGAAGAAGTACGGTATCTCAATAATAGGGGAAGGGGGCGAATACGAATCGCTCGTGACATGCAGTCCATACGCTAGAAAGTGTCTGAGGATAACAGAGACGGAACTTGTCGATAGGGGAATTCAGAAAATTCTGAAGATAAATGGATATGAGATCATCGATCCCTTATGAAGTGAGAAACTCCCGAAGGGTCGTCCAAAGTGATAGTGAATGTCAATTTCCCCTCAATGGCGGCGGCAATCTTTTCCTCGATCTCCTTTACCTTCCCCCTATCCTCAAACAGTGGCATAAGTTTGAGGAACCTGTTCAGGAGACCCTCTATGTTCGTAACAAATGATTCCGCCAGTGGACCAGGATATAGCTCTAGTCCTAGTTCCGGAATGAGAACGGTGCAGCTGCTACCCCTCACTATCTTCGTGTCAAGATCTTCCCTGCTTCTGATCTCTAACCTGTCCTCCTTCGGATGATTCCCCTGGAAAGCAAAATCGTTTATCCTATATCCGCACTTGTTGCACCTCATGAAATAGTGAATGACCTTTCCAAAGTGTGGAACATCCAGTTCATCCGTTCCCATCTCGAGACCACCAGCAGAGCAAGCTGGGCATTTCAGATATGGTTCATCCATTCCGTCAATCTACCTCTGTAAATTTTCTTGACCATTTTCACGTCCTTCAGACTGGAGCATCCTGTAAGAAACATGGCAGTCTTGAGTTCTGTTTCAAGGTGGGATACCAGAAGAGAAACTTCCCTGTCGGAGTGGAGAGCGGCCTTCAAAAAAGTCGAAGCGAGTCCTCCAAGGGAAGCGCCCATTGCTATTCCCCTGAATACGTCTAAACCAGTCCGGACTCCGCCAGATGCAATTAGAGGCAGCTCAACGTTTGCGAGGACAACGCTAATGGGAGAGGGGATGCCCCAGTTCCAAAACGTTTTTCCGACCCTTTCCTTTCTTTCGTCCGCTCTGTTCTTGCTCCGTATTGATTCCACGGCTGCGAAGGAAGTGCCTGACCTTCCTCCGACGTCTATGGCGGCGACCCCCAACTGTTTGAACTCCAGCGCATCCTGCATGGAGAATCCTGCCCCGGTCTCCTTAGCAACGACCTTGTATTTACGAGAAATAGTCCCAAGTCTCTTTTTTATTCCCTTGGAATTTCTATCTCCCTCTGGCTGGGATAATTCCTGTACGAAATTGAAATGCACTGCAAGTGCATCCGCCCCTATAAGTCCAACAGCATAATCGATCTGTTCATCTGTGAGTGCATTCTTGGACTGCTTGATGAGCTGGGGCGCACCAACGTTTGCTATCTTGAATGGAACGTCATATTCCGAGACTATCGAGTATGTGTCTCCCATATCCATGTTCAGGATCGCGGCTCTCTCCGAGCCCACTCCCATTGCTATTCCTGCCTCAGCGGCGCCGATCGCTAGGTTCTCGTTTATCTTCTTCGTTTCGGGATGTCCACCCGTCATCGATGATATCAAGATCGGCAGCTTGAGTTTCTTTCCCAAGAACGTCGTTGAGGTGTCTATCTCATCGTAGTTCACCTCCGGCATGGACCTCTGAACAATGTCTATGTCATCCCAGTAGTTGTAATCGTGTGACACGTCCTGAGTGGAAATTATGTCAATGTGTTCCAGCTTTCTTCTCTCGACGGTCATGTTATCACCGTAGACCTGACTTCCTTTCCCCGAAAGAAATCTCTTACTCTTTCCGGTCTGGAGCCGTTCAGTATGACCACTCTCTTGGTATACCTTACCATTTTCTTAATCCTTTCCATCTTTCCCGCCATGGATCCGGTTGCGTCCTTGCCAGTGTCAATAACCGAAATGTCTGTCGATCTAATCGACGGGATGAACATTGCCTTCATGTTCACTTTGGGATCGCTATCGTAGAGCCCGTCGACGTCCGTGAAGAACACCACGCTCTCTGGTTCGAACTCTCGAGATAGGTCGAGTGCAATTTCGTCACCCGATATTATCCTGTACTTGTCACCCGATACGACTATGTCGCCAAACAGCACAGGAACAAAGCCCTTTCTAAGCAGTTCCGAAATGATTCTGAAGTCGGGTGTGTTTTCGTGATATATAGCGTGCGGGGGCACAGATACCGCCCTCACTCCGTCCTTGTTGAGCTCTTCTATAATCAGCGAATCGAGATGGAGAACATCGGACATCACTTTCGAAATGGCACCCTCCTTCCCTCCTATACGACCGGGTTTTTCGAGTCCGTGTTCGAGTGCCATTATGTGTCCGAAAGATCCTGCTCCATGGATCAAGATCTTTTTCCCCTTGTCAACAGAAATCATCTTGCACAATTTTCTCAGAAGAGTTTTGTTCACTTTCCTGTAATTTTCCTTTTCAGTTATTATACTTCCTCCGAGTTTTATTATGTTCACCCAGTGCAATCCAATCAAAATAAATAAAACTATGGAAGATTGTTTATTTGAGAACTAATTGTACCGTCATGCCTATGGACGTTTCAATGTTCAGATACGTTGAATCTCTTCCAGAAGAGAACATCAATCTTGCATCAAGTGCAATGAGAGGCATGAATCCCGAAGGGCTTGGCGGAGTGGAGATCGAAGAGCAGATAGCCAAACTCTATGGTGTCGAAAAGGAACAGGTTATCGTCACTCCTTCCGGCACGTTCGCGTCTTTCTTCACCCTCTATCACCTGAGGAAGAAGATATCATCCCTCGTTACAATCACGCCAGAATATCCAGCATACTACTACCAGGCAAGGGAGATTGGCATCACTGCTACTCTGGAGAACAGGATCTCCTCCGAAGGAGTCGATCTTTCTCCTTGGGACGTAGACGAAAAGACCGCATACTTTATCAGCAACCCTAACAATCCCACTGGTCTATCGTGGAGCGACGAGAGCCTCAAGTCGATTGCGAGAGAGACGGAGGGCAACGAGTCGTACCTTGTCATAGACGACACGTTCTCATTTTTCAACGGGACTTTTCCAAAGCGGCTGGAGACGGGCAACACCATAATTCTGGGTTCTGTCTCGAAGTTCTTTGGCGAATCAGGAATCAAGATGGGATGGATAGTTGCAGGCAGACAGACCATAGAAGAGATGAGGGAGCTCGTGGGGATAATTGTGCCAATGATATCGACGAGCGTGAAGAGGAGAGGAAGTTATCTCTTGAGCAACATCAACGTCTACAGGGAATACAACAAGAAGAAGATAGACGAAAATTCAAAGATTTTGTTCGAACACCTGGACGAGTATCTGGTCGGATACAAGGGGACGATAGTTAACGCGATCTCTGTGGGAGGCGAATCGACTGGATTCTCCCTTTCACTTATGACAGAAGGCGTATCTACTGTTCCTGGCTATTATTTTGGTTCAGACTCACTGGTCAGAATCGGGATAGGTACGGAGGATCCTGAAAGGACAGAGAAGGGAGTCAAGACGATTGCCAACAAGGTATCCAACTGGAAGAGGTAGTGATGGAGCCACTTGGAATTCTCTACGGTGACTTACACCCAACGGTCGTGAACTGCTCCGTCTCCGGTAAACTGAGGCAGGGAGATTACGTAAGACTGCAGCACCAGGAGGATGGATGGGTTCTCGGCAAGGTAGACACCATCGAGGCAAAGACAAATCTCTCCATAGAAAAATCGTACAAGATAATGGAAGGCAACAGCGTAGAAATACAGCAGACCATCTCTGCTCAGATTGTGATAATAGGATACCTGGACCGCAGGGGGGTCCTGCAGTTCCCGCGGACGCCCTTCCTGGCCGGAACTCCAGTCTATTTTGCCGACGACGAGTTCATATCTTCTGTCCTCAAGGTTGGTGCGGGGAAGAAGGGACGGGCGTATATCGGGATGATCTACGGACACAGCATTCCATTCTCGATCGACATAAATTCGATGGTCCAGAAACACATCTCGGTAATGGCAAAGACTGGAGGTGGAAAGAGCTACCTAACTGGTGTCATAATCGAAGAGCTTATAAAAAACGACGTTACGGTGGTGGTGATAGATCCTCACGGAGAATATGGCTCAATGAAGAGTAGTGCCTCCGACAACGAAGACATGAAGAGGTTCTCTATTCACCCGAGTTCTTATGGAAGCAAGATCATCACTTTTTCTCCGGATCACGGGGACGAAAAGCTCACATTCACCCTCTCCCAGATCAACGTGAAGGAACTCGTGAGCATAATGAACTTCTCAGATCCAAAGTCCTACGTTCTTCCGTTGAGAAAGGCAATAGACGCGATCAGACTTAATAGCAAGGACTACGATTTCGACGACATCATAAAAGAGCTGAGGAGACAGGACGACTCCTCGCTCTCCCAGACTCTGGAGAAGGAACTGATGTACCTGAAGTCTCTTAACGTTCTTGGAAAAAGAGGTCTGAGGGTGGACGAACTCGTCGTCAAGGGTAAGGTCTCCATAATCGAGATGAAGGGGCTGCCTCCTGACATGCAGGAATTAATAGTTCAGAGGCTGATATATGCGCTCTTCGAGGCCAGGAAAAAGGAGCGGATTCCTCCGTTACTCACGGTCATCGAGGAGGCACACAATTTTGCACCGCAACAGGGAAAGGCATTTTCATCCAAGATAATGAGAACGGTCGCATCAGAGGGCAGGAAGTTCGGATTCGGTCTACTCGTTGTATCCCAAAGACCCGCCAAGGTAGACAAGAACGTCCTGTCACAGTGCGGAACGCAGCTAATACTAAAGGTTACCAACCCCAACGATCTCAAGGCAATAGGGAACTCCGTGGAGGGGCTGACCAATTCCTCTCTCGACGAGATTCAGAGGCTGCCCGTGGGAACCGCCCTAGTTGCATCCCCAGAGCTACCTGTCCCATTATTCATAGAGGTAAGACCCAGGGAAACCGATGACGGTGGTAAGAATGTGCGGGTGGTAAGATGACAATTCAGGAGAGGTGCAAGAGGTATCTCGACCTCACGGGAGAGGCGCTCGCATTGGTGAAGATCTCTCCATCGAAAGAGAGCTTCCTCAGCAGAGCGGCTACGGATTTCATAGAGATGTGCAACAATTACTTCAAGGATGCCACATTCTTCTACGAGAAGGGAGACTATGAAAACTCCCTTGCTGCCAGCTCATACGCCTATGCCTGGCTCGACGCTGGTGTTAGACTGGGAATACTCAGCGCATCTGGGGACTACAAGAGATTTACTCAGTACTCTTAGCGGAACGTGCTGTAGTCGTAGATGAGATCTATTAGCCGTTTACTTGTCGAGTCATCGATTATTCCCTCGTTCTTCTTAACGAGCACGTAATCTCTGGCCTCCAGTACTCCATTCTTGGCGGCCTTTGCATAAACAGACCCTATCACTCCGCCTCTCACGCTTTCCGGTAGATCCTTCAAATACTTTCCTAAAAGAAACCTAAATTCCTCGTTTTTTCTCATGTTGAGTTTTCTCAATTTCCTTTTCGTCTCAATGCCATTCTGGTTGGTAGTGGTTCTCTTTACCTCCATCTGTGGGTTTGAAGTAATCCGTAACATTTAAATATTTCGTTTACGAGGAGCCGCAGAATATGGGCCCGGGACCGGTACCAGCGTGGCATCACGCTTTTCCAGTCCGAATCGAGTAAGAAGTTTCATTTTGATTTTTAAGTTGAAAGAATCGACGCTTCAATGAATGGTGAAAGGAGAGTATTTGGGATTTCAGTGACCGCGATGGGAGTCATCTCGATACTTCTCGGGATAAGGCCTTCCATTTCCAACGGACCATACTTCGGTTGGGTTCTATTACTTTCAGACCCTCAAGCCTGTTATGCATGTTTCATGCAACGCACATACGAGATACTGATTCCTTTCCTGATTACAGACCACACCCTAGTGATCCAAGGACCCACATACTTTCTACTTCTTTCTCTCAACATCAGGTAGTTTTTTCCATACTCGATTGCTACTACTAATATCGAACGGGATTCAACTGCCTCGGAGCGGTAAACGATTTATTGTACGTTAACTTAGGACCTAGTGGCAGTTGGCGTACCGATGAGGCACATCTTTTACTCCGGCGGAGCGGCGCGTGCTTTTTCGGCTCTGAAAGGAGTCGAAACGCAGAGCGTAATGGACCTCGTTAAGGAGATGTCATCCTCCGTGAACGTCAACATAATAACGGAAGAAGAGAGCCTCATAGCCTTTCTCAGATCTGGGGCCCCGGTAGAAGACTTAAACTCTATGAAGATACTCCAAACTTTCCTAAAGGTTGTTGGAGAGACTTCAAAAGTCCACAAGCTGGTTGCAGGAGACAGTTCGGAAAAAAAGATTGAGAAGTACAGCGAGATCACTCTGAATTTCTACAAGATGATATCAGAGATGGGCAAGAGTGAAGCGGAAGACTTTGGAGAATTCGTTGGTTTGTTCCCCCTGAAACACGACTTGTCGGCTAACTACGTGAGCCATCTTCCATCATTCCTAGCTCCATTCAACAGCTTGTTTACCCTAAGAGAGGAAGCTAGCAAGAAGGAGCCGAAAATCCTGAAGATGAAGTTCCCAGACCTCTTTGCCGAGATCAGGTGGATATCGAGGGACATCTCCTCGAAGAAAGGGCTTAGGGCTGTGGTGGTGCCAGACGATTATCTAGCTTCTGCGATTTCAAAGGAACTGGAATTGTATGGTATCGAACCCACAATTGCTTCCCCCGTTTCGGAGGTGTTTATGAACGATTCGCACCTCAATTTCGCCATATCTACTCTACGCTGCATTGATGAGGATTTCTCCTATGAGAGCATGATCTCCATCCTAGAGAACCCATATTCAGGGATAGATCGTTCTCGAATACACAACATCAAGAAACAGTGCTATGAAAAGAACATAACTGGGGGAATCGGAGACTGGAAGAACCTATTGCAGGAAATGAAGGTCAAGGAGGATTTGCTTCTTGACCTGGAATCTCTCTCTATCAATTTGGACCACAGGGATGGGCTCTCGGAACTAGTAAGATTCTTAAACAAGTACACTGGTGAGAGGAGCCTGCCAGGAAAGCTGGTGGGTATTCTTGCATCATCATTTGATGGAGAAGTATTCGAGCCCACTGAACTGATCAATGCACTCCAGTCAATGAAGAGTCTTCCAAAGGTGAGTGTTGTTGGTGAGTTCGATGTCATCATTGGTAAGCCGCTCGACCTTCTTGGGTTGCCCATAGACAACCTCTACCTTGCCGGACAAGATGCCGCCTCGTCAATTAGGGCCTTCCCAGAGGAAGCGAGAGATTTTCTCGTGAAAACTGGACTGGAAGACCGTTTTGACAGGCTCGCGGAAACGGCATACCGTTCTCTCATAGAGCATTCGGATGCTGTCACTCTAAGCTGTTCGAAGATGGACGAAAAGCTATCCTACACTGAATCGACTGCATTTTACGATGGAGTTCTGGGCGACGAAATCTACGTTCAGAGAGATTCAGTTTTCATACCGCAAGACCCTATTGCCGAGTGGGAAACGTTGACGGAGTATAACGTTCCAAAGAGTTGTTGGCTCGAGGATACCATTGTAAGTGCTAGAATCGAGAAACCTATCTATCCCACGTTCATTGAAAACTATGCGGGGTGTCACTTCAAGGGTTTCGTCAACGGTATGCTCGGCATTGATGAGATCGATCCTCCGAGAGAATTCCTCGATCCGAGAACTACCGGATCGATGACTCACAAGATTCTCGAGAAGTATTATTCTACAGACATAACGCCCACGACCTTCGGTAAACTTGCGGACTCTTTCGTTAAAGGTGAGATCAGCAGGGAGAGGTACGAGTCCCGGATGGAGGCACTGAAATTCTATCGCGATAAGTACATACTGAATGGTAAATTGGTAAGGTTCTTCAAAATGGACGTGGAACACGCCCTTGAGCTTGGGAGGAAGACGGTCCAAAAGGAGTTCCATTTCCCGATATCGGACCAGCAGGTGGTGTACAATTTTGGAGACAAGAAGATCAGTTTGGGAGGTTACGTCGACAGGGTCGATGAAGAGAATGGCGGGTTGTGCATCATCGACTACAAGAGCTCGCTCTATGGGTACCCCAAGAACGATCTGTGCGACGAAAGGCACTACAAGGTGCAGCTCTACTTCTACAAACTCGGCGTAGAGGCTATAATGAAGAAAAAAGTGAGAGCGGCTGCTTACGTATCGTTCAGAGATATCAACGACGGGTTCAGCACGGCGGGATTCTTCAACTCGATCCCTAATGAAGAGGCACAAGTCAAGAAGTGCAAAGAGATCATAGATCCTGTTCTGGAAGAGTTTGTGAGTGGTGACTGTGACCCGGTAGTCAAGGAGGGAGGTAGCCTATGGAAGTGCGAGAACGAACTATTCTGTCCTCTTCTGAGTGTGTGCAGGGTACAGGAGAGGAGGTGGTGAATTGACAGGTGATTTCGTGTCTGCGGTTCCCGGGTCCGGGAAGACAGAAACTCTGATCAACAAGTGCTACGAGCTCATGGAGGAGCATGGGGTAGAGAACGTTGTTGCAATCACATTCACAGATAGGGCTTCAGAGGAGCTCATTAGCAGGCTCAAGAGGAGAGCACTCAAGGAGGGAGAGACAGATCTGGTTAGACAGCTTCCGGTTTCAAACGTTGGGACAATTCACAACTTCTGTTCCAAGGTAGTGAGGAAGTACGGGGCGGAAATTGGGATACCGTGGTACTTCAGGGTAATGGATGAGTTGGAGTCATACAACCTGTTGGAGAAGAGCGTCAGGAGTTTCGTGATTAGAGTAAGGAATGAGAAGAAGATCACAGAGGAGGGACACATTCTTCAGAGGATACTGGACGAATTCGAGACGGATGTAGAGCAGGTGATAAAGGACTGCAGCGAGATAATGGAATCTCAGAAGGGATACCTCGACTACATGATGTTCACGAACGGAAACTTCTTCTCTAAATATTCGGCAAAAGCATTCGACGAAAGCGTGAGGAAGGAGATCGCATCCAGACTAAGGATATCAATGATTCCTGGACTCGTCTCTTTCCTTTCATTTTTCGTAAAAGAATACCAGGAAATAAAGCAGAAAGCCCGACTGATGGACTTCGACGATCTTCTCCTCTATACCCTTAAGGTCATGGACGTGAAGGGAGAGGAGATTGCAAAAAAGTACAGTTATATATTGGTTGACGAGTTCCAGGACACCGACGAGTTACAGATCGCAATATTCGAAAAGTTCTGGAAGAACGGAGCATCTTTCTTTGTGGTGGGAGACCTCAATCAGAGCATCTATTCATTCAGGGGTGCTCACCCCGGGGCACAGAAGAGATTCTCAGATCGCATCTCCAACCAGACATCGCTAAGAGTGAACAGGAGGAGCGGGAAGAATCTCATCTCATTCTTTAACAGCTTCTTTCCTTCGCTAATGGAATATGAGCCTATGGAGGCGAACTCCGATCGCGATGGAGGTGCCTACTGTCACTTTGAAGAGGACAAGATCCAGGCGGTCGCCGAAATCGCAAAGAAGAGGATTCTAGAGGGGGAATCTCCTGGAAACATAGCCATTCTGAGCAGGATTTCGTCCGACTTCTTCAACCTGAGGAGGTACCTCAAACAGGAGGGAGTGGAGAGCGTCTTGATATCCGGCGAATCTATCCTGAAATCACAAGAGGGACTCGACGTCTCGTCTCTCATAAGGTACCTGTCTGATCCCGGCGATCAGGTGGCACAGGTATCGCTCCTATTCTCTCCTCTCTTTGGAATGAACGTGACAGATCTTGCGAGGTCAAGGGACAAGCTGAACGGGATAATTGAATCCAGACTAGGCAAGTACGCAGGAGACCTGAAGGTGGAAAGGATAGACTTTCTGGTAAACAAGATTCTGCTTAGGGAGGGGTATGTCAGCAGGATCATGGGCACGAAGGACGGAGAGGAGAGAGTGAGTAGACTTAGTAGGGTAATGGAACTCCTATCGGCTCACGTGACCGCCTATGGCGGTGATGGACGCTCTGTCACAGAGTGGATGGAGAATGCAAGGGACAGCAAGGAAAGCGGTCCAATTGAAGATCTACTGGAGGACAAACAGAGGGTAAAGATCATGACCATCCACCAGGCCAAGGGACTAGAGTTCGGAACAGTGATCGTCTATGACCTTAGGCCGGGGATGGACAGGGAGAAATACTATGCTGACGAGTATGCTGGCATAGTGGCAAAACGGGACAAAGATTTCATCACTTCGCCGAGCAAGAAGATAATAGGCAAGAGTGAAAAGCACGGGTTCTCACTGAACGAAGAGTCGAGAATAATGTACGTTGCGTTCACCAGGGCTAGGGACGAACTCCACCTTGTCTTCTCTGAGAAGGATTTGAAGGACGAGAGAGGTGCTAAGAAGGGAGATGATCTGATTTCGCTCTTCCAGAAAACAGTGGGAATCTGGAGAGAGAGTGGAATAGATGAAAGGAACAAAGCGCTAGCTAGAGTCGGAATGACTTCGTTAAAGCTGACCAAAACTCCTCCCCTAGACCATAGTAAACCCGCGAAGAGTGTGACAGGTTTGGCAAAAAGGGAAGAGATCAGGATTGAGGTACAGAGTGATGAGGACAATGAAAGGGCAATGGTGCAGTTCCTCAAGGACAAGGGCGATAGGATCAGAGAGTTCAGGGTATTCTCCAACGGCTCCAGAGTCACGATTTCTGAGAAGGGACTAAGAATTTATGAAGACATTCCTTTACAGAACAACTACTTCGTCAGCAAAGGCAGAATAGAATACGTACTCTAGCTGGGTCGAACAATAAAATGGCAGATTTCCAAATCTATTCAGGGACTACTCTTAATGAAGTAGTGATCCAGCCGAAGAAAGCAATAACATCAATTTTCCTTGAGAGAAGTTTTATATTTTCATCGAATTAAGCTTAGCTCCGGTGGTGTAGACCGGCCAAGCATATGGGGCTCTCAATCCCACGACCCGGGTCCAAATCCCGGCCGGAGCATTTATTCAAATCCCGTTTCCTCCGCCTGAGATCAACGTTCCCATCGTTTTAGAGTGCCATCGCAAGTCTCTGATGCTGGTAACACACCCAAATGCAGGAAGTGAAGCCCGAGTCATTCGGGGGAATGATGACTTTCGGGCGTTGACCGATCCAGTTATATACGAAATTGAGTGGGAGACATTGTAGGCGGTATATGCTTGGCGAACGGCTCTGTATCTACTTCGTCAAATCGTGAGCAAATTCTGAAAAAGTTGGTCTCGCTACAACTAATTTCGGTGGTAGTATTGTAGGTGTATGGAACAGTCCTGTTTGGTAGTCCAAGTTCTTACCACATCGGGTCGACGAATGAAGCTCTGCAGTCGTTGAAGGGAAACAACGCATTAAACGGTTAAGCGCTTCATATAACGGCGACAATTAATGCATCCTCTTCTTCCATCGTAAAGAATCAAAGTGATAATTTCACATCTCAGGTAGGATGAGGGTTTCCCCCTTATTTCTACCATTGGTACTGCAACGCTCAGATTGTAGCAGGTGCTACGAGCTCCACCTATGACTCTACCTAGACTTTCACAGGGACATACACCGTGGACCTGAAGGTTACGGACTCCCGGGGTAACTCCGTATTCTCTAATCCTATCACCATAAACGTGGTGTCGCACCACCATGCAATGGCTGTCACAATAGAGACGAATTATACTCACACTCTTACGAGTGAGACTTCGAAAGTCTATGCCAACGTTAGTGGAGTTACCCCGCCATACAGGTACAGTTGGTATATCGATGGGAGACTGGAGGCGGGTATCAATTCATCCGTCTTCGTTTTTTCAGCTTCAAGGCCAGGGAGCTACACAATACTACTTGCAGCTTTCGACTCACCGGGTGCCAATAAGACATCATCCGCAGTAATGACCCAGGTCACAGGTTCAAAGAACTCTACAGGTAGGTACAAGGGGGGCGGAGGGATACACTCGATATTCATTCCGCTCTTGGCTGGCGTCATGGCAGCCTCGGTGATACTGGCACCATTTTCTTTGTGGTACCTGCTATAAGGAAGAAATACCAAAAGAACTACTTCATATAGACTTCCGAAAAGCCGATGATCGGTTAAGATGTGGTAGTCCTACCAACTCTCTGATAGATGGCCGAACCTTATCCGGGTATACCTCAGCCAAATACCGCCAACCACTACTTTCAGAAGAAGCTCTTCTTTATGGCTTTATCAACCTTGTCCTTTACGTCAGGGGGTATCTCGTTCATGCTGTGTGCTTTCTTTGCGTGGTCTGCGATTAGGGGCATAAGTTCCTCCTTGGTCGAAGCCTTGGTCTCGAAGCCACAGTTCATGCCAATATCGGAGCACTTGAAACTGTACTTAGCCATATCATTACAATTTAAATTCCAATAAAAATGTTGCGAATCCTCTAAAAAAAGAATTATCGCCCAGTTCTCCCATAAATCCTTTCTACACGGTGAGCATTAGACACCAATGGAAAGACCTTCTTGGGACGAGTATTTCATGAGAATGGCCTTTATGGCTGCCACCAGATCGAACTGTGTTAGGAGGAAAGTCGGTGCAGTGATAGTGAAGGAGAAGAGGATCATGGCAACGGGCTACAACGGCCCACCTAGAGGTGCACTCCACTGCGATGAGATGGGCTGCCTAAGGGACCAGCTCAAGGTCAAGGCCGGTGAACGGAGAGAACTGTGCCGGGGACTCCACGCAGAGCAGAATGCCATCATACAGGCCGCGTACAATGGCACTGCAATCAACGGGAGCATAATCTACGTAACGACTCATCCCTGCTCCGATTGTTCTAAGATGATTATCAACTCTGGAATCAGGGAGATAATATTCTCGGAGGGCTATCCTGACGAGCTCTCAGAACTCATGCTCATTGAGAGCGAGATCGAGACCAGGCAGTACGATGTTTCGTCGGATTTCAAGAACCTGCTGTTTGGCCCGAACGTCGAATTGATACACAAGTCTGGGGACTAGCGACAAAGCGTACTGCATTCACTGGACCTGCCGGAACGCAGGGATTTTTTAGGCCTAGAAGGTGTCCAGTTTGTCCTTTATCTGAAGGTACTCGTCCTCTATTCTCTTCGTCTGTTCCGCGGAGAGCCTCCAACCATTCGATTGCAGGTTTATCGTCGCCTGGTCCCTGTTCTTGGCTCCAGGGATCGGTATAACATTTCCCCTTGAAATCAACCAATTCAGTGCAAGCTGGACCACAGAATGGCCTGTCTCCAGAGAAATTTCCTTTAGCACAGAAAGGAATGTAGCTATCCTGCCGATGTTAGGTTCGGAAAATAGCTTGTTACTCTTCCTGACGTCACTGGGTTCCAGTTTAGCGTGATCGTACTTGAAAGTCAACAGGCCCTGAGCGAGCGGCGAATAGGCGATTACACTTATCTTCTCCCTGTTGAGGTAAGGGAGCATCTCTTCCTCAATTTCCCTCTGCAGAATGTTGTATCTGACCTGGTTAGAAACTATATCCATGTTCGAAAGGTAAGATCTCGCCTCCTCAATCTGGCAAACGCTGAAATTTGACAGCCCAATGTACCTTACCTTCCCGTCATTTGCCATTTTCTCGAGAGTCTTCATGGTCTGCTTGAGTGAAGTGTAAATGTCCGGCCAGTGTAGTTGATAGAGGTCTATGTAGTTCGTGTTCAATCTCTTCAGGCTGCCATCTAGTGCCCTCTCCAGATATTCAGGTTTCAGGTGACTTCCAGAAGCCTTGGTTGCAATGATAATTTCGTCCCTGATGTCTTTTATGACCTCGCCTATTACTGATTCGGAATGTCCATCTCCGTATACCTCGGCTGTGTCTATGAAATTCAGTCCCATCTCTATCGAAGTAAGAATCGCATTCTTAACGTCAGAATCGACTATCTTTCCCCATCCCTTGGCACCTGCCTGCCAAGCACCGAGACCGATAACAGAAACTTTTAGGTCGGATTTTCCTAGGTTTGTATATTCCATGTCTCGACATAATAGGGTTTATTATTAATTTTCGTTTTAAGGTTAAATTTCAAATGAAAATCATAAAAAATTCAACGGTCCTCTCCCAAGATTACGTTCCTGAAACCATTATAGGAAGAGAAGAGCAGATTAGGAGACTCATGGATCTCATCAGGGGGAGCGACGTCTCATCTGCTTTCATAGTGACCGGAAGTCCAGGTACTGGGAAGACGCTGATTGGAAGGTACCTTCTCAAGGAAATGAGAGAATTCAAGACCGCTTACGTTAATTGCTATATCAATCAAACAGACAGGGCTATTGTATCGGCGATTCTCAACGACCCCAACATAAGACTTCCCGAGATAGGCAGCACTAGATCCGAGTCCCTCTCGAGTCTCCTTTTCAGGGAACTGCCTGATAGGAATAACCTGGTAGTGCTCGATGAAACTCAATCCCTCAAGAGGACTCACCCTCAGATAGTTTATGCTCTTTCGAGAAGCAAGGAGCTTGGTGGTCCTGAACTAAAGCTTGTAATGCTCTCCATGGAGGAACCAGAAGTGTATCTGGACAAGAGCACTCTGTCGGGGCTAGGAAGGTACAACAGGTTCGCACTGAAGGAGTATGGTGCAGAAGAACTCTACCGGATAATATCTGCGAGAGCTGGCGGAGCCTTCTATGAAGGCTCATACACCGATGCTGCCCTCGAGAGAATATCCGAACTCGTGGAGGAGAATGGCAGTGCCAGGATCGCTCTCGAGCTTTTGAAGAATTCTGCACTCCTAGCGGAGTCCAGGAATGTGTTTCTGGATGAAGAGGCAGTTCTGGAAGCGTACAGGGACTTTTCACCACCGTTGGAGGAGAGCTCTCTAATAGGCATGGAGGATGAAGAGATCGAGTTGCTGAGGGCCCTTCTCGAAGGGGTCAAGGCTGGACGTAGTTTCAGAACTTCAGACCTGAGGAACATCGACAGAGGTATCAGCGATTCGAAGATCTACAAATTCTTGAAGACTATGGAGACGGCTGGCCTCGTAAAGAAGAGCAAGATAGGAAAGGGGTATTCTGGAGGTGTCGAGAATGAATACATCCTCAGAGTATCGCCGCTAATTCTGCTCAGCAAGCTAGAAATGATGGAGAAGACGCAAGAGCCATATAGATGAGAGGCAAGAGAAAAACCGAGTTGTTATACGTTGAAAATTCGAAAGGTATATATATTGTCATATTAATGTCATTAATATGTCAGACAACTTTAGAGTTCTTGGTATTGGAGGTGCCGGTGCCAATGTAGTAAAGGAGCTTGGATATAGAAATTCCGCTTACATTGATTCTTCGAGTTTTGATACCCTAGAGGGTGTAGAAAATTTCGTTAAGGGACAGGGGAAAAACGAAAAGGTTGTAATTGTATCTTCTCCTGCGGGATGCTTCTCGTCGGCGGTACTGCGAACAGTCTGCAATGCACTTAACTCTAATGGAAATAGGGTTTACCTCATAGGAATTCTGCCATTTCATAGCGAGTCCCCCGAGAGGAAGAAGCGGGGGGAGGTTGTACTGAGGGACCTCAGAAATTCGGTAGAGACCACGCAGATCGTGGACAATGAGAACTTTGCATCATCGATGAGAGAATACGGTTGGACACAAGTGATGTCAAAGATCAACGAACACGTCGGTAGTCTTGTAAGAAATCTCGTCACTCAAGGAGAGGAGAGAGTGTCTGTCGCGTCGAAAGAGTTAGCCACCGACCGCGGACAGGTATCGTTTGCTTCAAACTCCAGTGCGTCAATGAACTAGGAAAACAACTCCGAAGTTTCAACGGGGGAAAACAGAAAGGAGGCAAGAACTATAAGTCACGATTGCATCCATCGCTCTGTAAATGCAAGAGAAACGAACGACATTTGGGAACACTCCACTATTGTTTGCTGAAAAACTTGGAAGATCCATAAACGTGCCCGGACTGTACCTCAAGTGCGAAGGTTCAAACCCCACAAAGACACAGAAGGATCGCCCAGCATCGCTCCACGTCAGGAGAGCAGTGGAAAGCGGACACGATACGATAGTAGTGGGCAGCTGCGGAAACTATGGAGCAGCAATTGCATATTATGCATACCTGAAACACATAAAGGCACGCATCTACATTCCCAAGAGTTTCCATTCTCCCAGGCTGAGGGAGATAGAGGAGAGATACGGTGCGAAGTTGATACTGGTAGAGGGAATGTACGAGGACGCGGTTGAGGCAAGCAAGAGGGATTCAGAATCCAATGGATGGTTTGACGGGAATGCAGGAGCCCATCCTAAACTAGGTCTGGAAGCATACGCAGAAATCGCATACGAGATCGTGGGTTCGACCAAAGAGGTTCCAGCGACTGTATCAGTTCCAGTAGGAAACGGGACGACGCTTGCGGGCATCTATCATGGTTTCTCAAGAATGAAACGCGATGGGGGCATCGACAAGCTACCAAGGATGATCGCAGCCAGTACGGATGGAGGGAATCCAGTCGTGGAGAGTTTCAGGAATGGTAATGGTTCAATCAGAGACTACCCAAGGGATCGGATTCGAGAAACGGAAATAAACGAGGCTCTCGTTAACTATCACTCGTACGACGGGGAGCTGGCTTTCAAGGCCATCGTCGACTCTGATGGTTACGCAGAGTATGTGACAGACAGAGAGTTGATGGAGTTTGTCGCATTGCTCAGGGTTGAGGAAGGAGTAGAATCTATTCCGCCAGCCGCTTCATCCGTAGCTGCTTTCTCCCACATCGCAAGAAAAATACCTCTCACCGGAATCAACGTTGCAGTCCTGACAGGCTGATCGGTCCGCCTTGACTCGAGTATTTCAATCCCTTTCACGTCTCTCCTTGCAGCCGATAGCTCCCATCAGTATCCTGTATTCATAGGGTGAGAGGATTGCTCTCGAAATAACTCTCCTGAAGAGTAACGTGGTTTTGTAGACCCTGTGCTCTGGATAGTTGTTCTCGATTAGGCTCTCCCTGAACCTTTCTATCAGTCGATCGCTCTCCTCCCTTGCGATCGACTCCCTCTTTGTGGACTTCTTCTCCCTAAATATCTCGTAGAACAGGATGGCCGCCGCGCTTGAGACATTGAAAATCGGATACTTTTCGTCGGCGGGTATGTGGATGAAGAAATCACACATAGCGAGTTCCTTGTTGAGAAGACCGATATCCTCCCTTCCCAAGACGATCCCAATCTTTCCGTTAATTTTCTTTGCAAGCTCCACGAATTCGCTGGGATTCATGTAGTTCCGGAGGACCTCCTTCGGTGACTCGCTCTTAACTCCCGACGTACCTACCACGTACTCGAGACCCTTGATCGCATCCTCTAGTGTATCCACCATCTTGCAGTTCGAAAGAATCTCATTTCCCTTCATGGACCTAAACTCATCTTCGCTGGGTATCCTGTGCACGTTTACGACGGTCAAATCCTTGAGTCCAAAGTTCTTCATGAGCCTCGCAATTGCCCCAAGGTTTCCCGGATTTTTTGGTTCTACAACGATGATCCTGACAGACCGCACGATCCTAATTTTGAACGCAAATAAACCTTTTTACCCCTGACTTCCTTCAGGACAGATGGACGGGGAGAAATTCCTGTTTTCACTTTCGAGGTTCGGAATAAAGCTAGGTCTTGGACCAACAATCACATTTGCCAGGTCTCTCGGAGAACCTCAGAACGCATTCAGGACGGTTCACATAGCTGGATCCAACGGAAAGGGGTCCACTTCTACCTTCCTCTACAGAATCATCAAGAGACAGCGATCGGCGGGTCTGTACACTTCTCCTCACCTGAGAAGGTTTGCAGAAAGGATAGTGGTCGACGATAAAGAGGTCACACCGGAATTCATCGACGATTTTGTCTCAAATCACAGGTCAACGATAACCTACAATGGGGAGGAAACTCAGTTGACTTTCTTCGAATACACGACGGTGATGGCGTTCGATTATTTCAGAAGACAGGGAGTACAGCTTGCTGTTGTGGAGGTCGGACTCGGAGGAAGGTTGGACTCTACAAACATAGTTGACCCGGAACTCTCTGTCATCACGAGTCTCTCTCTCGAGCATGCGGACAAGCTGGGCGGGAGCATAGAATTCATTGCTCGTGAGAAAGGGGGAATTATCAAAAGGAACAGACCACTAGTCCTGGGCAGAGTACCAGAGATGGCGCGGAGCATATTTCACAAGATTGCAATTCAAAACGGGTCTGAAGTAAAGGAAGTGAGAGACTGCAAGGTAAGCAACCCAGAATTTTCGCTGTCCGAGACGAAGTTTGAGGTTGCCACGCCCCTGAGGAACTATAAGGTGAAGCTTAAGGCGCTCGGAGAGCATCAGGTGGACAACTCGATTGTCTCCATACTTGCAAGCGAGTCGTTGAAGGAACCTATAGGTGCGAACAAGGTGCTGGATGGACTAGAAGAAGGCCAGATTCCTGGAAGATTTGAAGTCAGAAGGAAGGACCCGCTGCTCGTACTCGACGGTGCTCACAATTCAGAGGCATCGAGGCTTCTCGGTTCCAACATCAGGAGGTACGGGATCAAGGATCCGTTGATTGTGCTGGGTGTACTGAAGGACAAGAACAGCTACAACATCCTTCAGAACCTTTCAGAAGTCGCTGATAGCATCCTGATCACAGAACCCAACGAGCCTGAGAGACGGAAAGATGGCAACGAACTGAAGAGGGAGGCGAGACTCTTCTTCAAAGAAGTAGAAGTCAAGAGACAACCGTCTGAGGCTCTCGAAACTGCCCTGGCTGCTAACAGAAGCACAGTAATCACAGGCTCCCTTTACCTGGTGGGAGAGATGGAACTACTTCTGGATGCAAAGGAGAAGACGGATCGTGTTCCAGTGGAAATGGAGGACGGGTCGAAGGAGACAGAGTCCACCTGACCGAAATCAAGTTACGCTATTCTCCAGTCGAAACAAAGGGGGCGACATGAAGCGTGTGATATTTATCCGTTTTGGTAAAAGACTTGATAAGAAACGGTTTTAATAAGGTAACCTCTCCGTTACTATACCATGGTTAATTCACCAAAAAACTTGTTTGAAAAATTCTCTAGTGCATCTCTGATCGTTAAGGGGCAGAGGCAGGCACTCGAACCGGGGTTCATCCCGGACAGGCTACCGCACCGCGAGGAGGAAGCGGAACTGCTTGCCGAGATACTGTCACCTTCTCTGAGAAATTTCAAACCTTCTAACGTTATTATCTTCGGCAAGCCGGGAGTAGGGAAGACCAGCGTTGTCAAGTATGTCGAGAGCGAAATTTCCAAGGCGATCCAATCCAGGTTGGATGCAAAGATCAAGATCATAGACGTGAACTGCGGCATAGTCGACAACCCGTACGGAGTGCTCTTGTCCGTAGGGGATGGGCTGCTGGAGTCGTGGGAAGAAAAACTCCCATTCACTGGGTGGCCGCTCGATAAACTGTACAACACAGTTCTCGAGAAGATAACGTCATTTGCGGGCATAGCGATAATTGTCCTAGACGAGATAGACAAGCTGGTGAAAAAGAGTGGAGACTCTGTACTCTACCAGCTCCTCAGGATAAATGAGGTAACGAGCGAGGGCAGGGTCTGCATACTGGGAATAAGCAATGATCTGAGGTTCACAGAATACTTGGACCCGAGGGTCAAGAGCAGATTGATCGAGGAGACGATGGTCTACAACCCATACAACGCATCTCAGATTTATGACATACTGAGAGACAGATCGCTCTACGCGGGGATAGCAGACTCCATTGATGAATCCGCAATGAAGACTTGCGCGGCTCTAGCAGCTCAAGAGCACGGAGACGCCAGGAGGGCGATCGACATGCTCAGGATCGCGGTGGAGATCACAGAGAAGAACAGCGAGCAAAGGATAATGGACGAAACGATATACGAGGCGAAGAAGAAACTGGAGAGAGATGTCGTGGTTGAAACCGTATCCACCCTACCGCTTCACAGCAAACTCGTCCTGTTCTCAATATCCCTCATAGACGAGATCAAGAATGGTGGGAACTCCACGATGGGAGAATTCTATGACCTCTACGAAAAGATCGCTGACAGGATGAGCATGACCGGTCTTACGCAGAGGAGAGTTGCCGACATAATAGGCGAGCTGACGAACATGGGTTTGATTGACTCAAGGGTTCAGAGCTTCGGTAGGTACGGAAGGACGACAACTGTTTCACTAAACTATAATTCTTCCAAGATCAAGGAGATACTCCTGAGCGACGAGATTCTGGCACAGCTAAGGGACGTTAAGCCACTTCAGAAGTCGCTGCCCGTTTCATAAATTTATTTATCTTTGGGTCAATCGGGTATGGTGAAGGCAAAGGCAATTCTTATCATCGGCATGCCGGGTTCAGGCAAGGACGAGTTTGCGAAGGTAGCGCGTGAGATGGGTATCGAAGTTCTGAACATGGGAGACATCGTCAGGGAGTTTACCTCCAGAATAGGGGTGAGCATTTCGATGAGCGGAGAGATTGCCTCAAGGGAGAGAAGGGACAACGGAATGGATGTATGGGCCAAGAGGACCATCGAGAGAGTAAAGAGCAATTTCGTCGTGGTCGAGGGCATAAGAAACGTGGAGGAGATAGTCAGATTCAGGAAGGACATGGAGATAGGGGTGGTCGTTGGTATCGCTTCTGGAAGAGACAACAGGTACGACAGGCTCCTGAGGAGGGGGAGAGAGGACGATCCTCGCAACATCGAAGAGTTCGGAGTGAGGGAGAAGAGGGAACTAAACTGGGGGATAGGCGAAGTGCTTGCCACTGCTGACCGCTATCTCTGCAACGATTCCACAATAGAAGACTTCAGGGAAAATGTCAGAGGATTCCTCAAGGAACACATAATTCAAGAAAGTTCTTGAAGATGTTGCGTCCGAA
>CAYMEF010000008.1:0-43596 GCA_964389625.1 uncultured Thermoplasmatales archaeon
AGGTAAAACTCAAGAATCCCTCAACCAGCAACGACATAGATAGACTTCTTTCAGAATTCCTATTTGACATAGGCTATCTGGAGGAGAGGGGAGAGTTTAGTCTGGAGACGGTAAAAGAGAGCGTACCTTTCAGGCTCTTCAAGGAGGTGTTCCTCGTAAGATCTGACAAGACTTGGCCCGTAAACGAGCTGATAACCTACCTTGGAACGACCAAGCCAACTCTGTACAGGCATCTCAACAGGTTGAAGGGACTGGAGATAATCCAGGAGGTCCAGCTCGGCAAGGAGAAAGGGTATGTTATGCGATACAATTCTCTCTCCCTTGCCTGGAATTTCGTAGAGTCGAACGTGAAGATGGCAATGGACAACTACAGGAAGAGGGTCGAAAACATCCAGACGATGGTGGAGTGAATAACTATGATGACGCATCTTACAAAGGGATCTAAATACAGAATAGTGTCGGCCAGCTCTGCAGAGGAGAACATAATTTCGGAGGGAGTCCTGGAAGGATTCCTCTCGATGGGAGAGGACCCGGCGATACTCCTGAACATAGGGGATGGGAAGCAGGAGAAACTGAGGATCGTTCCCGTAAGCACTATTCTCTACATCGACGTGATAGAACAGACAGAGGAGAAGGAGAAACAGGGGAAGGGAGACTTAAACTACATTAGTTGATACTTCTGGATTTCACTGTAGATCGGGCCCGTTGGTTTCAATACGGATTCGTAGAGGGTGAACGAGTCTACATTTTGTTCAAGGAAAGTCTTACCCTCGTAATTAGATATGAGACCAGAAAAGTTTCTGGGTTCCCTGGTTCTGAGTATCGTGATGTGAGGAGTGAATGGATGGTCAAGGGGAATTTCCTTAGTTCTTGAGTCGACCTCACCGGCCAGTTCCTTTAGAATGTCCTCTGGGGATGCCCCGACAAAGAGCACCCTCCCTCTGTACCCGGATGGGAATGCGCCCAAGCCTTCCACCATTAGCGGGAACTTTTTGAACCTGACCTCCTCGAGCGATTTCCTGATCGCCCCGATATCCTCTACCTCTCCCAAAAACTTCAGCGTCAGATGAAGGTCGCTTCCCTTCACGACCTTTCCCATGGACTCGCATCCGCGAATCAACTCCTTGAGAGATTCATTGACTTGAAGGCTGATCGCGACGAAGCTTCTCATGGACTTTCATCAAAAAGTTACGCAAAACTTTTTTCCTTCGGATTCATCCTCGGACTATGATCGTTAAGGACGGTCTATACTATACAAAGACCCACGAGTGGCTGAAAGTTGACGGTGACGTCGCGTCCATTGGCATAACCGATTTCGCTCAAAATCAGATGTCGGATATAGTTTACGTGGACTTTCCGAGGATCGGGGCCAGCATAAAAGCAGGGGAGATCGTAGGCACGGTCGAGAGCGTTAAATCCGCCGAGGATTTCTATTCCCCAGTAACTGGGAAAGTTGTCGAGGTCAACAAGGCGCTTGAGAAGACTCCGGAAGATATCAACAAGAACCCTTACGAGGCGTGGATTGTTAAGCTGAAGCTCTCTAATCCAGGTGAAGTTAACAATTTGATGAAGAAGGACGCCTACGAGAAGTTAATAAAGTAAAGAGCAGATGTCCTGGATTCGTAGGCGAAAATCCGAGGCTTACTACAAGAAAGCTAAGACTGCGGGGTTCAGGAGCAGAGCGGTCTACAAACTGCAGCAGATCGATGAAAAGTTCTCGCTTATAGCGGATGGAATCAGGATACTTGACCTGGGAGCCTCGCCCGGGGGATGGAGCCAGTACCTGTCCATGATGAACAGCAATGGGCTGAACGTTGCACTTGACATAGTTCCCATGGCAAGGATCGATGGGGTGTTCTTCATCAAGGGAGATGTGTTTGTGAATGACGTCTTTGAACGGGTGCTCGAAGCGTCTCCGGACGGTTATGACCTGGTCCTATCCGACATACTTATGCACACCAGTGGCGATAGACCCAGAGACCAGGCAAATTCATTCTTCATAGGAAAACGAGTGCTTGAAGTTTGTGAGCACGTCCTTGGAAGAAATGGCAAGGTGCTGGTAAAGACCCTACAGGGCGATCTCACGGATGAGTTGAAGGATGACTACAAGAAACTATTCAGGAGGGTGCACCTGACGAAACCGCCTTCCTCTCTTCCCCGCTCTGCAGAATTCTATATTCTGGGAGAGTACTATTCAGGTAAGAAACTAGGTCCTTGAACCTCTCGATTTCGACCAAGACCAGAGTGTTGCCTTTCTTCCTATTGGCTATCTCAATTGCCATATGCTTCGCGCGTTCCTTTTCAACCTTCAGATATCCACCCTTGTTGATATAAGAATCCCACTCCCAGCTGAACGTTTCAGGATCAGAAAAATTCCAGTGCCTCTTAAGCAGTCTTCGTCTTCTTAGGCTAAGGAGTATCATGTCCGTGAGCTGAACGTGTTCAACAAAAATGTCCTCATAAGTTCCCGAGGGGATGTCGATCCCTATCACTTCCTTGCCCATCTTGTCTGCGGCTCTTATAGCCACGATGTATGCTTCAGGGGGGATGGACGTTTCCCCGAATTTCTGCATGAAGTATTCGTAGATGATCTCGACGTCGTCCATCTCAACATCTACTGGACTCTTGACGTACTGTCTTAGCCCGTCGACCTCATCGCTGGTAACGGACAGCATAATCTGGTCAAAGTTTTCTTCCGCCAAGAGTCTTTCAACGTCCTCTCCGGAGTCCTTCAGTGCCTTGTTTATTCCCAGCAAGAGGATCCTGTCCTGGCCGTTGAACTCTGCCCTCAACTATTTCTTCTCTCCCTGATCACTCCCTTCAGTTCTTCCTTGTCCTCAAACTTTTCGAGCTCGGAATAAGAGATGATGGGAATCTTGTATCTCTTCGGACTCTCCATCTCCCTCTTGACTATCAGAAGTCCGTCCTTGTTGGTCATTCTCGAGATATCGCTGAGGTACTCGATCTTCTTCTCCACCCTTGCCATCTCTTCCTCTATCCCGCCGAGATAGGAGGACTCAGAATCTTCCATCAGGAAATTCACTATTGACCTTCTTATAGGATAAATGGCGAAACCCTTCCTGGTGATTTCTTGGTTTACCAGCCTCTCGAACTCCCTCATTTTGATGAAGCCCGCTTTCGTCTCGTCTGCCCTTACGTTCCACAGGAACGATACGTATTCCATTATCTGCTCTCCCAGGAACTCCTCCATCTTCAGCGCTATGTCGATGGAGGCCGACATTCCAGACTGATACATCAGGACCGTTCTTCTTGTAGTCCCGATGGCGCTGGCTATCTCTCCAAGTGATAGAGATCTCTGCTCTCTTATCCTCTTTAACTTCTCGGAGTCTATCTCAACGTAGAAACCACCCGGACCTGCCCTGACATTTGGCTCCTCCCCTTCCCTCAGATATGAGACGAATGTCTGAGGAGAGATTATAGGGAGCGAATATCTGCTGTACACTACCCCGTCCTCGATTCTCTCATCCCTGTTGCTGACTCCGACTATCAGGGGGTGGGCATCCAGGAATCTAGTTATTGCTATAAGGGATTTCGAGCCCTCTTCCGTAAGAAGCCCTACGTTGTTCATGACCTTTATGACGATGATCTGCCTTTCGTTTCTCAGAATCAGGTCGAACGCATATGATAGACTGTCGACTGCACAGACCGCAGTATAGCCTCCTCTCGAAGCATACCTGATGAGAGAGCCGATTATTTCCTGTCTCTTGTCCATTACTTGTCCTCAGAGAATAAGAAAAAACAAATATTTAAGTACTGGGTCAACGGAGTTTGTCTATATCCACAAGACTAATGAGCTCTACTCCCTGGTACTCCAGAGCTTCCCTCGCCCCCTCTTTCCTGTCGACCACAACTATAACCCTGTCGGTTCTAGCGTGCATTTCGTTGAGCTTTGTGATAGCCCTAACTACGCTTCCGCCGGTGGTCGTTACGTCTTCAACGAAGGTCACAGTTTCACCCATCTCCAGCCTCCCCTCGAAGTCCCTTCCCAAACCGTGCTCTTTCCTCTCCTTCCGGATGATTATAAGTTCCCTCCCGGTCTCCAGGGAGACGCCAACTCCTAGAGGAACTGCACCTAGTTCAACGCAGGCGATCTTCTCTCCCGTGACAAATGGAGCGGCCTTCTTTGATATTTCCTTGAGAAACTCAGGGTTTAGGAGCGCACTCTTTATGTCCACGTAAAAGTCAGACTCCTTTCCGGAAGCTAATTTGAATTTGCCAAACTTGATGTTGCCATTCTGTAACAGAAAATTCTCGATCGTTTGTTCGGACATCTAATCTCCTCAAAAATTGGAATACCTTATTTACAAGAATACTTTGCTATGAAGCGAAGAGCCTATTTGACTCCTGACGATACGTGATACAGGTTTATGTTGGCCCCTCATTTGTATCTCGGTAACGACCTTTCGCGAGTTTAACTCCGCCCTCTATGATGCCCAAGGCTGTCGTTTCATCCTGGGTCAATGACCTGTAGCAGAAAGGACATAGAAAATCTGTTGTTTTCCTGTCCGGTTCGAAATATGTATCTGCATCTAATCTGACGTTTCCTCCTCTGCCAACATATTCCATTAAGGTACCTGACTTTACACTCAGAAGTTCTGTCAGTTCATTCCCACAAGACGGACACCTATTTGTCTCTGACTTTCTAATGATGAGAATCCACCTCTCCTATTGGTATTCCTGTAATTTCAATCACAGGATTACGATCCACCACTTCATATTTTAATTTCTTGATCCGCAATTCATCGGAAAATATTATTATCAGCGACTGATAATCCTTTCAGCCGCTGTAGCTTAGTTGGTGGAGCACCCGGCTGTTAACCGGGAGGTCATCGGTTCGAGCCCGATCAGCGGCGTTTTTGTCAAAGAACGTAAAAACATTTAGATCTACGGAAGTTTTCTCTATGTGGACCTAAGACTTTCACACTATTTTGAGAAAGCTGCGCAGTTTTACAGCAGTCCATCACAAATAGTCAGGAGCGTTTCCGAAAGTTGGGCAAGGGACAACCTCTACTGCCCTAGGTGTGGAATACCCCTGCAGCAGTACCCGAACAATACACAGGTAAGGGATTTCTACTGTAACCATACCAACGAAGAGTTTGTGATAATTCCTTCACAATCGCAGGACAACTTTCAGTTAAAAACGATGAAGTCCTTCCCTTTCAATTATTTTCCTAAGAAGATAGTTGGATCTGCCTACGATGTTGCCTTTGAACAATTGAATAGCGGAAATTTTCCTTCGTTGATACTGTTGCATTATGAGAGAAAGAGTGAAGAGATGAAAGACGGCCTATTGATTCACAGGCTAGCGATTCCTCTGAGTAGCTTACAACCCAGGTCACCTTTGTCTGAGAGTGCTGAAAGGAAAGGGTGGAAGGGTTACGAGATGCTGTTGACAAATATCCCTCAGATAGGAAGGATTCCCCTGATTAGCCAGTCCCACATCGTCCCGAAGGAAACGGTGATGGAGAAGTGGTTGTCAGTAGAAACGATACTCAGGGGAGATCTGAACGAACGAAGTTGGATTTCCGACATATTATCCATATTGGATAGACTTCCGCAGAATTTTTCTACTGATGAGATCTATTCCTACCAACCTTACTTGGAGAGACTCCACCCAAACAACAGGCATATAGAAGAGAAGATAAGGCAGCAACTTCAAATATTGAGGGATAGAGGTTACGTGAAATTTGTCAGCCGGGGGAAATATCAAAAACTCATGCACTAAACCTTTATCGACTGGCTCATTATTCTTCCGATTTGTTCTGGGACATTTGAAGATAGATGCCCGTATTTCGCTTTTCAAACTTCGTACAATCTAAATAAGTCATATTGGTAAAAACTGAGAAAAGATGGGGGAAATAGCTAGAAGCCATGCCCTTGATCACGTAGTCGTTTTGATGTTTGAGAACAGATCATTTGATACACTTTTGGGAAACCTCTACGGACCTGGGGAAGCTGCCAAGTTTGAAGGAGTTGTGGGTAAGAATTTGTCCAGTCCAGTTCCAGGTGGTTCTGTCAAGGAAGCTCCCTCATCCATCCCTATCCACGTTGCGGAGAATATGGACACTCCAGACCCTGATCCCGGCGAGGAGTTTCCTCATGTAAACACTCAAATCTTTGGAGTTTTTGATCCAGGAAGTAACGAATTCTCTGATGTGGGCGAAATGAAAGAACCATTCAACGTTCCCGCTCATCCCTATAACCCAACGATGAGCGGATTCGTCGCCGACTACATTTCCACCTTCAGGTCGGAGATGAAGAGAAACCCGACCTACAAGGAATATTCTCAGATTATGGCATGTTATACTCCAGATCAAGTCCCTACACTGAGCGCCATTGCTAAAGGGTTCGCGGTTTTTGATCACTGGTTCTGCGATGTGCCGAGCCAGACCTACGCCAACAGATCGTTCTTCCATGCAGCCGATTCCTCCGGATTCGTTAACAATCTTCCATACGGCAAGTTCTCTACGAAGAACGATGCAAAAACTATTTTCGAGAGGCTGGAGGAGAAGGGGATCAGCTGGAAGGTTTACTTCGATCCAGAACAGATCCTGCCTGCAACTGCCCTGATTCATGCCTCGAGGCTCTACAGATACTTTGGAACGAACTTCCATACGATGGACGAGTTCTTTGAAGACGCCAAGAGTGGCAACTTACCCAGCTACTCGTTCATCGAGCCAAACATGCTTCACCCGCACACGGATATGCATCCGCCGATCATGGGAAGGCTGAGAATGGATCTACACCTCCCGAGACAAAATGCTATCCTCGGAGGAGAGCATCTTCTTTCACTGGTCTACAACGCCATTAAGAATTCATCCTCGGACTCTGGTTCTAGTTGGTACAACACGTTCCTGCTGATCACTTTCGACGAGCACGGGGGTACCTATGACCACGTTCCTCCACCTACCGTCCCATCCACGGGATCTGGGGGTTCTGGTGAGATGGGATTCGGATTCGATAGGCTCGGATTGAGGGTACCGACGATTGCAGTGTCCGCTTGGATCAGGCCGGGTACAGTAGTCAACGAAGAATTCAGGCACACGTCAGTGATTAGGACCCTGAGGGAGAGGTGGTCTCTTGGTGCGCCTCTCACAGGGAGGGATGCCTCTGCCCCAAGCCTAATCCCATTGCTTACCCTGGATGGTCCCGTGACTCCTGACAGGTGGCCAGCCGTTATGACCCCAGAGATTACTCTGGGACACGAAGTACTATCGAGTTTGGAACTGCCTATGACATTGATGGAGAGAGAATTTGTAAGAGAGGCCCTCTACTTTGAGGGAAAACTGTCATCGAGAGAGATAGCCGCGGACCCGGACTCGATTCGACACAGTGAGGCTCACGACCATATGCTTAGGTTGAGAAACGCCTGGTTCCCACAGATTGCTAAGCGGACTGTCGTCTAATACCCAGACCCGAATACACTAAAATAGAATGAACTGATGAAACTCCAGATGGTATTGAAAACTTCAGACCTGAGAGGTAGGGGAAAGAGTCGAAAACTCAGAGACCAGGGACTCCTCGATGTTTCTGAAGTTGTCAAGACCCTTAGGGAATCGCTGGCTATAGGCGAAAAGAATCGACTTCAAGAAAAGATACTTGACCTTACCGAAAGAATTTCTCAGGAAGTATCTTTGGAAACGGAAGATTCGCCAAACTACGTTCCGCTAAAAAGTGACTTGATTCAGATTACGGAATCCCAGACGATAGAGAGGGCAAAGTACTACATTAAAAGATTGATCAGGACTCTCACCGCCAGCAAGACTAACGGAGTAAACGACATCAACCTCTACAGATGGAAAGAGTACGATGACATCCTGACTGATAGTCTCTGGAATTTTGACAGGAGAGATACATCCGGCACTCACCTTGGATGGTACTGGGGAAACTTCGTTCCCCAGATCCCCCACCAGATAATCCTCCGGTACACCAAGAAGGGCGACTGGGTACTGGACCCCTTCGCAGGAAGCTGCACTACCCTCATCGAATGTCTGCGTCTAGGAAGAAACGCAATAGGCGTAGAGATCAACAAGAATACCGTGAGTAGGGCCACCCCCCTGTTGAAAAAGGAGTCGAACGGATTCGGAGTAAAATCGATTCTGATGAGAGGGGACAGCACAAGTGCAGATTTCTCGCGCCTATGCAAGAGGAATAAAGTTTCAAAAGTACAGCTTGTAATTATGCACCCTCCGTATTACGACATAATAAAGTTCAGCAAGGAGCGGAACGATCTATCGCGCGCAGACTCGATCCAGGATTTTCTCGACGAGTTCGGCAGGGTCGTCGAGAGGACGATCCCAGTGCTCCAGGATGGTCGATATCTTGTGCTCGTGGTGGGTGACAAGTACCAGCATGGAGAGTGGATCCCACTAGGGTTCCTCACCATGCAGCGAGTACTGAAGCACGGGTACAAGCTGACAGGAATAATCACCAAGAATTTCGAAGATACAAGGGGAAAGAGGGAACAGAAGGAGCTATGGAGGTACCGGGCCCTAGCAGGAGGGTTCTATGTGTTCAAACACGAGTACGTGTTCATATTCAGGAAGAGGAACCCGAAGGAAAGTGGGGCCGATCGGGTTTGAACCGATGACCACCTGGTTATGAGCCAGGCGCTCTACCGGGCTAAGCTACGGCCCCCGTCTTCCTCTCCATGCTCCAGAGAATTAAAAATTTACTATACGGGATTCCGTGGTCTAGGTGCCGACTTTCTTGTATGCCTCGATGACGTAGTCGACGAAGTTCTCGTCCGGATAGGCTCCCACGAACTGGACGTCTCCATTAATGACTATGTGCGGCACAGACGAAACCCCCCACTCATCTGCCCATGCAGGGAATTCTGTGGCTTCGACCATCTCTCCGGTGATGTTCTTGTTCGCAAGTGCGAACCTGTGTGCAGTCCCCACAGCCTTCGGACAGTATGGACAGGTTGGTGTCACAAATACTCTTATCGTGACGGGCTTGTCGATCCCTTCGAGTTTCTTCTGAACTTCTGGTTCGATCTCGGGATCGTTCCTTGAGATTCTCCTTATGTCCTCCACTAGTGAGGAGAACTCATAGCCCATCGGGATTCCAATGTACTTTATCCTGGAGTGCTCGGTTCCCCCGTTGGTCGTGACAACCGTAGTTGGCGCCCTTTCTATTCCCCACTTCTTTGCCTTCTCCGAGTCCAGTCCGAGTTTCTCCACCTTTATAAGGTCGGAAGTCTCTTGAAGTTCGTGGGCTATCTCGACCGTTTGATCGCAATACTGGCAATCCTCTTCAGAGGTAAACACGTATAACTTTACCTCGTTCTTGAGGTTCTTCTTGAATTCATCCTTCAGGTATTGTTTATCCTTATCTTTTAGCAATGCCATCTGTTTCCACCTTCTTAGGTTATTATAGTAAAGTTAATAACCTTTTCAGTGAACCCGTTCGATACAACCATGGATTTATTGTAGAAACCAATAGCGTCTGATGGCGTTTCTACTCGTCTTCGATATGGATGGAACACTTATAGACTCGGAGCAGTCCATAGTTAGGTGCTTCAAAGAATCGGCGGGTAAATTCGGATACGATGTAGGAGACGTTTCGAAGTATATCGGGGTCTTGAAACTCACTCAGATTCTTGGAAGGATAGGAGTCTCCCCGAAGGATCAATCTGAGATTATGAAGAGTTACGTAGACTGCTACCTCAGCACCTTCACGAAGGACACCAAACCAATAGGGAATTCACCCATCATTCTCAAGAAACTCCAGGAGAAAAATGAACTTGGGATTCTGACGCTGAAGAACCTTCGTTTAACCCTCGAAATTACTAAACGCTTCTTTCCCGGAATAGATTTCAGGTACGTTGTCTGCGGGGATAGTCCGATAGAGAACAAAGCCGAGGGGTTGAGACTTATCCTTGAACAATCAAGGATGGACCCCGACAAGATTTTCTACATAGGTGACAGGGCGAGCGACGTAAAGAGCGCAGACGAAGTTGGAATGAGGTCGGTGTGGGTAAGCTTTGGATTGGGAAAGGCAAGTGATTTTGATTTCAAGAGCCGTTATTTGACCGCAAACACCTACGATGACTTGCTTAAAATATTCAATTCACAAACTTGAATCCGTTCTTTTCTGCTATCCCCTTTAGCTCTTCCAGTATGACTTTAGTTCCCTCTTGCTTGAGGTTAATTTCCACTGTCTTCTCTGGAGTTGAAAGCAGAACATATCCAACGGTCACATCATCCTTCGTTACCGTTTCCTTTCTTGCAAATCTCGAGATAAGGTCTTCTACGGTCCACCTATCGGTTGGGTCGACGTTTATGAACTCCTCAAGGGCTGGCTTTATGTTCTCTTCGAGGACACATATCGTAGACCTGTCAGCGATCGTGAAACTCACCATGAACAGATAACACCTCATTTCTAGAGCTTCCTCAGTTTGTGCACTACATTCAGTTCGTATTTGCTTTCGACAATCTCAAACTTGCTCGTTTCCAGTATCGTGTTAAAGGTCTCGTCCTGGAGCACCCATTTCTCTTTTGGGACTATTAGCATCAGAGTCTGTCCTGGCTTGAGCTCCCTGGATGCCAATCTTACCGCTCCCTTGATGTAGATATACGGCTCCCCGCAATTGAGTGTGCGAAGATCCTCGACCCTGTCAGCCTCACCGTATGCCTCCATGCTGTCTGATATCCAAACTAAAACTTATAGCTTATGTTTCGACTCGTCTCAATATCTCTTCTGCATTTGCTTTGAAATTCTTTCTAGCCTCAGCACTCAAGTCTTTAAGCGGGAATGGACTCTCTGTTTCCTTGTGGTAGACCATCTCTATGAACCCTGCCATTGGACCCTGCGGGAACTCTAGAGTGTTTGTGAGCTTCTTTAGCTCCGACAGCACTTTCTGCAGCTTCCTCGCAGCCACAAAGTTTCCATTCTCAAATTCCTTGAACACCCTGACGGACAGATCAGAGAAATTCGAAGTGCCGTTTATTCCACCCGCAGCACCCATTACCAGCGATGGCAGGAGCAGGTCGTCCTGTCCCTGAATGACCTTTATCTCGCTTCCAACGACGTCTATGAAGGTCGAAAAGTTTGAAAATACTCCGCTGCTGTCCTTGATCCCCACGATCTGACTGAACTGCTGCTTCAGCTTGAGGACAGTCTGAGGCTCTATGTTGTTGTTCGTGTTCTGTGGGATGTTGTAGATAAGCACGGGTATGTCTAGCTGGGAGAGCAGCTTTTCGTAGTACCTGTAGATAGACTCCTGGGACATGCGTAGATAGTAAGGGGTGACTATGGACACAGCGTCTACGCCTAGCTCCTTCGCATAAAGGCCCATCGTGAGCGTGTCCTCGACTGCATTCCTCCCTATCCCTCCGAGGAAATACATTCCTGGTTTCTTCTTTTCCATGAAGTATTCAAGCACCTTCACGTGTTGCTCTGTTGAAATGATAGGGGTAGCACCCGACGATCCCATGGGGAATACTCCGTTCACGCTTATTTTCCCGAGGAAGTCCATGAGTGCATCGATGGCGTCGTAGTCTATCGTGTCCCCCTTCCAAGGGGTAACAACTGGTGTTATGATCCCTTTTAACTCAGGCATAACACGTGATAGAATCCATAACCTTTATTTTTGCGTAGCTTGTTTTAGAAAATTCCGGCCAGAACTAGAGGAAATCAGAAATTCTCCTTCATGAACTTGAGCCCTTCCTTGTTGTCCTTCCTCAGAAACCTGGAGACGGTTTCGACCTCTTCGTAGTCGAACACTATCCACGTGTTGTTGTCCACATTGTAGACATAGGCATCTGGCTTCATGACGGACTGAGGCTTGTAGGCAATCGTCGCTGTCACGATTCTTCCAGTACTCTTTTTCTCCAACTCCTCTTTCGCAGCTTTGAGGGTCTTACCGGTATCTGCAATATCGTCCACCAACAGAGTGTATCCTTCACCCTTGGCGATAGAGAAATCGAAGTCAGTTATGTGTACGTGGGACATCGGAATCCCATCGTCGGTGTAGTAGCTTGCTCTCAGCGGAAAAACCTTTCTTACCGAAAGAAAATCGCTGAGTAGCCTGCCTATCACCATTCCCCCTCTCTCGATGTAGACTATGCTCTCGGGTCTCCCAAACCTTTTCAGTATATCTGACGCAAGCTCTCTCGCATACCTCTTAAGGTCTACGAATTTCAGTGCCTCGAATTTCTTCTTCTCGCTCTCGAACCTGAATAACTCCAGCCACTCCCTTGCGTTTAGGAGGATGTCTTTCAAGACACCGGAGTCCTTGAGTTTTCTGGAAAGTCTCACTAGTTGCGGTGGAGCCAGAGACGACTCTTCCATAATTTTGTCGTTCTGGAACAGCTCTTCTGGGGACCCGTCAAAAAGGATCGAGCCTTCTTTCATCACTATGGCCCTTCTGGTGTACTCTGCAACGAGCCTCATGTCGTGGGTTATGATCATGACCGTGACTCCTGCACCGTTTATTTCGGAGAGGAGGTCCATGATTTCCGTTGAGCCTCTGTAGTCCTGTCCGGTTGCAGGTTCATCCACGATGAGCAACTTTGGGTCTGTCGCAATAATGCTGGCCAGAGCCAGCCTTCTCTTCTCCCCTCTGCTGAGAGCGTTGATGTCTTCGTTCATTTTGTTGTTCAGGTTCACATTCTTTAGTGCTTCCTCTGCGAGGGAATCGAATGCGGTCTTATCGATGGAAGTCTTCCTGAGATTCGAGAATATCTCGTCTTTGACAGCCCCTTGAAGCACCTGTTGATCTGGGTTTTGAAACACGTATCCTATGTGTCTTCTTATTCCGGTACCCCTTCCCTTCTTGGAAATGTCCTCACCATCGAAAATGATCTTCCCGGTCCACCCAGAGAGGTTCCCCGAGATTATCTTGGATATAGTACTCTTTCCTGAACCATTGGGACCAACGAGAGAAAGAAACTCGCCCTCGTGCACTCTGAAGGTGAGATCGTCCAGGGCCTTGGTCCCATCCTCATAATAATAGACCACGTCTCGAACATCTAGCTGGACTCTCCCCTTTTCCTTTTCTAGCCTGCGCACCTTGAACCCCTTCACTCTTTCCGGTGCGAATTTCTCTCCGATCTCGCCCGTTGGCCCGATCAATTCCATTAGCTCTGGAACGTCCAGGAACCTCTTGATGTCGTTTCGGGAGTACACGTTAAGTGGTGTATCCACTGCAACTACTGACCCCCTATTCAGTACCGCTACCCTGTCAGCGAGCTCGGTCAGGATTTCTGGATCCTGTTCAACGAGTACGATCGTGATCTCACCGCTCTTTTTCAACGCGAGAATCGCATCGACGACCTCCCTCTTACCTACGGGATCGAGGTCAGAAGTTGGTTCATCGAGGACGAGTATCTCCGGCTTCAGTGCGAGGAAGCTTGCTATCGCCAGACGCTGTTGCTCTCCTGCGGAAAGCTCGAATGGGGTAACCTTGGAAGCAACCTTCAGTATATGCCCCATCTTGACCAGCTTAAGAGCCTCCTTTATCCTTTCTTCCTTCTGGACCTTCGGTAGATGTGACCTGTTTAGGTTGAACGAGAGTTCCTCCATGACCGATCCGTGAGAGAAGTAACTCTCCGGGTCTTGTTTCACGAACCCAATGCTTCCCTCCCTTACTCCCTTAATTTTAAGCACCCTATTCTTTGACCCAGAATATTTCACTATGTCCTCTCCCAGGATCTCCACGCTCCCTCTAATGTGTTCTTCCACTTGGTCTTCGGGGATCTTGATCTGTTGCGGTATAAGCCCCGCAATAACGTAGCAGAGCGTCGTTTTACCTGAGCCCGTCGAGCCCGTGATTCCGAAGAGCTCTCCTCTCTTGATCTTCAAATTTACGTCTTTAAGAGTGTATTCCTTCTTGATTCCCGTGATTGTTGGGAACCGCCATGAAAAATTTGAAATTACAACCGCACTCTTCATCCGAAATCTGATATCTTCACACTAAATTAAAATTGTGTGAAATAACAGCCGTTTTCCGCTCTCTATAAGATATATTAACTTAATTAATAATCCATTTTAGATAATAAAAGACTCCCATAGGTCATTTAGGTAGTAAAATGTGACTACGTATTCTGTGTACGTAGTATGAGAAAACGTATTTATAACTACAGTGATACATCAATCGATGGTTCAACCAAATAGCGAAAATAATTCTAATCCCGCTATGGAACCACTGAATTCTGGACACAATATTTCTGGTGAAAAGAGCGGGATGAAATACCCCTGGGCCGTTTTTGTCGCCCTAGCGATGGGTATGCTGGTATACGGTGTTGCTGAGAGCTATGGACCCGTCTTTGCAATTGGTGGTGTCATACCGAAGCAGTATGCATTTCTTGGTCTGAGCCTTCCTTACATCGCGGGAGGAGTGGGTGCACTACTGTCTGGTGGACTCGCAGATCGCATTGGAAGGAAAGGCTCTTTCATGATAACATCTGGCATGATAGTGATAGGAATTGCAATCTATCTTGTCGACCAACTTGCGCCAGCTACTTCTACCGCGTATCTAGCGGCACTGATAATCTCATTCATACTGATCGGCATGGCAGCAATTGGACTTGAAACCCCCATTCTTTCAATGATGGCCGAAGCAGTTCCTGCTCAATCCAGAGGAAAATCACTAGTTATCGTCCAGAATTTCGGAAACATTGGAGTCGGCATAACGTTCATTCCTCTCCTTCTTGGAGCTTCAACTATTGCAAATGACTTGGCACTTGTCCTTCTGTTCTTTGCCCCGCTCATCGCAATTGCCATAGCCTGGAGATTGATGTCTGAGTCTGCTCCGTGGGCAGCTACCAAGGGTGGCGCAAAGTCGGACGTGGAGGACGCTTGGGTAGGGCAAGATGGAAAGGCAGAAAAAGTTCACGTTTCTGTCGGTCTACCAATGAGATTCCTAATCCTGATTCTGATAGGAGTTGCACAGGATGTAGCGTTCGTTTACTTCTCGTACGGTGTTGGTTACGATTACTTTTACGGTACAAACGGATCTTTTGCCGCTACTATCCCTCTCGTAGGCGGACTGACAATGGCCTTGGTGGGAATTATAGCCGGTTTCTTCTTTGTAGACAGAGTAAGCAGAAAGACGTTCACGATATTCTCCTATGGGATATTGGTTGGATTCTGGGCAATCCTTTGGGCATACGTCGCAATAACTGGAGTGACGAGTGGACTCTTGCTTCTTGGAATAATGACGATCCTATTCATTCCGGGAGAGATAACGTGGGCATCCAGAGGAATGCTTGAGCCCGAGCTATTCCCGACTCTGAAGAGGGGAACATACGTATCACTTGTGAGATTTGTGGTATGGGTAAGCGCCGGAGTGATCACCGGTACACTAACTTTGCTTGCCGAGGGAAATAATCCCTTGCCATTCAGCGCAGAAGCTGCGATAGTCATGGTAGTATTCGTCATCTCGCTTGCAATGACTATCCTGTGGCAGAGGAAAGGGTTTGAGACAAAATCCTTGAGTCTTGCGGGACTGGACAAGAACATACCGAAGGTAACGGAACAGGTGAAGTGAAGAGCCCAAATTTTGATCCTTTTTTTTATTTTCTAACTCTTAACTTTGCCGTTAAGGAAACGTTCCCAATCTTTTTATCTGCACAGCAATCAAGGGTTTTACAGCATGAAGCTTCCGATTTCTAGAGCGGTCATACAAAACAAGATAGTCATGACAATATCGATAGCTGAATTGCTGAGGCTCATGGGTAGATCGGGGGTGTGGGTCTTCATTCCCATCTATCTGCTGGAGAACAAGCACATTCCATACATAGAAGTCGGATACCTGTTTTTGCTGTCGGGCATTGCAGCCATCCCTGTCAGCATTTTTGGAGGGAACCTCATCGACAGGATCGGAAGGAGAAAGATAGCCTTACTTCTCCCGCCCATGCTCTCCACCCTATTCTTCGTGATGTTCGTTGGTATATTCTACGACCTGTCTAATCTATACATCTATTCCTCTTTCATACTCTTCTCAGCAGTAGTAACACTTCAGTCGGTCGCAGATATGGTCATCGTGACGGATTCTACCAGCGAGGCAGACAGGATCGAAGCGTTCAGTGTTACCAGAATCGGGGCCAACGTAGGATTCGCTCTCGGTCCGGCGATAGCTGGCCTGGTATCCACCTACAACTATGCGATACTGCCCATCATTCCAATGGTGACGGAGGGTGTTGGTTTCTACCTGTTCTACAAATACGTAAACTACAACGAGGCTCCCCCTCAGTCTGAGAAGAGCCTCGTCTCTTTTCCGAGGGGGGACCCGCGCTTTATATTCATATCTATCCTGATCGCCCTGGCTTTCTTCACTACCGGCCCGTGGGCATATATCCTACCTCAGTTTTTTTCCAGGGTTGATCTGATACCTAAGGCGATAATAGGACTGCTCTTCACCACCAACGGCATAGTTGTGGTTTTCGGTCAGCTCCCGGTCAACCGCCTGTTCTACAGGATGAACGACATGACGAGGGTCGCTGTTGGTCTGCTCATCTACGCCGTTACCTTCGCCGTCTTCGGTATAACGAGGAACATCGCACTTCTGTTCCTGGACGTCGTTGTCCTCACGATAGGAGAGAACGTTATATCGCCCCCTATGGTCTCCGTGATCGGGAAGATAGCACCAGAGGGTAGAAGGGGGGAGTACTATGGGGGATCTTCTCTCCTCAGCAACTTTGTCAGTCCCATCTCACCCCTCGTATACGAAGCGATGCTTGCCTATTTCTTCTACAGCCCGATCCTCCTATGGGGGCTGATCGGGTTGATCTGCATTTCCCTTGCACTGGTGATCCCAGCGACAAAAAAATCTTGGCACTATTCGGAACCGACTTTCTCTCGCACCGACCAGGTACCCGGCGGCAAGGACGGATAGACTGCTTCTTTCTCCACCTCGAGGAATTCCGATATCTCCCCGACTACCTCTTCCCTTCCTTCACCCGGGACTATGATGACCCTCTTTCCCTCTATGGAAGATACTGGGGCTGCTACCACATAGTCCCTGTTCTCGTACTTCTGGAAACCGACCGCCAGTTCGAGGTCAAGGTGGGTTATGTAATTCTTCTTCCCCCTTATGACCCACGCTCCTCTCGCAAGGTACTCTCCGGATTCTGGTGTCTTGCTGACTTGGCTCTTGGTCACATAATAAACTGATCCGTTCCCAAACTTGGAGTTCCACGCCTTTGACATGCACCATGCAAACGATGCTGCTTCCATTATACCTCTTTCTGTTGGGTCCCTGGTCACTTTCATGACCACAGAAGGAGCTCCGTGTATGTCTGCATGGAAGTATAGGTCCCTTTCACCCAGGTATTTCTTGACGACCGAGTCGTTGGACTCTGCGTCCTTCCCTCCGATCACAAAATTTCCGTCGCTCGTTATGAACCACCTGAAGTTTGTGAATACCCTCTTGACCTTCTTCAATTCCGCCTTCTTCTCTTCCTTCCTAGGCTCAAGTTTGACCCTCGAAAGCCTGTCCCTGATCCTCTTGCTCATACCGAAGTATTCGTCTGCGTTTTCTCCTGCCGTTTCGTTCAGCTTCAGTTCGATACTGATTCCATCCTCTACGAACGAGACCGTCTCTCTGTCGTAGTCTATGTGGTATTTCTCGGGGTCTGCCTTCTTCCCCTTTTTCAGAATGCTGTCCATCTCCCCGAGGTGACTCATTATGAATTGCCCGGTGTTCCTGAGCCGTTCCATCTCCTCTGTCATCTTCTCAACGTTTCTCTTCATTGCCTCAAGCTTGGTGTCTCCCTCCGATTCGCCTTCCAAAAATATCCTCAGAAGACCCTCTGCTATGTCAGTCTCCTCGGGTTCTTCTTTGTTGCAGAAGCTTTTCCAGACGTAGAAGCCGTCCCTGTACAGATACAGCTTACCTTCTTCCGAGCTACGGTAGATGTCCTGGATCTTCTCCTTTAGCGTGTCGAGTTTGCCGATCAGATCCGAATTGTTCTTACACTGGTGCCCAAGGGCGCAGTCTATTTCGTCCGCGTACTTGGACAGCCCTAGTCTGACGGCCAGCGTTCTCACCGGATCACTCGTGGACTTGGTGATCGTAGACTCCCAGTCAAACAGAGGAGACCTGAGGTCGATGAAGTTTGGTTCCACGTACCGATCTCCAATTCCTAGGACTCTTCCTCCCCGCTTCGCTGGTTTTCTGGAATATATTATGAGCCCATCCTGGAGGACGAGCGTGTTGCCTCCACCCATCAGCTCAATTACCACAGTCTTCGGGCCTTCGATCACAACTATCCTGTCCGTCCCAATCTGCCTGACCCTGGATATGGGAGTGTTCTCCACGGGCAGTGCATTCTTCTTTCCACCTATAGCATTCTCTGGAGAAACGAACAGGAACTTGTTGTCAACCAAGTGAAGGTACGCGGAATCGATCCCCGACTTTCTTAGCTTGAACGAGAAGCCGATGTCGGACTGGTAGTTCTTTTCGATGAACCCTCCCTCATATCTCTCGAGATACTTTGTAAGTGACATTACCTCGGCAAAGGAAATAGTTCCCCTCATTCAGATCCTGATCTCCCTCAGATCACTGTATGGTACCAGTGCGTGTAGCTTTTCCGTCTTGATTCCGCTCTCCCTGAGTGCGGCGTGAACTGCCTGTATAGCCAGCTGAGGCGTGTTGTTCACTTTTGAGAGGTGAGCGAGCAGTACAGGTGTTTCTTCGCTAACCGCACTTCTGAGTATCTTTGCAGTCTGCTGATTAGAGAGGTGTCCCCGAGCTCCCCTGATCCTCCTCTTCAGCATCTCCGGATACGGGCCCTTCTCGAGCATCGACGCATCGTGATTCGCCTCTATGAGAATTGCATCGCAGTCCCTCACCCTTCTTTCAAGAAGAGGGTTTGACTCCCCCAGATCCGTAATGATCGATACTTTCCTGTTTCCGTTGTGGATAAAATAGGCAACCGGATGTCTCGCGTCGTGGGACACCCTCACCGCTTCGACCGTGAGGTCGCCGATCTGTTTGTACTCACCTTCTTTTATGAAGTTGTCGAGCTCTACGCCCATCTCTTGGTACCCCCCGTATCCTCCCCTCTGTTCGACATAGATATCCGACGTCTCGTAGGTTCCGTATACCGGTACCTGAAATGCCTTTCTGAAGGAGTGCACCCCCGAGGCGTGGTCCGAATGGCCGTGGGTTATGAACGCAGCCGCAATTTTCTTAGGGTCGACCCCCTTCGATTGCAGAGCTGCATTTGTCTTCCTTACCGATATCCCCATGTCTATCAGTATACATGTGCTTCCGCTGCATACCAGCGTGGAATTTCCAGAGCTACCGCTTGCAAGAGAAGTTATCAACATCCCGACTTACTGGAGTCTGAATACGAACTCATTTAAAGCGCTATGGTCAGACCGGTGGCTCGATCCGTCCGTAGAAAGAGAGGTGAACCTGGATCTACCTGAAAGCATCAATAAAGAAATCGGAAATCCGCTCGAACAGCCGGGGTCCTCTGACTTCCACTTTTCTAGATCCTAGATTCTTTCCCTTGGCATTATTCGGTGTTTTCTCACTCTGAAGAGCCAGCATTGATTCATGATTCCAAGTAGTTATTAGTATATTTTCATAATTATATTTAATTAGCACGCTGAAAAATGGCCATTTTTCTAGAAATGTCCAAATTCGACCCTTTTCGGAAAGAGCTTTCAATTCGGTGGAGATACGAAACGAAGTGAGCGTTCCTTCAACTACCTACATCCCATTGTCCAGAGAGGAGAAGAGGAACAGGACCGTCACGGTAGCCATAGTGATGACCGGGGTGACGATGAGCGCCATAGACACCACAGCTGTCGTACTGGGACTACCCGTGATGAAGACGGACCTTCATTCTGATCTGATCAATATGGTGTGGGTCATAATGGCCTACCTCCTGATTACAACTATAGCAACAACACAGGTCGGGAGGCTTGGGGATATGTTTGGAAGGGTGCGGATGTACAATCTGGGTTTCGCCCTATTCACCATCTTCTCGCTCTTCTGCGGTTTCTCCCAGAACGGAAGCGAACTCATCGTATTCAGGATCTTCCAGGGACTCGGTGGAGCATTTATATTCGCAAACAGCGGTGCCATCCTGGCGGACACATTTCCACCGAACGAGAGGGGGAAGGCGTTCGGGTACAATGGTGTTGGATGGTCCCTCGGAGCCATACTGGGAATCCTGGTTGGGGGTGCGTTCGTGACATTTCTGAGCTGGAGGTACATTTTCTTCATCAACATCCCTATCGGAACGGCCGCTACTCTTGTGGGATACTACATGCTCAAGGACAAGTCTCCAAGAGTAAAGGAGAGGCTTGATTACACCGGACTCTTGCTGCTTGGCGTTGGGCTCTTCTTGATACTGTACGGCATCTCTGACATAACGGGGTCCGGGTGGAAGGACCTCTCAGGAGTGGAGATGATTACGGGAGTTTTCATGTTGGTGTCTTTCATATTCGTTGAGAGCCATATCGAGCATCCGCTCCTTGACCTCTCCATACTCCGGAGCAGGATACTCACTGCATCGATATTTGCCGCCTTTTTCCAGTCTCTGGCGACTTTTGCTGTACTGTTCCTCATCATAATGTACCTCCAGGGTCCCAGGGGATTCTCCCCATGGAGCTCATCCATCTTTCTGATTCCTGGTTACATCCTCGGTGGATTCGTCGCTCCACTCTCCGGCAGACTTTCTGACAGGCTCGGTGCGAGGATAGTTGCAACCGTTGGCCTCTCCGTCCAGATAGTCGGCATACTCATCTACCTGACGTTTGGTGTCTCGACTTCGGTTTACGTTGTCATTCTGGGCGCAGTTGTATACGGTTCTGGTAACAGCGCCTTCTTCGCCCCCAACAATAGCGCAGTGATGGCCAGCGCTCCACCGAGGGCGTATGGAGTTACCAATGGACTCCTGAGAACCATGGCCAACATTGGGATGCTTAGCAGTTTTGCACTTGCACTGCTCATCGCATCGATATCCATTCCAAGAGCATACGCATTCCAGATCTTTCTTGGAGTAGGGAGAATAAGTGGTCAGCTCTCCTCAGCTTACATTACGGGAATGCACACCGCTCTCGTAGCTTCAATAGGCCTACTTCTCATTGCGATTACACTCTCAATCCTGAGGGGAAAAGAGGCGAGGAATTCCCCAAAGGTGGATAAAGGGTCTCCTGTTACCAGATCGAACTGAATCTTCAGTGGCCTCCGAGCCTGCAATTATGCGGCATAGAAAATAGTTCAGTTCAATTATCATACCATAACCATTTATTATCAAAATAGATGTTAATGGAGTCGGTGCATGGCAAGGTTGTTCTGGCAAAGGTGGTTATCATAGGAAGAGGCCCTCCGCAACGGTCATAGTTCTCTCGGGGACCCACATAACCAAAACCTTCCGGCTGCCTAGCTATTTTGATGAATGGGTAAACGGCATAGTTTACTACAGGGGAGTATACCTGATTGGGGGTAGGGGTCTGGACCAGAATAGTAGTTTCCATCCGGCACTGTACCTGTTGAGCCTCAACGTTCCTTCTGAGTCATTCGAGAACGTCACCCATCTGATGCCGGCTTCTTCCGACTTTGGCCAGGTACAGTTTATGTCGTACGATACAGTTAATGGTGAACCTGGCGTTTTGATTGCCGGCCAGGGTCACATCGATCCGACCCCTGGTTACAGCAGGGGTGCTCTTGCTATCCTGTCATAAAGATCGTCACTTTCGTCGTGACTTCATCAGTTTCTTCCATCTCAGATAGAAGAATGCAGTCGTGGCCAAAACAACAGAGACCACTGCTGTACCATAGACAACGTCTGCAAGCGAGAAGAGGATCGAGTGATTGTTAGGAACGTACACTTCGTTTGTCACCTGTGAAAGATTGAAGGATGATTCTCCCTGTAGAGGATAAGGGATTGAAGAGACGTTGTACTGGAAGGCCGCCGGGAACAGGAATCCAACGCTCCGATAGCTATTGACAATAGACTGGTTGAAGTAGAGCGTCTGAGTCAGGAATTCCCGAAATGACGCATTGAACTGATACGGTCCCCTTGCAACTTTCCCGTCCGGATAGCTTGCATTAAAATTGAATAGGTCTAGCGGCACGTTGGATCGGGAGACCAGTCGGTTGAGAGGTGGCATCTCCCAGTTATAATCGATGAATCCCAGTATGGAAGTGTGCGACAGGACTGTATGGGAGACGTAGTCCTCCTTAGCGTACGGGGAAATGACCAAGAATGGTACCCTGAATCCAAGCTGCGTGCTTCCGACCTGTGGAGGAGGTACCTGATCGTAGTATCCACCGCCTTCGTCGTAAGTCACGAAGATAGCGGTGCTGCTCCAGAGACTGCTCTTCATCACCATCTCTATTACGTTGAAGAGCCAGATCTCTCCGATCAGAATGTTGTCAGGTGGATGCTCACTGTAGTGCGACGCTCCACCACTGATGGGTGATATCCAGGTCACGTCGGGAAGACTGCCGCTCTGTACAGACTGCGTGAACTGCTGCCAAGATCCTATGTTTTGGGATTTGCTCCCGAAACCGGAGATATAATTCAGTGGATAGGTACCCAGGGATGGATCGAGGAGATAGTACCCCCAACTCACTCCATGTGAGTCAAGCTCCGATAATATCGTCTGGTTGTATGGTACGTAGGGAGGGGGAGATATCTGATCCTGCACTACTGGAGAGAAGCCCGCCAGACTGTATAGACGGTTCGGAAGTGTTTCACTTAGAGTTGAGCTGAAGTACATATCGCCCATTGCGTAGTTCTGCGCGAGTACCCACTCAAGCGCCATCTGATCCGCAGTGAAATAATAGAGTGAGCTTGGCCCTGAACCATTCAGGAATCCATTCATCTTCCCGTAGTTCCAGTCCCTGTGATAGTTGTTGTATCCCTCATAAGGGTTTGGTGTCGAGAAGTTACCAGACCCAACCGGTTTCAGTGGTTGGGATACTGGATGGGAGATGAGGTTGTAAGGAATGGTGACCTCCCTTGCCATACTCCCCGCAGATGTGGCGCCATACTTGCCAAATATGTTGTCGAAGCTGTGGTTCTCCATCATCAGTATTATGAGATGTTTTATGGGAGTCTTTGTGGTGTTTGATGCTCCAGCTGAATACAGACCGACCTGTACGAGCATCAAAAGCGATACGGCCAACACCACTACTTTCAACACACCCATCTTCTTTCTGGCGGGGTACCTTACGGAAATTTCTTGAGCAGTGTTTCTCATCATCTGTTCCTAGAGAGTCATTTTCGATCGCTTTGTGGAGATTTTTCATTGTCAGCCTTTCGCAGCCGAATGACGCCGAGTATCGTAGCAGCTACGAACAGTATGAGCAAAAGGTCGTACAGTCCCGGTATGTATGGGTGTGAGCCTGGATACTTTGTGATGCCAAACAGGTATGTCGCAAACTGGGAGGCGGAATTGAACCCTACCTCGGAGTATGTGGCAACGTCACCGATAAGAAAAAGTGCCAGGACAGCTGAAACAGAAGTGCCTGCGATACCAAGACCCCTTTTCCTGGATACCATCAGTACTAAGCCTGCAATCACAGAAACGAGTGAAATGACGAGCATACCGTACCAGTGAATGAAGTATGGAGGCTGGGAACCGAAGTCTGTCTGGAGATTCTTGTCGGTGAATAGGATTCCGGTTGCAGTCAAGAAAGCCAAAATAAACACAATACCTTGGGCCCTGAAACTGTTGATATTCTTTCCTGATGCTGGCATCATTTCCTATCCAAAAGTTCATACTTATAGATTTCTGAATTTTTTTAGGATCGGTGAAATGGATTTCAAATACTATTCGGGACCCGGTGATTCAATACTAAGGTTCAGTAGCTTCTGATCTACTCCACTGCATATGTATTTAAACGACTTTAAATTGTAATCACCGAATCCGGGAGAAGAAAATGACAAAGGAGAGCATCCTGCTCGTTAACGGGAGGGACAAGGTGGAGTTAGCATACGTTGAAGATGGGAATAGGATCTTCCTCGCATCCTCCGGTAGCAATCCGAGATGGCCATCGGGGATCCTCAGAGATGGAAGGGCAACAGTCATAATGGAGGGACGTTCGATGGAAAAAAAGGCCGTTCTTGTTCCGGAGAAAGAATCCAGGGACAGAATACTTGAAATGATGTCCAGCAAGTACGGAAAAGAAAGAGTGGAGAGGTGGTTCTCTCCCGCCTCGAGAATGATCGAGCTAAGCGATCCTGCCCCGGATGGTTCAAGAGAGGACGTCTATTCCAGGTGGCTCGAACTAGAATTCGATTCGATATCTGGCGATTATGACAGACACATTTTTGGAAACGAAGTGAACTACCTTCTGAGGGAGAGATCCCTCGCTCTGATGGAGAGGGTTTTCGATAGGCCGTCTCACCTCCTGGAAATAGGATGCGGTACGGGTACTGAAACGCTTGAGCTCCTAAAAAAAGGTCACAGTGTGCTCGCAGTCGATGTGTCTTCGAAGATGTTGGACATAGTCCAGAGGAAGGCGCGAGACCTGGGTCTGGAGTCAAACCTCTCAACTATCAAGGCAAACGGCGAGGAAATAGAAAAGCTGGTCACCCTCTATGGAAAGGCCGTATTCGACGGAATCTACTCAACATATGGAGCGATCAATTGCATTAGGAACCTTGGCAGTCTCCCGGGCAAGCTACACTCACTCCTGAAGGACGATGGGAGACTGGTGATGGGCATATACAACAAGTATTGCGCGGCTGAGATCGGGGGGTACCTCTTCAGGCTGAAGCCTAGGTCCGCACTGAACAGGTTGAAGAGCATTCCCCCCGAGGGAGAATCGAGGTTTTGCATCGACGTCTATTCCTACTCTGTACCCGAAATCAAGAGAATCTTCGAACCCTATTTCGAACTGACTTACAGGGAGGGCGTTCCGGTCGTGATACTCCCTTCGAATTTCGTGAAGTACGTCAGAATGTTCAATGGGAAACTAGACGAACTCAAGAGAGTGGATTCCTGGCTAGGAAAGCGGTGGCCTTTCTCAATGTTAGGGGACCACTTCCTAATGATAATGAAACCCAATAAACTAGCCAGTTGAGTTCTTCTTCTCCTTCAGGAGCGCTAGATGAATTTCTGGGATCTCGTAATTCAGATTCTCCACTACTTTATCACCAACTGGCCTGCGCTGGAAAAGGATCCCTCTCCTAGAAGCAATGAAGAGGTATGAGCACTTCTTCGTGTCGACACCCAGGCAGACCCCGCTGTTTGAGAAGAGGTACTTTATTGCAAATCTCTCAGAATATATCTTCATGGGACGGCACCTTTGTCTGGTGTTAAGTGTTGGTTGCTCGCTCTGAAGCTCCTGGACCACTTTTCTGGCTGAAGAAATCCTCTAAGCAGCTTCAACTGAAATATAGGTGTGTAGAGGAAATTCTTGATGTTCCTCGAATTGCACAATAGTAGAAATGCTACCAGCAACGAGTAAACTAGCTCTCTCGGATTCAGACCGGAAGTGAGCCTGACCCACGACCCCTGCCACTCCGGCCAGTTCCTGTACTTGCGGCTGAGTGCGTTGTGCACGTTGGAGTCGGGTATGTACTTAACCTTCAACCCATTCTCCCGGAAATATCTCTGAATGAAGTACGTCTCCCTGCTCATGACATTGCCGGGTATTTCCACCCTAGAAATGTCCGATCTCCTGAACATCGTCATGCCCAGGGGTAGACCGTACGAAAAGTTGCTCCCGATCGATGTTCCAACTACGCAGCCAACCTTTCGATCCTTCAAGTGCTCACTGGCAAGATCAACGAAATCTGCTCGCGTGACTGTTATGTCGCTGTCAATGAACAGTATAGTGTCGGTCGAGGACTGGGCTATTCCCAAGGTAGTTGCCTTCCCAAGCCCTTCATCTTCTAGGTAAACATGGCAGTCAAAATTCTTGACCGTTTCCAGTGTTCCATCGGTGCTGTGGTGGTCTACCACTATCAACCTGTTTACTGGTAAAAGGCTCCTTACGCTGGCCAAACAACTGGTTATGGTAGACTCCGAGTTGAATGTACGCACGATTACGTCCGGTTTTGTAACAGTACCCTCTTGGCCGGATTGTGGTTTCTTGACTCCTCCTACGCGTCCCTTCATCTACTTTATTGAGTAACCATGAAAAGGTCGTCTTAATCCTTTCCTCTCCCGAAATTGGGAAAGACGACCCTAGGGCGATGATAATGGATTGTGGAAAACCATTGATTTAGACAAATATTTTTAACCACATTTAGTTGATTGATGGAATGGCTACTATCCCTTTGTTCGGTTCAGAAGAGGCTTCTAACTGTGAAGTGAGAGGACAGTCTATGGCCTCGGATTCATGCACTCGACTTATTGAGTATAATTCCTTTGAACTTGCATCTCGTCTAAGTTTAATGCCATACTAGGGAAACAAATGCAGTCTGAAAAGAGAGGAAGCAGTTCGTTGCGGAAATATGCATACATCTTCATTGTGGTATCCATCGCCCTCTTCATCGTCTCATATTCTCTTTCGATAAACGTTCCACCTCAGCAACAGGAGAACTATTCTTTCCCCGGAGGGTCTCTCACTATTACTCCGTCCGTTCTCTATGTTCACAATTTTCTGTGGTATGGACCGTCGGCTTTTGTCACCGTTACCCTGAACCATACAGAGAGTTTGGTCCAAGTCTACGTGTACCAGGAGTACCCGACACACCTCACCGTTTTCAGCCAGACGTTCCACAACGCTTCCTATCTATCATTCTATTTTGGGCTTTATCCACCCAGTTCTTCTCACGTAGATAAATTCCTCATCACCATAAATGGGGAATTCGTACCTGTCTCCTTATCCATTCAGGCAACCCCCTATCCAATGATTGGGGAGCTGTCCCTGCTATTCTCCTTAGTCCTGTTCATGATAGGAGTATACCTAGCTCCATTCAGGTCGAGACTATGGGCCATCCCGATCGGGCTGTCATTCCTAATATTGTCCGCTTTTCTCGGCCACAGATACGATATGTTCTTCATGATTTCTGGAGGACTCCACATCCTCACAGGGGTCAACCCTTTCATTCAGTCGGCAAATCTACCCGGTACGCTCAAGTGGACGTACCCCCCCTATTATCTCGTCTGGTCTATCGTAGCAGACTGGTTTGCTGGAACGTTTTCCCACACCGCTCTCCCTTCCACTCAATCCTTAATCTTTTCCGGAGTCAGGACAGGGAATTATTATGAGGCATGGCTTGGCTTCGTCCCTAGATCGCTCCCTCTGTATTATCTGCTTACTAAACTACCGATGGTTGCATCGGTGTTCGTGACAAATTACTTCCTCGTTAGGAAGTTCAATCTTCCATACAACACGACAAAGATCTGGCTCCTCAGCCCGTTTGTTATCCTGATAGGGGTCGTGTGGGGTCAGCTGGACATCATCGCTTCGGCCTTTCTCGTCATCTCGGTCTACTATTTCCAGAAAGGAAGGAGTGACCTTGCGATTCTTGCCTCAACTCTTGGCTTCTGGATCAAGATCTTTCCCGTCTTCGTTCTTCCATTCATCCTGATAGAGAGCCGACACAGACTGAGAGACTCTGCAATAGTAGTTCTATCCTCCATTCCGGCCCTCCTCATGTACGCGCTGTCGGGAAATTTCGTGAAGGAGCTGGAGGTGATGGTCTATAGCAGGTCTGTCAACACATTCAACGGGGTGTTCAGTGCACAGGGACTGACCTGGCAGGTCATAATATCCAGGCTGGGAGTGACCCAATTTCCGTCGATCTTCCTCTACCTGTTCATTCCTTTTATAGTCATCATCACAACGGTATACTATTACAAGAGGGGTAACGTTGTGAAATACCTCATATTGGAATTCTTGTTCTTCTACCTCACCTACAATTACGTGGATCCACAGTATCTGATAGTCCTGGTTCCCCTGTTCCTAATCAACAGAGACCTTTGGAATTACGCTGTGTTCTCCATATATCCATTGGCATTCACCCTGCTCAGTTACTCCTTCACATACTTCGTCGTCCCCTCTCTGTCTGTAAACTATTTCTCGTCACCTCTTGGGCAGCAGGAAGCGCTCCGGACCTGGATTACCTCTTCTGTCATATTCGCGTTCCCGTTGGTGATTGCATTCACTCTGAGCGTAGTCGTTACTATGTGGATGACGGTTACGGGCAGACGGTTCAGGTTCGTAGAGAATTCGATTTTTGCTGGATGATAGAGTTTAGACCCACCTGGTTGCCTTCATCGGGATAAGGTCGTTCGGAATCTCTTTTGTCCCTCTACTCCTTGTATGGCTCTCCCCTTAGATACATCTCATTTAGCGTCCTGTACTTCTCGGTATCAAAATAGCATGTGTGTAGGGAGAATCTTGTATTGAATGTGCCCTCTCCATATTGTGGGTTCAGCCTGCTAACAACTATTGCCTTGATGTTTACCCATGATGCGACCAAGACAAATGCCAGCATTTCAATAGGACTGAGTGACGGTTTTCTCAACGCATCATAATCGTGGTTCACCACACTATCATCGTTGAGCTTCTTCTTTATGAGCCACGATCTCCTTATCAGACCATTGAAATATCTCTCACCAGCTATCGGGACCACCTTAATCGAGTCATTAACGGCGAGTCCATCCTTGAGTTCCGTAAAATATGAGGTGGCAAAAGAGTCGTCCATGCAGAGTGACAGGCATAGATCGTTGAATCGATATATCCTCCGGAACACCAGTAACTCCAGTATTGTTGACCACAGCCTGTTTGTCTTTGCGATAAGGAAGATGTCGATGTCGTCGTTCTCCTTGGGTTCATATGAAACTGACCCGCTGATGCCAACGAAGAGGGAGTTCCTCACCCTAAACTTCGAAAAGAACTCCCTTGCTTCCCTTATCTTCCTCTCCCTTGCAGATTCCATTCAAAATGCCGTCCTTCTGAATAGAATCCGATATTGACTGAGCTCTGATACATACCTAGGAATCAGCAGGTTCTCCCGTCCTATCTTTGACACTCCGGAGTGCCTGCTTTCAAAACGGTAGGGTACCTCAACAATATTCCTGTGAGAATTGTTAGCTATGATTGGGATCAGGATTTTGTAACCTCGTTGATTTCCGAGTGCATTGAAGAGTTTTTCATAGGGAATCGTGACCTCTTCACCGATTGCGAAGAACCCGGATATTGGGTCATTGAAACGTCGCGTTTGAGGCACCAAAAGATGGCAGAATGCGATGGCGAGAGATGTAGCAGACTTTCTGTACGCAGTTCTCGTGTTCATCAAGCTCCCGTGGACAAACCGGCTCATCACAACTCCGTCGACTCCGCTCTCAAGTCTTTTGATCATTTCCCGAATTCTCTCAGGTGGGTGCTGAAGATCTGCGTCCATCACAATCTTGATCTTTCCACGCGACTCTTTCAGACCCTTCAGGTTGGATTTGAGCAATCCCTCCCTCTTTTGATTCGACAGTATCCTTAGTGACGAGTAGCTATTTTCGATCCCCTCTAGAATATCGACCGTCCCATCGTTGCTGTTGTCATCTACGACCACGATCTCATAAGGTGAATTGCCGATCGCTTTGTGGACTCTCTCCACCAGCTGTGCTACATTCCCCCTCTCGTTGAGTGTTGCGGTCACCACGCTGACAAAGGTGCTAGAGTCCATTGATAATGAGTTAAAGCAGACTTAATAAATCTTTCCATGCTAAATTTCATAACCATTCTGGCAGAAATTTTTAGGTGGAAAGCTTATCTTCCCTTTCTCAATAAATAGAGCGTGATAACCACTTCAAGGGTCTATGGCGAATCCTTACCGCAGAGAGGATACAGGATTCTTGTAGACCGACTTTGGCCGAGGGGAGTTACGAAAGAAAAGTTGCGTCTTGACAGATGGATGAAGGAAATAGCTCCATCCGATGAGCTGAGAAAATGGTATATGCACGACCCTGCTAAATGGGAGGAATTCAGGAATAGATACTTTGAAGAACTCGACTGGAACCCGCTGACAGCTGAGCTAGTGGACCTCTGTCGCAGAAGCGATGTGGTATTCCTCTATTCCAGTAAGGTTGCAGACATTAACAATGCAGCAGCCTTGAAACAATATGTTGAAAAGCGTATCTGAATTCGGGATCTTGACAGATGAGGGTCGAGATACTTTAGACAATGCTTCTATACTTCTGTGACCGGAGACAATCTTTAGTGGGACGCTGCCTCACCAATCCATAGACTTTAAGGGAGTCAGGATAGACAGAGAGGCAGGAGAAATTCTGCTGGTACTTCGCCGTTCTTTACTTTAGAGGACCTGGTCCAAATCGAGCAGTGCATATTCATATCCGCAGATCTCGCGACAACGTAATGGTCTGCGGTTTAGCCTCAGACACACGTTTCTGCAAGCCATTTCATAGGTTCGAACACGATTCTTTGAGAAGGACCAAGTGGTTAGTCTAGAATTAGCCATATCGGCCAACGCTACTTTTCTCTTAAATAGTAATCTTTGTTTTATGGTTAGATAGCCTTGATGGAAGTTGAAATCAAATTCAATACACCTGTAGAGTGGATTAAGAAGATGGTTCAGACCCACTCAGCTGAGATCAAGATAAGAGACATACGTACGAGCCAAGAAGGTGTCAAGGACCTGGTTGAGATATTCTCACCTGGGGGTAGAGTTGAAGGTCTTTCTTCTTCACTGTACAAGGGTGATCTCTCTAAGGAGGAACGTATGACAATAGTGGACGACTTCCACGCAACAGCCATAGTGGATGCAAATGAGTGCTCCATCTGCAAGACCATACACAACTGGGATCTGTTTCTTACTGGGGCATACTCGGATGAGAAGGGAAACATGACTATGGAGTGGCTGGTACCAGACGAGGCAACGGTATCTGGTTTCCTAAAGAGACTGGAAGAAGATGGAGTACAGTTCGAATTGCTAAAGAAGAGAAACCTTTCGAAGAAGGGAGAAATCACTGCACGGCAGGAGTTCGTGGTAAAGACTGCACTCGATCTCGGTTTCTTCGATTATCCCAAGAAAGTAAATTTGGAGGGTCTATCGAAGAGACTAAATGTTTCTTACGTGACTCTCGCCGAGATACTTAGGAGAGCTGAGAAAAACATCATCTCATCCTATTTCAAGAAGAGGTAAAGACCTCTACCAGACTGTATGGGATCGGTCCGCTGTGCAGTTGTCGGTTTAGAGTTATTGCCTAAGATAAAATGCGTTTTGGCCGCAGTCTTATGATTTCTATAGCCGCCATTCCAGCTGGGTACAAGAATTCCTCCTCGAGTTCAATGTGATGATCGAGTTCGCGCAATACTTTCAGAGATCTTTCGTCCGGATTTTTCTCTAATATTTCCTCTGCCTCTCTTAACAGGTTTTGGACCAGTCTGTGCTCCCTGATCATGATCTCGAAGTTTTTGTCAAATTTTTCTGCAGCTCCTGCGAATATTCCATCTACCTCAACATCGCTACGGTACGCTTTCTCCTTTAAGTACAATAGGAGTGGCACTATGCTTTCGTTCTCTTCTTCAAGGTGGCGCCTGAACCGGACGAGGACCTCCCTGAAAGCTTTTGAGGCATCGTTCCTCTTGTTAGAAGCCTCTTCTAATTGCTCTAGAATTTCCTCATGCTCTTTATCGAGTGGGCTTATCTGATGAATCATAATGAGACAGATAACCGTAGCTAATGGGAATAATCCCAAAGTCTTAAGGGAGTTCTATTTCAGAAATTTCGCCCCATTCGAGTTAACCTCCCTATCCTTTTTGGGATCACCGATAACACCTAGAACGCAATATATCGAACCGTTGAGAGATATGAGTGAATTCAATGCCAAGAATATTCATGATAGTGACACAACTTATCCATCCAAGAATCGTGAAGTTAGAATTGTTGTACTCGGAACAGGTTTTGCAGGTACTACCTTTATAGAGTCGTTCAACAAAGAGATTGAAAAGGAACCCAGAGGAAGGTTGCGATTGATCGTTGTAAACCAAAAGAATTACCAGCTTTTTTCACCTCTGTTGTACGAGGTAGCCACTGGACAGGTTTACGGATACCACGTCTCACTTCCTGTCTGCTGCAGCGTGGAAGACGAGGGGTATGAGTTCCTTGAAGCTGAAGTTAAGGCCATAATACCGGAAAGTAACGAAGTACTGACTTCAAAGGGAATTCTACACTACGACAGGCTAGTTGTGGCACTTGGTTCGGAGAGTAACGACTTCGGAATAGAAGGCGTCAAAGAGTACGCAATTCCACTCAAGAGTTTGAAAGATGGAGAAAAAATAAGGAATCGTATTCTGGAATCTTATAAGAAGGCCATCTCAAGGATGAGTGGGGTGGATGAAATCACCTCGCTCTTGAGTTTTGTAGTAATCGGCGGAGGCGCAACCGGGGTGGAGCTATCTGCATCCATATTGGATTTCATTGATGACCTGAACAAGAGCCATGGTGGGAAGAAATTGAAACCTAGGGTCATTTTGGTTGAACTGCAGGAACATCTCATGAAAAACCTTGGAAAGGAATTCTCTGACAAACTGACGCGGATGTTGACGGATAGAGGAGTTGAGCTATCACTAGGCAAAAGAGTGGCAAAGGTCACAGAGAATGGAGTTGTGCTTTCGGATGGAACTTTAGTTGACTCAAAGAACGTTTTCTTGACGGCTGGAATTAAGAACAATCCAGTCCTGTCCTCGCTGGAAAATGACTCGATGAAACTGGAAAGGTATAGGGTTAGGGTGGATAGCCATCTCAGGGTCCCGAATTCGAAGAACATTTACGTTATTGGAGATTCCTGTCTCCCCGACGGCTCGGATGGGAATCTGAATGTACCTCAGACTGCCGCAGTCGCCGTTCAGGAAGGTAGTTACCTGGGCTATTATCTTGCGAATGAACTTAACGGGAGAACATCACTAACAGGGTTCAAATACAGAAATCACGGAACTTTTCTATCGATTGGTCGGTTCTCAGGAGTCTGTAAGCTGTCTAATGGACTAACACTCACTGGATTCCCTGCATGGCTTCTGTGGCGGTTCATTCATCTAATAAGAATATCGACGATCAGGAATAGATTCGAAGTCCTATTCGATTGGACTTTCTCGTCCCTTCATAATAAAATTTTCATCGAGACCGAGTAACTGTCATCAGAAGAGAGTCGTACTTTAATCAATCCCTAAGAGTGTAGGGTAAAATAACGAGTCCGGGCAAGTACTCTCTACCAAGTGACTAAGATGACACAAACAGTAGCAGAAATTCTTGCAGAGTATCTAAGTGTTGGAGGGGTTCAAAGGGTCTATGGAGTTCCTGGCGATTCGATCGACCCATTCGTAGAGGCAGTCAGAAGGAACAATTCAATAAGATACGTCCAGGTGAGACACGAAGAAGGCGGAGCGTTTGCTGCGTCTTTCGAAGCAAAGTTTACAGGAAGACCTGCAGCTTGTTTTGGTACTTCCGGCCCCGGGTCCATCCACCTCATCAATGGTCTATATGATGCCAAGACTGATAAGGCACCGATAATAGCTATAACTGGTCAGATCAGGAGTGGCCTGTACGGAGAAGATTACCATCAAGAGGTAAACATGATTAAGCTCTTCGATGATGTGGCAGTTTTCAATAAAATGATCATTGAGCCCTCGTCCGCGCCTTACCTTGTTTCAAAGGCAATAAGGGAAGCAAAAAGGCTGAAAGGAGTTTCTCATCTCAACATTCCTGTAGACGTTTTGATGCAGAGGGTTGTTACTCCCAGAATAGTCAACACCGAAATCCCCTCGGGAAGAATAGCATCTGACTTCGACGCAGCAGAGAAACTAATTCAGGGGAGCAGACATCCAGTTATACTGATAGGCAGAGGCGCCATGAACGAAAGAAAGGGCGTTCAGGAACTTTCGATGAAAGTAGGTGCTCCCATAATTTATGCTCTTCTTGGGAAAGGCATCTTCCCCGACGATTCGTCATTTGTTCTAGGCGGTCTTGGCCTTTTGGGCTCGCGACCCTCGGTTGAAGCGATAAGTGGATCCGATCTCATTATAGAGATAGGATCAACGTTCCCATACAGAAGTTTCATTCCGGAAGCTGTCAAAACTATTCAGGTGGACGTCGACACCAACAATTTGGGGAGTGAGTTCCCGGTCGACGTTCCAATCAACTCCGACTCCCATACTTTCCTTGAAGCCATCCTTCCGAGAGTAGGAGAAAAGGAAGATAAATACTATGATTATTTCGAGAAGAGTAGGAAGACGTGGGAAAGGGAGATTAGAAAACAGGAGGAGCGTGAAACACAGAACGTCAACCCTGCTCTACTCTCAAGGATTCTATCTGAAGAAGCGGAAAGGGACGCTGTGATCGTAACGGATACCGGCAATACGACTGTTTGGATTGCCAGACATTTCCGTGCTTCCGCTGGACAGAGGTTCCTGTTCTCGGGGGCACTCGCTTCGATGGGTTGCGGACTGCCTGGAGCTATTGGGGTCGCTCTATCGACGAGTAGACAAGTAATTTCCATGGTCGGAGACGGAGGATTGGGGATGACCGCTATGGAACTTGCTACTATCAGGAAGTACAACATTCCAGTCAAGATAGTGGTCTTTAACAACAGCAAATTGGCGATGATAAAATTCGAACAGGAAGTACTCGGCTACCCCGAGTGGGGTGTAGACCTCGTGAACCCGGACTTCAAGGTCCTGGCATCTGCTTATGGAATAGAGTCTATGACCATATCGAATAACTCAGACATCAACAGTGGGGTGAGAAAGATGATGGAGAGCCCGGGTTCATTCCTGCTTGAAGCAATAACTGATCCAAATATTAGGCCAATGCCTCCCAGAGTTACGTTTGAACAGGCCAAGGGATACTTGATGGCAACGATAAGGGAGAAGGTAGGGTATGAACCAGAGAGTTACTACAAGCAACCTGATCGGGTCAACGTCTCGCGTCGTTAGAGCATACCCTGGTTTCATCTTTTTAAGCATTTATTTCTATTCGTTTTTGGCCTCGAATTTCTTCTTAGATGCTGGGTCCCGTCCGTGCTATCGTGCTTCTGGTGACAATAAGATATCTAGTTCAGCGAATTAAAAGATCCTAGAACGAAGGGTGCGACGCATAATTGTTTGAGGACAAGATAGTCTCAAATGGAAACGTCTATGCTACCTTTAGGAAGAAAGTCAGGGGAATCGTTCCCCTATTTTCCCCCTTCATTTTCATACCTGTCTATATCTCGATCGTATTCGTAACTGCGGTCAGAACTCCTCAGTAATGAGGCTTGCAGATATAGTGACTGCTCTGCTTTGAATTGTTCCCAGAGAAGAGCTCTCAATTCCTCCAGATCTGAGATGTTAATCCCTTCCGAAGCAGCCTCGGATTTAGATAATCGGTTGACGACGTTCATAATCTGGGTCTGATTCCTCATTATCTCTATTTGATTGTTTGAGCCCTTCCGTCCCAGTCGCTCTATCAGGAATCCTAGTAGGGATCTCTGTTCGTCTATGGTGTGTTGCGATAGCATTTCCTGTAGCTTGACAATGTCCCCCTTTAATTGTTCGTAGTCGAGATTGTCCAGGTCATTCTCTGCCTTGGTAAGTTCATACAAGACTGCGTCGTGCTCACCCTCCATTTCTAAAATGAGATTGTCTAACGGTAACATCCTTGGTTTCATAAAGTACTAGTATTTTTGGTATTTACTACATTATCCCTATTTATTAAGGGGTAGAGAGAGAAGTTCCGCAGCGTGGCCAGTGAGTCCTAAGAATTAAGGGAGCTCGTTATTATACGGCTGAGTAATCGAAACGGGATTCAATGAATGCAATTAGGAGCACAAGCCTGAGTAGAGAGTACATTCGACTTAATTTGATGTTCACCAGCATGGCATTCTTCTACCTGCTGATCGGATTATTGATCATGTTGTTCGATGTGTTCGTGCGTTTCAAGATATCTCAGGATAGCATCTACATACTCTGGCTATTCGGATTTGTCGGATCGATGATCTTTGGCATCACCAACATAATGATACCCTCTTATGCAAGTAGAAAAGAGTTTTCAAAGTCAGTCGTAACCTCAGAACTGATACTTCTAAACCTTGGGATCATAACTTCCTTCATCGGTTACAACGGTATTAGTGCTGCCCTTCTCTTCCCCCTTGGAATAGTACTTCTCATCTTTGCGGTCTTGATACATATCTTCGATCTCATTTCTGCTAGGAAGATAGTTTGACTCTTTCAATTCCGCATAGAGTCAGAGTTAGCTTCTCGATTCCTAAAAGATTAGGGGGAATAGTTAAATGCGGTGTTTACTGAAATGTCCATGAGTGATGAGGTACGGACCACTAGCAGGCCCTTTCCCCCGAAACATAAGCCACCTTTGATCGTATATGCCGGTTTGATTGGCTCCATCGTCTCGCTCTTTTTTGGTATTCTTATTGGACTGTCAGCCCTTGCTGGAAATAATGGTTTTCCAAGCTATACTGCTCTATCGTCCGACTTATCATTTCACCCTGACATTATGGTATTTGGGGTTCTAGGAGGACTCCTCATAACAGAGAAGTTGGCATCTATGGAAGGTTTCATGCTTTTCAACAGATTCAGAATTTCCAGACCTACTATATTGTCACTCTATGCTGGCGTCATTTTGGTCTGCTTAGGGATATTGTATGGGAACAGCTACGCAAGGTACGCTGGACTCCTCCTTGTTATGATCGCATCCATCCTTTTCTTTCACTACCTGACCAGCCCGAAGAGTCACGGAAGGAGGGAGATAAGATGGGTATTTGGCGCAGCAACAGCAGCCATATTCTTTTCCGCCATATCCAATTCAGAGGTGACCATTCCTGCGAGCGTGCACCTGACTTACCTCGTACTGCTCTTTCCAATAATATACATACTGGCAGAACGGATAGAGCTGGGCTTCATCCGAGGTATGAAGAACGCCGTCATCTCTCTCGAAGTTATATTGGCCTGGCTGGCCGTCCTGACGGGTTTCATTTCAACGCAGTTCCCACTAGCTCAACTTGATAATATAGCGATGTACCTTTCGATTTCCTTCTTGTCTATGATGATTGTGCTGTCAATTCGCTACGATCCTGCTTTTCACAAAACCAGAATAAGAGGAAGATTCGAAACATACATGCGAACCGGTATAATTGTTTCCTACTTCTGGCTCATTATTGGAGTAATTCTCTTCGCATTCAGAGCTAGTGGAACTACCGGGATCCTGGATCCGGCAACACACGCCATAGCCCTGGGATTCATAGGCACCTTCATAGTTAGCCACAGCCCCATCATATTCCCATTAGTTCTGGGGAAGAAAGCCAATCAGAACAGGGTAGTCTTTCTACCGCTCATCGTAATAACGATCGCTAATGCGATGAGAGTTTTCGGGGATCTGGGGTCGTTAATAAGTAAATCGCTAAGCCTGATTTCATATCTCTCCGGATATATCCTCATAATTGCCGTAATAGCGTTTATATTCAACCTGAGGAGGATAACCTTATCTCCCACCAGCTCGACTGTAACGTAACAGACGGGCGAGCAAAATTGAAGGGAAGAGAAGAGTGTAGCTATTCGAGATTACAAAATCTTCTTTAGTTGAACTAGGATGAACGGATATGAGAATAATCACCCATGAAAGAACTGGACCATACAGAATTAGAGTCAGGGACATAGAGGGAGCGGAGAAGATAGATCCCAGCTCGAAACTGTTGGATATGGAGGTAGAATTTTGTGGTTGTGGGCTATCCAACAATAAGCCATTCTGCGATGGAAGCCACGAAGCGACCGAAGATGAAGACATATCGACGCTGTATGTGTACGACGAAAATCATGAGAGGGTAGTGGCAAGCAAGTTCTACAAACCCAACGGTAAGTCCTGAAAAGGTTGCGTTAAGACAGGTGGAGAGTGAGAAAATCACTCTCAAACCTCTTAAGTGTCAGAAGTATAGAGTGTTGTTAACAGAGCATCAGCGGAAGAGAGAGAAACTGAATCTTGAGCCCCTAAGCTCTTTGGGACAACATTATTCCTGCATCCCTGAATGCTGGTCTAGTGAGAGAAGTGTCTGGATACGAGTTTAAGTGTAAAGACCTAGGTTTCTCTTGTGATTTTGAGGTCACGGGAGTAAAGTCAAGGGAAGAGATAGTTGACATCATAAAGAACCATGGAAAGAGATGTCATGACCTGAACGCGATCACGCCCGAAATCGAAACGAAGGTTGCAAAGGCTATAAGGGGATGATTCCGAACATTCGCACCGCTCATTAAACATGGGATGAACCTGTTCTATTTTTTTAACGCACTCCGGAGATGAGGTGGGATACCATCCCATCTATGAATTTGTTTGCATCCATTATTATTCCATAGTCTGCGTGTTTGAATATAGGTGCGTCTGGGTCCGTGTTGACAGCCACGACTCTCTTGCAGTACCTCGTGCCAACAACATGGTTTGCCTTCCCGGATATCCCAATTGCTATGTACACATCTGGAGATATGGATGAACCGGTCAATCCGATCTGCTGCTGCCTCGGCACGATTCCCATGTCTACTACGGGTCTGGAGGCCCCCAAAGTTCCACCCAACAGTTTCGAGAGTTGCAGGGCCTTCTGAACTGCATCGCCTCCCGTCGAGCCACGTCCAATTCCAATCACCACCTTGCTGGATCTAAGGGGTTGGAACTCTGTGGGAACGGGTGTGAAAGAGATAACGTCCTCGTGTTCATTTAGGTCGACCATTAGCTCTTCCACTCCGAAAGATTCCCCCATAGTCATCGTCTTAAACATTCCAGGCCTGACCGTGGCCATCGCGGGCCTGGTTTTTGAGTATATGGAAGCTATTATCGAACCGCCGAATGATGGTTTGTGCTGTATCAGTGTCCCGTCCTTTATTTCCAGATCCACGCAGTCAGCCGTGAGGCCAAGATTAAGTTCACCAGCTATAGTACCTGCGAGTTCCCTACCACGAGTTGTGGACGGGAAAATGACATAGTCCGGTTGGCTATCCTTTAGAAAACGCACCAAGACTTTGTGTACAGCTCTCAGATCTCGAGTATCGACATGAAAATAGCGGGCCGATGGCATGCCATGGAGTCTCTCGGGATCTACGTTTCCTATCATTACAGGGTTAAGATTGTTTGACATGGCGAGCGATGTGATCTTCGAAGCTATCTCCATTGAGATCTGAGGGTCATCAAGTGCGATTCCCAGAATCGTGCTCCTGCCGGGAATAATGTCTGGCTTTTGCACTTTCCATTGTTCCCCACTTACAGATACATTTTCCCTGATAAGTTTGGTCAAACGACTGTAAATGTCGGAAGAAGGTTCGAGGAATATACAATTCCTATCACCCCCCATACTCCTCGTTGCAAACACAACGGTAGGACTCAGCTCTACCCCAGTGGATCCAACCTTCAGCGCGGACGAGTCTATCGTAACTATTGAGTTGTTGAAGTCGGGTACATCTGGCTTGATTATTCTCGCCTTGTTGATCTTCTCGCTCACCGAGAATACCGCAGGCAGTTTTACTCTCAAGCTGTAGAGACCGTCCTCGTTCTCGTGCTCTACTACCGCTTCCCTCCCCTCAACTACTATCTTAGATATACTCGATTTGAAATCATAAGATAGTTTAACTGCGACCTCTGGAGGGACCTGGGATGTCTCCCCGTCCAGCGAATACTTTCCCATCAATATGATGTCTGGCCCGATTTGGGAAGCGAAAGACGAGAGTATAGTTGATGTGGCCAAAGTATCTGCGCCTCCGAATTTCCTGTCGGTAATTAGATATCCGCTGTCGATGCCCATCCTCATTCCTTCGTTCACCACATCTGCAGCGCGCGGGGGACCCATAGAAGCGATTATGGTTTCATACCCATACCGTTCTTTGAGCCTTACTGCCTCTTCAACCGCCTTCTTGTCGAAAGAATTCATCATCAGGGGTACGCCTTCCCTGATGATCCTATTTGTCGTGGGATCGAATTTGACGTCATTCACGTCAGGGACCTGCTTTACGAATACGAGTACCTTCATTGACCAAAAAGGGCGAGTTCTTATTTATTAATTTAGTAGTTTGATCGGCAATTCGGATTCGATTGAACACAATCCCTAAGAATAAAGGGAATGCAATTAAGTTTGGACCAAGTTCATGATTCTATGGAAAGCGATAACCACAATCAGATTACTATAGATGCACGCCAGATACCTGCCTCCGAGAGACACGAAAGGATCATTCAGACTTTTAAAGGGCTACTGCCGGGACAAGGGCTTAACATAATTTCCGACCACGAGCCAATACACCTAATAGACCAGATGAGGCATGAAGGTCTTCCAATGGTTGAGTCTGCCTACACCTCCATCGAGAGACCCGATGGATCATATCAAAGTACTCTGGTAAAGGGAGATGTTCCTGACCCTACAGACGGAATTAAATTTACCAGTCTTGATAACGAGAGGCATTATTCCGAAAACAGGTTCTCTCCTGTTGGGATCTACTCTACCGATACCTACAAAGTGATTCTGACCTATATCAGGAAAGGTCAATGCATTCCGGTGCACTCTCCAGGAGTTGATCTCATATTTACCGTAGTAAAAGGTACGGGTAGGGCAATCGCTGGTAACAAGGAATTCAAACTTGGTCCAGGAAGCATACTGATAGTGCCACGCGGTGAGAGCAGAGGTATAACGGCGGAAAGCGACATAGAAGGAATACACATAGTATCGCCAGTTCCGGTCGAAAGGGACCACCTTGAAGTCCAAGAGAAACTGGAGAAAGGAGAGTGTGCCTAGGGCTCTGAATAAGAAAGATGAGACAAGACGATACCCAGGAAAACGAGATTCAGGTTGAGTCTTTTGAATCGGATACTACTCTTTCTTCTTCAGAGAGAAAGGGCTACAAGGTTATGCCGAACGAAGACGCTTGAACCAAGAAATTGATGACAAGACTATTCAAACCTAGACTTCCATTGAGCAGGCGGCAGCACAATTTTCCTTATCTCAGTGGCATCCCTGTTCAGGAAATATCCATACACAAATGATTCCTCGTAGGAGTTGTGTTCGAGAAGCAGATTGTAAACTTCAGAGAGTACCTCTTTTCTTGCTTTATCTCCCTCTATTTTCTTCAATGAACTAAGGGCAGTCAGTATCTTGCCATGCTCTCGTTCCAAGTATTCCACATCGTCCCTCGCACTGTCTGGTAGTGTGGAGAACAATACGGTTTCTTCTATGAAAATGTGTCTCCTCAACCTGACGTGTACCTTGTCTAGAACAAAAGGATCCAGACTGTCGCTTCGTAACAGTTCATCCCTTATGTAGGCGTTAATTTCGAATTGATCTTCTGTCATGTATGCTTCAACGTCGTTTGCGGTCATAGCTATCCATTAGAATTGCAAGATTAACGGTTGTCCCTAACACCTTTGGACGGGAGAACGGGGCGCCCTTCTCTCTCAAGAGAATGCAGAAAGAGTCAGGTTACGATTTCTGTTAACCTTGTCAACAGCCACCTTTGGAAGTTATCATCTTTCCGATGCTTAAACTTCGTAGATATAGCCCTATACCCTCTATCCTGTTGGCGAACGCTTCGGGGATTGCCTAATGATTATAAAGGTCCTCTCTAGAGGTTTGAGGCACCACTGAATGGATGCGGAGGGCCGGATTTGAACCGGCGAACCCCTACGGGACCAGACCCTGAATCTGGTGCCTTTGACCAAGCTCGACAACCTCCGCCCGTTTTTCCCTATTAACACGATAATATTAACTTCTTGTGGGAACGAGCACTCGATGAAGTTCCAACTCAACCGGATCTCGAGTGCCTATCTTCAGACCCACCCCTTTGGACCTTAAAAAATATGAACAAGATGAAACTAGCTCAGGTATGAAATACAAAAGCTTTGGAAAGACCGGAATCAAGGTTTCTGAACTTATACTTGGGACCTGGTACCTGCCCAATAAGATTGTTAATGGGATAAGAGAAGTGAACAAGGCAGTTTCTATAAAGATGATAAAGAAGGCGTACGACCTAGGAATCAACTTCTTCGATACGGCCGACGTCTACCGTGGAGTGTACGATAGGGATTCCTTCACAACAGATTTCCGCAATGTTGGACTGGCAGAGAAGATCGTGGGAGAGGCGCTAAAGGGATATGATAGGGAGAGCTACGTTGTTTCGACCAAAGTTATGGGGAAAACTGGACCACTCGTGAACGATTCTGGTGCAAACAGGAAACACATGAGGAGTGCCATAAGGAGGAGCTTGGAGAGACTGCAGATGGACTATGTCGATTTCTACATGATCCACGGCCCTGACGGAGACAGCGGAATAGAACAGACCGCGAAAACCATGAATATTCTCGAGGACGAGGGGCTTATTCTGCATTACGGAATATCAAATCACTCAGCTCTTGATTTGGTAAAGTTCCTCAATCTCAAATACTTCGAACCTCTTGAGTGCCCCGACTTCATACAGGACAAATACAACCTGATCGAGAGGAAACTGGAAAATACCAACATTAGGATCGCGGAGGACAACTCCCTTGCATCTATGATCTACAGCCCGCTTGCACAGGGAGTCCTTGCAGGCCGATATTTCCAGAATGGCAAGGGAGACTCCAGGAAAGAGTACGAGAGATGGTTCGAGAAGAACGGTCTCCACGAAAGTAACAAAGAGTCCTTGGAGAAATTCAGAGATGTCGCAACGTCCAAGGGGGTGACCATGTCACAACTGGGCCTAGCGTGGCTTCTAAACAAAGGCAAGTATCTGTTCCCGATCATCGGAGCCACAAAATTGGAACAACTGGAAGAAAACGTAGGGAGCGTTGAACTCGCTTTGAAGCTAGAGGAGATAGACGAGATTGCAAATCTTTTCAAGGCGGTAACACACTAGGTTTGCCGTGGTACTAAAACCAGACCCTTTCTGACAACTAGTCCCATATCTAGGCATAACTGCGACTACAGTGACGACTACGTTTGTCAAAGATGAGGATCAGACTCTGGATGAATAATTGAGAACAAAAAACAAGTACACCCGGTCATGGAAGTTCCTTTCCGGATTCTCGCAACCAAGGCGTAACCACTAAACCTACAAGGATACCCTCGGGACTGAGAAACCTGGAGACAGTCTGTCCATACGTTTCCTTGAAAGAGCCCACCAGAAGCTTGTACCCCTTAACCTTCATCTCCTCTGACGCCTCTCTCACATCCTATACCTCGAACTCCAACCATGCTTGGGGTCTAGGAATTTCTGCTGGCCACACTCTCTTTCCAAAGCAGTCCTCGGCTGCTAATGATAGAGGCCATATTGCAAAACCTTTGCAACCGTCAATACCCTCACCGCGCATATAACCGCCTTCGTATTCGTTGAATTTTATTCCGGATCGTTAGCGTAGAGTTTCCTGGATGGGTTCAAATCATCTGGAATCGGCCCAAACCCCGCTTTGAACAATACTTTCATTGAAGAAATTAAGAAACACCAGTTTATAGATGTGTTGGATAAGAAACCAGTCGGCATTATCAACAGTGGAGTTAGTAAAAAAAATGCTCATTTATCAGCAAGGGTTAGATGATGGATTTTACAGATTTTCGACCTTTAGTAATCGCGGACTAAACATCTCGCCTTGCGGCTTGATGCGTACATCCCGATCCTATCAACCCTGTCTTTTACAGGAGGTCTAATGACGATGCCTCTTTTCAGGGACGGTTTCGAACTTAGATGCTTTCAGTTCTTAT
>CAYMEF010000009.1:0-38705 GCA_964389625.1 uncultured Thermoplasmatales archaeon
CAAAAATAATATACGACTCTCCCATCGTAAGAAGGATGAGCAGTATAAGAATAGACTTACCTACTGACAAGGCAGCTATCATTCTAAAGAGGATACAAAACAGGCTGAGTGCGTACAAGGGATACAAGGTTGGACAAGACGCTAGGATTTCTTCCGGTGCACTCGCCACAGACATAGAGAAGAGGATCGAGGTTTCCTTGACAAATTTCAGGGCTGCCATAGACAACCTGGGAATGTATGACAAGCACGAAGAGATGAAGAAGTCCGAAGAGGTTTACAGCAAGATAGACGGAATCAGGAACAGGAAGGTGGACCTTCCGTCCGAACCATATCTTGTGACAGAGGGAGACCTTCAGAAGTTCTATCTACTAGATGAACAGGGATTCAGGAATTCGATAGACCTGCTCGACAACATAAACAGTTTCAGATCGGCTTCGATATCTGGAGACTTCGACTCCGACGTCCTCGCAAAGATCTCTGGAAACATAAGCGAGATTAGCAGCTTCATTGAGCAGAAGAACCAGTCTCTGCGGGTGAAGAACTAGAATTTGATGAATGCCTTCCCGAATAGTTCCCTGTTCTTCATGGCCCTGTAGGCGTCTCCGACTTCATCAAGAGAAAACACCTTTCCAACAACGGCGGCAATCTTCCCCTCGTTCGATAGATTCAATGCTTTTTTCATGCTGCTCTTCGTTGAGCTTACGCTCCCGGCTATCGAGTTGCCCTTCAGAATGAGATTTCCGAGAGGCAGGCTGACTGGATTCACATCTACGTTTCCGATCACAACCATTCTGCCACCAAATTTGAGTGATCTGAATGCGTCATTGAATGTTGGTGAACCGACAGTCTCGAGCACCAGATCCACTCCCTCTGGGTAGATCTCCTTTATACTCTTGTTGAAGTCAGGCCCCCCGACTACGTGGTCGGCTCCCAGTTTCAGTATTCCTTCCCGCTTCCAGTCACTGCTGGTCTCCGCAACAACCGTCGCCCCAAGAGCTTTCGCAACCTGAACTGCGTGCGAGCCTACGCCTCCTCCTGCTCCAGTGATGAGAATGGTCTGGCCGGGCTTCAACCCTCCAACTACTTCCATGGCCTGCACCACCATCCCGGTAACGCAAGCGGATATTGCTGCGGCCTCCGGGCTCACTTTCGGGGGGACCTTTACAAGTGAAATCTCCGGGACATTGAGAAACTTCCTGTATGCCCCATTCATGCTCTCCCCGAATGTCTTCTTGTTTCTGCAGAGGTTCTCCCTCCCAGATTTACAGTACTCACACGTCCCGCAAGGGACATATATCAGGCTGGCCACTCTCTCCCCCTCCCTGAACTCTGTGACTCTGGAGCCCACACGCTTCACCACTCCAGATATCTCGTGTCCGGGTACCATGGGAAGAACGACCCTAGGAAGGAATCCTTCCATCGTAAGAATGTCCCTAAAGCATATTCCTGTCTCGCTCTGCTCAATCAGGACCTCGTTTTCACCTAGAGGTTCTTCGCTTATTTCTCTGACCTGCGGGTATTCCTTGAGTTTGGAGAGAACTGCAGCCTTCTGCATGCTCCGAGATAGAATTGTAGAATAAATTATTATAGCGACTTGGCTACGTCATCTCTCGCTTTTACCATGTTCTTCAGCTTCTCGAATCCGACTTCCCTGCTCCTGGTTCTCAGTCCACAGTCCGGGTTGACTCTCACCCTTTCCGGTTCCAGGAACTTCAGTGCATACTCTATTCTCTCTCTGATTAGTTCAGGCGGCTCGATAAAGTCCCTGTGAATGTCAGTTACGCCTAGTCCTAGGGAAATGTTGCGCGACATGGTGTCTGCGACTTCCTTGAACCTCTTCACGTCATCGTATCCGTTTCTGTGTTCTTTTAGGCCGGTTGGATCCCTGTTTGCAAACTCGAGGTTGTACACCGAGACGTTGAGCGAAGGTGCAATATTGTAGAGCAGGCCGTAGTCTGTGCTGTAGCAGACGTGGAGGTGCGTTTCTATGCCATCTATCCTCTTCACGCTTTCGTTGACGGAATCCAGCACGATGCTCATCTCATCGGGGTGTGTCGTTGCAGCTGGCTCATCTATCTGCACTTGAAGCGTGCCATCTCCCCACGCAGACTTCAGTTCCCTGATTTCCTGGTTCATGATCTTGCCAAAAGCCATCGCAAGATCGTATCTGCTCTTGTAGTGGTCATTGAAAGACCAGTCCATCAGCGTGTACGGACCGGTGACGGGTATCTTTATGTTCTTCATCTTCAGTTCCTTGAACAGCTCAACTTCCTCCAGATGGAAGGGCTCCTTCCTCTCGATCTCCTGATAGACGCTCCCCTTGTTGTAATACCTGTTGTCGAAGGATCTTACGGGACCAAAAATCTTAACGCCATCCATTCTCGCAGCAGGATGTTCGTACATCTCCCATCTGTACATCTCACCTCCTACACCCACGTTATCTAATCCGCTCTTCTCAAAGAGTTCGAGCGTTTCAATCGTTGCCTGTTTTGCCTTCTCCTCGAATTCTTCACCCTTTAGAGATCTGAACTTTGAGGATAGATAGGTCGGTTTCCTGAAACTCCCTATTTCTTGTGTTATAAGTTCTTCCATCATTCACCACCCTTGAAATTGAATACCTTCTTGTCTGCAATCACCCTGGGCAGGAAGTCAAAGCTCTCGGTGTTTGCCACAATGAGTTTATCGAAGTCCGAGGAGTATGGCTTGACCTTCTCCACGACTCCATCGCTAATTCTCGTGGAGTGGGCGTCAACCACCTTGACCCCTGGTACCTCACAGTACTTGGAATACGAATATGGGCCATCTCCAATTATCGAGAAGAACCTCTTTCCATCTTCATTGCTGAAAATTCCTCCCTTTCCGGTTATAACAAGGAAAATGGAAGCTATCTCGTTCAGGTCGTCATAAATTCTATAATCATTTGACTCGAATGGTTCATAGATCAAGAGTCTCTTGATGCCATACTTTTTCACCATATCCACGTAGTTATCCTTCAAGTTCGTCTTGGCCTCCGAAATGTTACCAGATACTTTGCTCATCCTTAGAAAGGAATTAATCCCGGGCAAGAAGTGAAGGTATGATTCACTCTCGAGTTCGTGATAGACTGGAAATGGTGGGTTCTCCTCGACCTCTCTGAACTCGTTGAGTTCTCTCATTTTCCCTATTCTCTCGATCTCTGGCTCCCTGTAAAAGGTGTTCGTCTCCTTGTACCTCGCGAGGGGTCCGAGCTTGACTCCTTCGGTAGAGATCGCGATCGGACGTAGTATATCGTACCAGTTGAACAACGGATCGGTAAAATAATCCAGTGACGCATCCCTCGCTAGTTCGTAATAGATCGAAGACTCTTCCTGGATCTTGGAAGATATTTCGCTGGAAGTTATCTGCCCTCTATCCCACTTCCCGTACGCCCTCCTCATGCTCTCAGATCTGGGATAAATCCCATACAGCAATGAAATCAGTTCCACTCCTCATCACTCCTTTGCTCAGCGCCAAATGATATCTGATTCAGTCCCTTGCAAAGTGTTTCTGCGAGCGGACCGATAGGATTCACTTGTAAATTGCATAATATGGATTACGATATAAAACATTCTTAGCTCGTGAGAGAGATTGGTAGCACTGGATGGAACGAACGAGTCGACTCCATCGACAAGCGAATTCCTTTCTACCCTTTACTTCACCTTGTCCCCCATTATCTTTAACGTGTTTCTGGAACTGAGCATCGCAAGCGAAGCCACTATGAGCAGTGCACCGAGCAGCGAGATTATTATCAGGTCATACACTGATGGAGGACCTCCAGCAGTTGCCTGTCCCTTGAGTGACTTTATTGCGCTCACAGATGCGGTCACTACTCCCAGATTAGTCTTAATGGAAGCCGTATTGTTAGAAACGTTCGTGATAGTTCCGGTCAGGTTCCCCAAACATGTCTCGATCTCTGCGTAGGAATCGTTAACCCATGGGATGCCACTACAGGAAGAGAAGATGCTGGTGTTAAGGTCGTTTAATGAGGCACTGATCTCCCCTGTCGAGGTCATAATCTCCGCAGTATAACCGGAGACGCTCACTATAGACGAATTCAGGGAACTGAGAGAGACCTGAATCGTACCGATCGATGCATTCAAATCGACAAGACCCTGTCTTACAGAAGATATTGTCGCATTTATCGAGCTCAATGAGGTCTCCAGCAATCCTATATCCGTCTGAATGACCGCATTGGATCCGTTCATCCCTCTAAAGTACGCATTCAAGGAGGCAATGGATGTGGTGACTTTCCCGATTTCTGTGCTGATCTCAACTTCACCTGCGGAGATCGACGAGATCGTAGTTCCGAGAGATGTCAAGGAAGTCTGAAGAGCACCTAGGTCAGTTTCGATCACAGCCTGGCCATTGTTTATGGAGAGCAAAGTTGCATTCAAGCTGTTTATGGAAACTACTATCTTTCCAAGGGCGGTGAGAACAGTCGCCTCACTATTACTTATTCCCACCACAGTTGCACCTATATCCCAGAGAGTGGTATTTATGGCTCCTAATGAGGTCGCAAGCGTTACCGTGTTACCCTTAACAGAAACGAGTGTTGCGTTTATTGAAGACAGTGAGGTTTCAATAAGACCAACATCCGATTCCATCGTTGCAATGCCATTCCGAATGTTCAGCAAGGTCGCATTCAGACTGTTCAGAGAGGTGTCAAGAAGTCCAATGTCAGTCTGGATAGTTACCTGACCACCTTTGACAGAAGTTACTGTTGCATTCAGTTCGCTGATGCTTGTGTCTATAGTCCCAAGTGAAGTTTGCAGAGTCACAGTATTTCCTTCGACAGTGAGCACGGCGGAATCTAATGATGACAACGATGTCTTGACTTGCCCAAGGCTTGTGTTGAGATAAGCCACCCCGTCAGTGATTGAGGATAGAGTGGCATCTATGGTGCTGAGCTCCGTGGTCATGGCGCCAAAAGAAGTTTGTAGATTCGCCACGTCTCCATTAATCGATGTGACTGCAGCATTCAGTTGAGAGATCGGTATTGAGAGCGTTTGGTTGATTGAATTGGTTATTTCGGCAATTTGAGAAGATGTCACTCCTGAAATGTAAGCGCCGTTTCCTTGTATTAGATCGATGAGATAACCATTGACTTCTACTGGGTTTCCTCCACATACCAATTCAGTCATTTCTGAATACATTAACGAAGCCGTAATTTGAGGAGGTGTTGTTGGTCCATTTGAATTGCCAATATTTTCATAAAGAGAGAAATTCACCACTCAGGTTCCGTTCGTATATTGCCAAGAGTTTACTTGTGAAGTGACAATAATGGATCCAGCCAGATTAGTTGGATAAATATGCAGCTCAGTCGCGTTACAAAAAAATGTAAAATTGGCTCCTCCATTTATAATATAATTTCCTGCCATGGATTCAGAAGTGGATTGCATCCAAACCTGGGTACCTTGTGCCGAAACCGTTGTCAGCTGCTCTTCTTCAATATTTGAGATTGTAAACGGAATAATCTCATACCAAACGATCCACCACATACCTGGCTGATCATTAGGCATTAGGAAGGAAAACAAAAGATAGTAACCACCCGGAGAAATCGAACTGGTGTACGTTGGAAACGCATCTAGCGTAACGTAAGAAGAGCCGTTCAGAGTTACGGTGACTTCATAGTAAGAAGCACCGGGACTGGTGGTTCCCAGGTAGTATGATTCGTTTATCAACTGACCAGGGAAGGCATCCATCGGTCCAGTTTGGACTGCGCTCAGCTGGATACCTGTTTGACCCAATCCTGCCGAAAGAGTCTTCCCATTGTATCCTCCTTCGTTTTCATAAATCATCAGTCCCAAACTTCCAACTGCAATAACAATCACTAAAAACAGAGCTATGACCTTCCTATCAGAGTTTACACACATCTCCCTTGGCCCCCAACAAAATAAGTTCGTGAAATGTAATTCGCTTTCTTTCGCGTTACGTAATGATAACCCATGGTTCTATGGGACACACAGACCTTCAAGAATTCGGAACAAGTCTTATCTTGTTGCTGTCGATCAGCAAGAGATCAGTATGACAGACAGGAACTACTTTATTGATCTGTACTCAAGAATGATCGAGATCAATTCAGTGAATCCATCCGGTGGTGGGAATGGAGAGGCCAGGCGTGCAGAATTTCTGAAGAAGGAGATCACGGGTTGGAGTAAAGATATAAAACTCGAGGAATATGTTGCAGAGTCTGATGGGATCAAGAGGCCAAATCTAATATTCTTCCTAAATGGAGGGAAGCCCAAGACCGTCTGGTTCGTTGCACACATGGACACCGTTAGCGAGGGAGACCTCACCCTGTGGAAGTATCCTCCGTTCAAGGCTACCATAGAAGGAGACAAGATCTATGGAAGGGGCACATGCGATAATGGCCAGGGAGCTATCTCTTCCCTAATCGCACTTAAATATTTCCTGGAACACCCGGACGAGATGCAGAACAACATCGGCGTAATCATGGTCTCAGACGAAGAGGCAGGAAGCAAGTACGGAATAGATTTTGTACTCCAGAAGAGAGAGTTCACAAAGAATGACAAGTTCATAGTTCCGGACTTCGGGACTCCAGATGGAGGTTCCGTCGAGGTGGCAGAGAAGGGCCTCGTCTGGTTGAAGATCACGGTCATAGGTAAGCAGTGCCATGCATCTACCCCAGACGCGGGGAAGAATGCACACAGACTTGCTAGAGAACTGGAAGGCAGGATCGATAGGCAACTTCACTTGAAATTCAAAGCCACCGACCCGGAGTTCACGGTTCCCGTGAGCACATTCGAGCCCACCAAGAGCGAGCCAGGGACCACGTCAGTGAACATAATACCAGGGAAAGAGAGCTTCTACTTCGATATGAGGATCCTTCCCGTGTATTCGATAGACGAGGTTTTCGAAGAGGTGAAGAGAGTGAGCGACCAGTTCAAGAAAGAGACTTCGTCTGAAGTACTGCTAGAATTCATTAACAGGGCGGACCCCTCCTCCAACAGCCCCGAGGGTAAGGAGTTCGTTCAGAGGTTCATAGAAAGTGTGAAGAAACTCAGGGGGATAGAAGTGAAGAGAGTGGGTATTGGGGGAGGAACCTGCGGAGCATTTTTCAGGAACAAGGGGCTGGATACGATTGTCTGGGGCACTCTAGACGAAACAGAACACATGCCTAACGAATATGCCAAGCTCTCAAACGTGTTCGGGGATGCAGAGGTGTTCATAGACTTCGTAAAGACAAAGCTATGAAATAAACAGAATCGAGTCAGATTAATCCGAGCATACAGAATACTCGAGTGCGTCACTTTGGAGTCCAACACTTCCCTCTCTTGTTGCTGTACCAGGCGTTGACGTACTCTCCCGAGGAAATCTGGTTACATACAAAGTTCTGGTCGCAGTAGTCACATATTTCCTCATTCCCTATGACCCATCCAGTTCCCGGATTCATGTCAGTTTTCAGTTCCACCATCTCCTCGGAAAGACCCTGCGTAATGGTATCGAAAGAATCTGAAGTGCACTGGTTGCAGCCAGAGGTACATGGATAGGGTTCAAGCGTGAAGAATGGTCCCGCGCTTCCGTTTATGGAATCGTGGTAGTCACAGAAGGTGGAACACGAAGTATCCTTTCCGAGTAGAGCAGTCACACCGGGAGGAAGGAAGATGTTGTATGCTCCCGCTGTACCGAGATTCGGAACCTGTGCGGAAGATATCCATTCTGAGATGGCTGTCCCGATATCACCTTCTGCAACAGTCGCAGGAGGATTCGCAGCAACGACTATGTGTCCTGCCATTACTCCCACTCCAACATTGTACTCCCTCAGCCCACCGGAATAGCTGAGATCGCCCTCTATGCCGCCCGTTGCATTATTTATCTTTGCGACAACGCTGTTACCATTCCAGTAGGACCCCCAGAATACGTTGTACCATTTGTAACCGTTCTTCCATAGAGGTCCACCATTGTATGCAGCAAGATCTCCCACAGTTAGTTGAACAAGAGGGCCATAGGACATATCTATCCGATCCATGCAGGGGATCGCATAGTGGCGTATACCCGACGAACCCCTAGAACTACCTCGAACTCCCACGTGGTTCAGCGTTTCTATAGAGTTTCCGCATACCGGACAGTTCCGAAGCTCAACACAGAACCGACATCTCCCCTTCGCCATATATGTTCCACCGTAACTGACAAGATAATACTTGGCATAATCCCTACCAGAATATGGCTCAGGAGATTTGATTATTTCTGCGGTTGAGGCAAAATGGTCAACCGAAGACCAAAAAGGTCTAACCGCTCTTCTCTCCATCCTAACTTATTTGATCAATAGATTGTAATTTCATCAAGTTTTTAAGTTCAATTGCGATACAGGATCAGCAGTTCCCAAATGGGTGCTAGCCAAGAGGATTGAGATCTACGACAACCTCTGAGAGGAGAATATACCAGCTAGAAAAAATACTAAGGAGAGAAATTGAATCCAACAGGAACGGTCACAAAAGTTATAAGATAGGTTACACGCAGTTCGAGCTCTCGCAGCTCTACAAGTTGTCAGGAATTTCTGACAAGTCAAAAGAGAAACTGAAGGAGGCATTGGAAACACTTCACAGTCCCGAGTGCAAGAGGACGAAGAAAGCTGTCAAACTACTCGACGTAGTGTCATTTTACTTAAACAACCCGTCGGCACTCCCTCTCGTTCAACTGCCAAGAGCACTCAGGTATCTCAGTCCGATGATTCTGCTGGCAGGTTATGTCGGGGCTTATGCGATGTACTTTTTAGGTCTACTCTCATACTCAACTTTCTTCATTTCTGTGTTCTTGGTGTTTGTCGCGAGCATAGTTGCATCGAGCCTGCTAACGAATTCGTACACCAAGAGAATCGTGGGAGAATATGCATACTCTAACCATCAGATTTCCGGAGTATCTGGTGCCAGCGCAATAAAATCCGAAAGAACTCCAGACGACATTCTAGACGATGCAAGGGCTGAACTTTCTCTTGCGAATATGTTTCACTCGATGAAGAATGATGAGGAGATGGAGGCACACATTGAGAGAGCCAGGGCATTCCTGAAGGATCCGATGTCAGACCTATCCAAGAAAAAACAGCAGGCAATGGATGATCTAAGCAAAATGGAAACGTGGAAGAAGGGCGCACGGCGGAAGGAGAGGAAGGAGCGTTTCCCGATATTCTGATGCGGGTTCCAGATCTAGATGGCCAGAACCCTGTGATTACAGCTTACGTAGCATTTCCAGTGATTTGATTGCCACTTCCGCGTGATTGGAAGCATTCAGCTGAGAGTTGTATACCTCCCTGATTACTCCACCTTTGTCTATGACAAATGTTGTGCGTGAAGGTATGAGAGTTCCGGTGGCCCCGTACGCCTTCCTAATCTCCTTCTTCTCGTCGGATACAAGAGTGAACTGGAGGTTCCTGTGGGATTTGAAATTCCTGTGAGATTCTACTGAGTCTGAGCTGACGCCCAAGACGGTAGCACCGTATTTTTGAATTTCGCTCCACCGGTCCCTGAATGAACATGCCTCTGCTACGCAACCCGGGGTCTCGTCCTTTGGATAGAAATAGAGAACCACTGGGCCTTCCTTCAGTTTGTCGCTCAGAGTGATCATCTGACCATCGTCAGTCTGTCCAGAGAAATCTGGCGCTTTGTCACCAATTCTAAGAGTCACGGTAACAGGAACGGCATCAACTCTTAAATTTGTTGTAGTTTCGGGGTCTAGTGCATCTCTTCTTGAGCCTCAAGCTCGCAAAATAGGTTGGCAGCTTGCGGACCGACACAGTGCCCTCGCAAGAGGACGGATAGTAGAGTGTTACCGGTCACATTTCCCGGAGTCACGGAGGTGACAACTGATAACAGGAATGAGACTGTGTGAAAAATACTATAAGTTAGTAGTAGCCATTGAATCCTTAACGTAACTCCTTGTACCCAGTATCAGAAGTTGTTTGATCAGAACCAATTTTTACACAGTCTCCCGTGGATATACACCTATCTTAGATCATTGTGGGAATCAAAAGGGGTGTGCTAAGCCAGTGAGTATTACAGGGCATTTTCAACCTCAAGTTGAAGTGATCCCCTCCCCCTCTTACCTTGGTATAGTCTCTCCCTGTAGGGCCTGTGATTCTTCATCATTGAAAATACGTGAAAGAGAAGGCGTTTTCCTACCACTATGTACGCTTCCGTGTTTGTTTTCCCTTTGCGTATCTCCCTCGTGAACAGCTCATAGAACTCTTTGTTCCTGTGAAGGACCAGTGATATGGCACTCTCGTGAACGGCGTTTGAGAGGTGCTCGTTCCTTATCTTTGTGATGCCCTTTGCGTTTGACTTTCCTCCCGATCCATTCATGTCCGGGCATTTACCGCCGTACGATTGGAGCTTCAGTGACGATTTGAACTGCTCTATTCTCCCTATCTCGTAGACTATTGAGGATGCGTTAGTCACTCCAATCCCGTTCATTTCAGTCAGATGCTTCACATCTTCGTTGTCCGATGACATGATGACTATCTGCTTCTCCGGATCCTTCAGTATTGACATCTCGTCCCTCAGCCTCCTGACGCTGATACTTATGCGCACGGTGAAAACGCCCTTCTGGTCCGGGACGCCTATTGAATTTCTAGCCAGTTCCATAAGCGCCTCTGCATCCTCCTCTGAGTAGTGGCTCCTTCCCTCCTTCTTCATTACGTTGAACATCTCTTCCGTTGAGACTGAGCAGATGTTCTGAGGCGTTGTGAATCTCTCTTGAATAGCCATTCCCGTCTTTGAATCTATCGCCATAACATCGGTGAACTCAGGGAATACAACAGAAAGATCAGCATGGATGCAGTTGGATATCCTGGTGATGTTCTTGTTCACTATATCTCTCATCCTTGTCAGCTCTGAAATCTCATCCCTTCTGTGGCCTCTTCTTTCCATGTACTTATGGTCGTGCCATGGTGTTGCAGCTAGTATCCTAGCGTCCTCTGGAACCGATTTCTCCTTGCCGAGGTTGATGATCTTCCTGGAATGATTTGTCCTCCTTGCATCCACCACGAATATCCTGTCCCCGAAACCATTGATCTCGAGGAAATACCTCACAGGTATGTGGTAATTCCCCGTGGGGTTGATGAATATTCCCATCACGTCCTGTGAGTTGCTTCTTTCCACCATTCTAATCTTCTCCAGAAGAAACAGGAACCCTTCCCTGTTGTTTCTCATCCTTCCGTGCCACATGGTCATTTCATTCTCGTTCTGTATCTCCACATAGTGTTCTCTCTCATGGGTATCTATCCCAACTGACAATATTTTATTCCTTCCTTCCCATATCCATAAACGGGGAGAACGATTCCAACGGCAGACACCTATGACTTCTCCATGCGAGAAGAGAGCGCCTATCGGCCTTGAGAATCAGGGGAGATTCATGTGAGAGTGAGCCATAACTCACAGTATATCCACACTCCCCCTCCCTGTATTCGGACCTGGTAGAACCAGATCATTGCTGAATATAGGTTAATTCCTTATAGCGCTCATGTTTCTGATACTATGTTTGGTAAACATAATTGTCTAGAACAGGGGACTGACCAGTTACATAGATCGGAAAGGCATATTGATTTCTCTAAGGTACCGCAAATTGACTATTCTCAAGAGAACATCAAAGTCACGGAGACACCTTTAAGTCCATTAAATCAACGAAAATTTGACATTGCCGCTTTGGGCCAAAAAATATATCTATAGAATGAATCTGAATATTGAGTATCTCTAATGATATCAGGGATTATGTGTGGAAATGGGTCTCGCACATGCGTGATCGTTTCAATACTAATACTTGCCTTTCTGATACTTACTTCATCAGTAGCAATGGGAACACAGGAAAAGACCCCTACAGAAAATATTCTAGGCCAGAACACCCAAAGGGTTCCAACTCTGTCTCCTCCGAATATAATATATGAAGTTCCAATTATTATCAGTAATACACAGAATATAGGCACTGGAGTTAATTTTCAGGAAGAGTTAGTTGTTAACAGCTCTGAATTCTCTAGTTACGAATCTTCAAATCTACTGAATGTCGAGTTCTTCTATAAGAACGGATCGATAATACCTAGCTGGCTGGAGAGTGGCAATAGTAACAACTCGACGAACACCATCTATTGGCTGAAGCTCGTAAACGGAATTCCGGCAGACTCGAGCATATCAATTTACATAGGGTTTGCGGAAAAGAATTTGAACGTGTTTAATGTTATTCGCACGGGAGAAGCACCTCAGCTTTCACCATTATATGGTCAGTACGATGATGGGGCTAACGTCTTCTTAAATTACTGGAACTTTAATGGCACTTCATTACCAAAGGGGTGGAATACTTTAACGACTTCGCAACCAGTTGCGGCTGCATATTATGATACCAACATTACTCGACCTTTTGAAGTAATAGACCAACCTAATGGCAGTAGGTGGGTCACTGGAATTAGCACGGGCTATAGTCAGGGCGGCATTGGTTATGCATTTGTATTTTATCCGGGAGTCAGCTACTGGGGGGATGATGGTACATCTTTCGGTCTCTATTCCTATAATTCAGGTCCAGAGTTGCTGAGCACTGCAGGTCCAGCTAGCTATCCAACACAAATGGGAGTTGGGTATGATGGTAGAACTGTTTCATCCATAATGGGTTACAATTTCACATCGCTGAATTCCTCAGTTGTAAATTTTTCTTCTCCAAATTTGATTTTTGTCTCCTCTGATACTTGGGGAGTAGGAGGAGGCTCAGCGATTTCCGTGAACAATAGCCTGATATTATCCGTTTCTACAGGATCAAACGGTCAGATAACTACAGAAACGAACTTCATAGCAACGGCCTATTTTCCACCAAATGGAATTATGCCCGCCACAATGGTTGATGGGTATGTCATCTCATTTAATGAAACCGGGCTTCCCCACGGGAAATCTTGGTCAATTATTATTGGAAATCATACTTATAATTCCTCCAGGGAGAGCATTTTTGTAGATGAACGTCCAGGAAATTACTCGTACAATGTTGTGCCAGGTTATGGAAAATTTCCTTCTCCCTCTAACGGAGTTGTAGATGTAACGGATGAAAATGTAACTGTAAACGTTCAATTTAACTTTGCACAACCTGTTGCAGAAGCTCCTCTGACAATAGTCAACAATAGATCCTACCCAACCGGCCCCTACCAGCAATTTCTAGTAATTAATAGAAGTCTTTACGGGAATTACATCAATAGTAACTGGAGTAACGTCGAGTTTATGTATCAGAACTCTTCTTTCGTTCCGGCTTGGATTGAAAGACCAACTGAAAATGATTCTTATGCGACCATAGTGTTAAAACTTTCCTCTATCCCAAGGATGAGTAACCTTACTATATACATGGAGTTCCTTCCAGAAAACATTTCTATCCTTTCTGAATATGGCCCCACAGGTGAAGGATACAATTCTTCGCGAGGTCCATATCTGTCTGGCCAGTACATGCAATACGATAATGGGAACGAAGTATTCCCAGTTTACGCCATTTTTGATGGGCCCTCTTTCCCCTCATCATGGTCCATGGTAGGTGCTGCTAAATTTATTCCGAACGTAGGGGTTGAAACCGTGGACGGATATGGAAGCGAAATGGGTGCTGTTATTTTTGATGGAAATTTGACAGGGATGAATATTACTGTGAGGGCTGATACATATTATTCAGGCGACGCGGATCAGCAAAATCTAGGTGTCTATGCAGATGACCCTTCAGACAGCACAGGGGATAATGGCGGAGTTGGAATACAAGGATATACCGTAGGATTCAATCCCTTTTATGCAACCGCACATGTTTACTATAATGGGGATTCCGTTTCGAATACGGGTTTTTGGAATGGTGGTACTGCTTACTTCTCTTCATCAATTTCTGTAAACTCCACATCTCTGGATTGGTTCGCTGCTCAAATGACATCAAATAATAAAGGGATTCACTATTATCTAAATTATACTGCACCGATAAGGAAGCAGGGAGGATTGTTTTTTTCGTCTTCCACCGGAGGATGGAACTCCGTGCAGTTCATCTATGACCTTGAGGTGGCAAATACACCTCCGAATAATTTTATGCCGTATGTAGTAGAAGGAAAAGTCCAAGGAGTTTCCGAAAGGTTCCTGGAAAGGAATGGCATAAGTTTCGTAGGCAACTATACCTCTATATCAGTAACCACAACTGCAGGAGGATCCCTGAAGAACGGTTCAGCTCAAACTTTGGGTCAACTCATTTCGGGTGTTACTAATTTGGGTACATCGATAATCACAGGACTGGTATATAACTGGCCTCTTTCTGATAATAAATCTTCAGCGGGATTCAATTTTCTAAATACTGGATTAATTGCTACCCCGGGCAATTCAACCTATTTGAAAAACAGCAGCTATGTTTTTAACTTAACTTGGCAAGTAAATTTTGGAGATCGAGTTTTGGTGAATATGAGCATTGTAAACCATACGATCATACTGAATCTATACAACCTCAATGAGCATTTAGGTTTTACCCAAAGTGTTTCTGCCCCAAATGTCTCTTACTTTGTTGGATCCAGTCTATCTCCTTTGAATTCTGATGGATATTTTACTGGCGTTGAAACTTGTGTTTATAGCTCTTTAAATGGTAATAATGGGATTCCAACGGTTCGTTACGCCTTTGATTCGGGGATAGTATTACCTTCAGAATGGATGTGGATGGATGAGTACAATGGCAGCAAAATGCTCTTCGCTTATCAAACTTCCGGAGCAATAAGATTCAATGGATCCACTCCCTACTTCCTGTATTCTAATGGTACGATAGACGAATCCAACGGTACAGAATTCACAACCGGAATCCTCACGTCAGTGGAGCCGATAACTTTTAAATATTCCCCGATAAGCGCTGGGAATAATGTTCTTGAACCGACCCTTAAATTCGTATTTGACTCTTACATTTATACGGTACCCCTATCGTCTGCCATCACGACTGTTTATGCCGACACTGGTTCAGCATGGTCCGTATTTCCAGCCTCTTTTAATGTTTCGCATAGTGAAAGGTGGTCTCTAGAGACAGGAAGTGGAACGATAGCTCAGGGAGAGTCTATCAATCTGGAATATTATCATCAGTATATTGTCACATTCACATATTCCGTGACTGGTGGAGGCTCTGGATTTTCTCCTCCCTCAGTCTCTTATATCGAATTTGGTACTGCTCAATCTGCGGATGCCTCTGAAGCTGGCACTGAAGTGTGGGTAGACAACGGATCGAGCTATCAGTACATTATGGAATTACCTGGGTCCGGAAGTGATGAGCGATGGGAGGCGTCTGGTGGTGCTATCAATGGTATCATAGACCTATCGACTCACGTGGACATTGCGTACACCAATCAATTTTATGTCCAAATTACAAATTCAGCATCCTCTTCTGGTCTGTGGTACGATAACGGCAGCACAATCATGCTTTCTCTCCCCCAGGAAAGTGGATGGAAACTTATGGGGTGGAACATCACCTTACTGAACAAAGAAGACTATGATATAGGTCACTACGTGACGAACAAAAGCTCTTACTCTCTGACGGTCTCATCTGCTCTTGAAGCGACCGCAATATTATACACTGAATTGACCATAGAAGTCACGGGCGGGGGAAGCGTGTATTACACTTATGGAACAGTATCGGGAGTTGTCAGTGGAACACAAGCGATATACACCCCTGAAGGCACAGTAGTAAATCTCGCTGTTAGTAATCCCATTCCATTCTCTTTTGTTGGATGGTTTAATGGTACTACTCTGCTTCAGTCCTCGTATTCATATACCATTGAGATGTCATCACCTATTTCAATTCACGCGTCCTTCAAAACAGGAGTTTCTTCTGCCACAACTCTTGAAATTTCCATAATGGTGCCACTGATACTGATCGCATTTTTCTTCGCAGTTTCCATTAAAAAGATAATCAGACCGTAAATGGCCTGATACTGATTTTTTCCACTGAACCTGCAGACCTTATCCTGAAAATTCCCATTACTTTTCAAGCCTTAGATTCAGAGGGATGTAGCGACAGACGAAACACAAAATCGAAACCAAAAATGCATAAATCGACTAATCCGGGCACGTTCATTCAAATACCTGAACAGTTTAACCATTTAGAGAGTAACAGGATTGTATAGAGTCGGAGTAATTGAGCCTGGATGAGATGAGTTTGGCAAATTCCGAATATTATGGTAATTCCCTACGATCAAATTAGCGTAAATTTTTTTAAGAAGTTTTAAATTGTTAACGATTTTGACACCGTATTTGTTAATTGTTCTAGTCCAGCAACAATTTTACCTGGTTCAAAATTTCTGAAAACCTAAAAATTTTGTTTTTAGAGGAAGAACCCTTTATACCTCAGATTTAGCAGCAATTACGATGGATACAATATTCCCAGGAAATTTAACCTTTGGATATGTTACAAATCAAGGATCACATATAGCAGAAACAGTCGATGAAATTCTTTTTACAATTCTGGGATTTCGGGAACACTTAATATGGAAGGAAACGGAGAATACGTTTACTTTCATTTTACTCTGTCAATTTTTTACTATTTTTCGACTTTCTCACTGTCAATTATAATTCCTCTATTATGGATAATGGTATTTGTGGTTGGAGCGATCATTGAGAAAATAATTATAAGGTAGAAACTACCCATTAATAGTGTTTACTTAGAATATCATATCGTTTTAGACAGGAGTTTAGAGCAATCAGAAAGGGTAGAATTGTGTCTTATATACTACAAGTCTTTGAGACCAGCCTGTAGTAAAATATATTAGATGGTTTAAGAATATTCCGTTTGGCCAAAAAGTGGTCTACATGGGAAAAATAATAATAAATTCTGATAGGGGAGCAATACCGTCTAACACGCCGGTAGGAGTGGTAGCCAGAGTTCAAATAGTTCCTGCCGAGGCATCTGAACAAAGGGGGCAACAGATTCGCCAAGGTAGTAAGAGTATCATACTTCTAGATAACAGTGGCTCTATGGAGGGGGACAAGCTGGACCAGGCAAAGGAAGCAGCAATACAGTATTACAAATCCTTAAAGCAAGGAGACACGATAACAATTGCTACATTTTCGGATACCGTAAGTTTTCTAATGAAAGAAGAAAGGCCATTCCAAACCTTTGTTGAGAGTCTTGTCAGAAAAGTTGCTCCAGATGGTGGGACAAACATGTATTCGGCGCTCACCGAAGTAGACAGAATGTTTTCGATTTCTTCTGAATCTCAAATTCGCGCATCTTTTAAACTAGTGCTGTTAACAGATGGAGTCGCATCGGATGGAGGCGAAACTGAATTCATACAAATTTCTGCGAAATTCCAGAAGCTTGGAATTCCCATGTACATATTGGGGATCGGGGCAGATTACAATGAAGACTTGCTTCTCAAGATGTATCGTGCAAATGAAATAGGGTTCTTTAATCATCTCACAGACATAACGGGCGTAATTAAACAGTTCGACGATATCTCCAAACAAGTGGTTCTCTATCCCTCTAGAGATCTTACGATAAAATTGACGCCTGGATCAAAACTAAACAAGGTTTACAAATTTGAGCCCCAGATATTAGAACTTGACCCTAAGAGAATAGGCGACAACCTGTATACCATTCCTCTGGGTAATCTTGGAACAGAAAACCAGAAAATCCTTGCAAAAATAGAACTGCCAGCGAGAACAGTTGGAGACTTTAGAGAGGGCACTTTCACCGTGGAAATGAATTCGCCCACATCAGGTCCTCTAATAATAAAGCGCTCAGAGGATTTAAATTCTGTAAAACAGTCAATGAACGTGACTGTACAATCTGAATTTGCTGAGGCAGAACTGAAAGTTCTTGGTCTCAAAGCATTAGACAAGAGTGATCCCGGCTCTGTAGAGGCAGCAAGAGTATACACAAGGAAAATTGAAGGAATAAAAAATAATCCTGTAATGACCAAGAAGTTGGGAGAAGTCAAGATGAAGGAATTAGTTGACGGGGGAAATATAATTATAGGTACAAAGAAGGTTACAGACGTAGAACTTAAAGAAAGAAAGGCTGGGTTTACGAAGAAGAGGGATTAAAAATGAAGATTTGTCCGATTTGTAAAAAAACTTATGGAGACGAAGAAGATTACTGCGAAGATTGTGGGGCCTTGCTAACTGAGTACAAGGAGAGCATTTCACAGGTAAGTCAACAACCAACTCCCGTTCAAAGTGTGCCTAGTGTTCCTCCGGTCCAGGTCAAGAAATCAGAGCATCACAAGTGTGTGGCGTGTGGATGGGAGGGCGAAACAGATGAGGAGTATTGCCCTGAGTGCGGGGCAAAGTTGGGAGAGATATCACCTGCTAAAGTTTGGCCGAAAGCTGTCCAGGCAAAACTGATCCTTCCTGATTCTACCGAGATAAATATAGATGCTTTCCCTTTTCAATTTGGTAGATCCATGATGAGTAGCTATCCAAGTAGCGACACTTTAAGTGGTAAACATTTCACCATAACGTTAACGGAGTTTACTGGAGGGCGTAGATATGAGATAGAAGATTCAAACTCGCTTAATGGGACCTCTCTAAACGGTAAAGTGATAGGTTACGACAGGAAATCAAATGGTAAGTTTCCTCTTGTCGATGGAGACAAAATTTCACTTTCCATTGATCCGTCAACAGGTAAGGGCATATTCGAACTCACGTTTAAGGTGGTGCGGAGTCAAGTCAGGTCCTAAAGACGAATTGGAGTGAATGCCCCCAAGATAACCTATGAATTACCCGAAAATCGCAAGTATAATCACGTACGCGTCCTTCTTCTTCCTGTTGCTACTCATATCTCTGCCTTTTGTTCAAATCGGCAGCTTTTTCATTAACTTACCCGGATGGAGTACAATCATGATTGTACTCTTTTCGGTGATCTCTGTTATAGTCCTTGTATTTGGGTCTAATTTTGCAATGTTCAACTCCCAAAAAATCTGGGCAAAGCGGGGAGAACAAACTTTTGCTGTGATGATAGCTGTGGTAACGTGGTATTTACTTTTCATATACCTCTTTGGTACATTCCTACGCAATCTATCCCACTCCTTGGCAATTTTCATATTGATTACAATATTTTTGCTCGTGTTAACTAGAAGTTACTCTACAACTAGAAGTTACTACTCTAGAACTAGAAAATACTCTACAAAATCTATCGGGATCTTAATAATTCTTCCATTCTCCATAACGACTTTCATAAACCTATTTCTTTACACTTTAACAGAGTTTGGAAGCCTGTATGGATATTTTTACGTGATTTTGATAGCTGTCATAGAACTTGCAGTTGTCATCGTCTTGATTAGTCTGAGGAAGAGACAGTGGTCAAATTACGCAGTTTCTTTACTATTTCTGGGAACAGCAATTTACGGCATTATGCTTGAAGGAGAGTATTTCAAGGATGTCATGTTTTATGTCGGTTCTTTTGTGGCCTTGCTAGTTTCACTAGTGTTCACGACTTTATTCTACACGAAATTCGCGCACATGTCATATTCTCAATTTTTTAAGTTTGGTAAGAACAGCTTCGCAGCTCGATCTCTTTTGGTTCTGGTTGCATTGTTGTTCATTGTCGGTTTTTACTTGATTATACCTTCTTCAGTTGTCGCACCTGTGTATTCATATATGAACTATGTGATGATGCTACTATTTGGGGGTGCAATTTTTTACTTCATGAATTTTCAGTCATCTAATAAGGTAACAGATGCTATAACATTCCTTATCTTCGGTGGGGTTGCGGTTTACGGGCTTCACTATCTAATTTCTATTGCACCTGCTTTGGTTATAGGAGGTTCAACTCCGAAATATGCTCTCTGGTTGGCACTTTCACTCCTAATCATGTACGAGCCTTCCTATACACTTACAAATTATATTACGAACAACCATATAGAGCAAAATTTCAGTATAACACATCTTGTAGAACGATGGAGAAGAAGGTCTAAGCTTCTACACTCAAGGTACGACATCAGCCAAAAACCTTTCAGACAAACGGGCGGAACCGCGAATATCTACCAAGCCTATGACGTTAATAGCGGAAAGGACGTGATTATAAAAATTCCGGTAATTCTATGCAAAAATTCTGATTTCCGAGGAGAAACAATACCTCAAGGGGAAATGTGCCCAACCTGCCATACTAAGCTTGACACGCAAGACTTCAAAGACGCGATAACGATCCTTAAAGACGAGATCAGAGCACTTTCTTCCCTGGATAGTCCGTATATTGTAAAACAACTGGACCATTTCGACGAGGGAAGCCCACCTAAAACATATCTCGTGGAAGAGATGGTCGATGGACATAGTTTCACAGAAGTGTTCGAAAACAAGCCGATTGGAGAAAGTAAAATGCTTGACCTTATGAAGAAAGCTCTTCACGGCATCATTCACGCCCACACGCACGGCATCATTCACAGAGATTTGAACACAAACAACTTGATGGTTACAGGTTCCGGTGACGTAAAGATAATAGATTTTGGAACTGCCAAATTCAAATCAAGGGCATCCCAGTCAATAGGTAGGCTATCGGTAGGTGGTCAATTTGGTACAGAGTACTTTTCACCTCCTGAATCGCATTACACAGATCTGATTCCGAACAGGGAACCAACATTCTCATACGATATATACTCCTTGGGATGCATAATGTACTTTATGCTCACTGGAGATCCACCGCAAGCATTGGATGCAACAAGCGCCAGTTCAATATATGCCGGGAAATCTTATAGAAAAGATTTCGAGACGAATCTAGGGCCTCGATGCTCCAAGCCGGTACTTGATATTATCTTAAAAGCTACATCATTCTCTCCTGAAATGCGCTATCAAAGTGCTTTTGAAATGATCTGTGCCATTGAACATCTTAGTGGAGAGTTTCTAGTAACAAGCACTGAGCAGGCTTTTTCATTGCCTGCATCTCCAAACCAACATTTTTCCTCAGAAATTAATATAAATTTCAAGAAGCAACCTTCCTCCCTGGGAAGGCCCTCCTTCAATTCAATCAGTAATTCGCTCAATCTGGATTTGCAATCCACTTTTACCATAAAACAGTCCACTAAGTATACGCTGATATATGACCCGACGCTAAATCAGTACAAAATTATACCAGGAAAGTCTAAGCTTTACTACTGGTACTTTGACAAAGACGGTAAACTTGTTCGAAAGCCAGCATTAGATACCGGCATTTACTTGGGTATGAAAATTATGTTGTTTTCGCCTACCGGCAACTTGGATGATGTTGCCTTAGCCTATTACAGGGTGAGTTGAAAATGATGGAATGTGGAATGTTTACATCTAGGGGGAAAGTACGAGAAAACGATGAAGATAGTGTGTTCTGCAGCTATGTTCACAGCACGAGCGAGGGTCTCGATAATTCTGTAACACTTGGAATTGTCGCGGACGGGATGGGGGGCGGAGAGAAAGGTGAGATTGCAAGCAGGTTTGCCGTACAAACCTTGGTCAAGAACGTAGATGAAATGGTAATCCAAGGGGACCTGTCTTCCGAGAAAATCAGGGAAGTTATGGCGAAAAGCATAACAGAGGCAAATGATTTAGTGTTCAAGTATGCAAGGGATCACGATATAAAAATGATGGGAACTACTGTTACAGCTGCTCTCGTTAAAGTCGATAATATATACGTCGTGAACATAGGAGATTCCAGAACCTACTTGATTTCGAGGAATGGGGATGTCAAGAAAAAAACGAAGGACCACTCATATGTCCAAGAACTGGTAGATGGCGGATATCTTAGCGAACTCGCAGTTAGGAGTCACCCAAAGAGGAATATCGTGACGAGAGTGGTTGATGGTACAAAAGATGCAATACCTGATTTTTATCAATGGCAAATATATAAGGGAGATGCGGTTGTTTTGTGCTGTGATGGAATGTGGGAACCGTTAGACGATCGAGTAATAGCTAAGACAGTTAGCTCCGAGGGGGCCATTCAGGAAATGGTCAAGCTCCTAATAGATACTGCGAATGAGCTTGATGGCTCCGATAACATTTCTGCCGTGATCCTTAAGCAACTTAGTGGGCAAGAAGAGTCAAATTTCATAAGTGCACTGACAAAAAAGAGAAAAACTGAAGCAAGTGAAGTGTTGCGCGTTGATTAATCCTATGTCTCAAATCCCCAGTATCCCTCCTTTAACACCTCCGTTGTCGATAATACCAAATTCGTTTCCTAGGCATTATATCGGCAGCACCGAGAACATATTGTTTGAGACAAAGCCTTTCTTTTTGGCATATTTTTTCTCTGGAAAGGGTATATTCTACCTCGTCTTCATTATTTTTGTCTGCCTGATAGGCGCGGCTTTAATCGTATTTTATTCTATTTACTCTCCTGGGGCTCTTCTTTCAGTCATCGAAGTTCTAGTAATATTTCTAGCACTGTTTGTCTTCATCCCGATGGCAATAATGTCACTCTCCTATAAGCGTACATTCTATGCAATGACCGACTCAAGGATACTGGTAGCCCGTGGAATCCTGAATGAGAGTCTGATTTCTGCTACCTACGATATGATCACTTCAATCAATGTTTTGCAGCCTTGGTTGATGAATAAATTTACTAAAATTGGATTTATAAGATTTAACATTCCGTCATTTGGAACTGGGACCATTCTGTGGTCTTTCATCAAGCAACCCAGCGAAACGTATCGATTTATTCTCGATGTTAAGAATATTTACGCTACTGCAGGAGCGATTGCTGCCACTTACTTTCAGGCTAACGTATACGGAAACGTGATGGCTGCCAACATCGGCAACCAGAAGAGATGTGTGAAATGCGGAAACTATATGAGAGCCTCTGCTCAATTCTGTTCAAAATGCGGTACTCGTCAACCTTGAATCAGTTCTATTCGAAGAATGAAGAAATTAGTATAAAGGTTATGTTTACGAAACAAAATGCAGATTGGAGGATGATTCGGAAATTTATGAAAAATATCACACAATTTTATCGCTTATGAGCCCAATCTCTGAAAATGTCGTCCGGAGTTCAGAGATCGATGTTGGGCCTTCCGAGCAAGCAGCCAACTTTCAGAAAACGTCAAACTACATCTCTCAGTCTACCGCTTCACTCTTTTGATCATAAGAGTCGCAATAAAGAAGGCGAGGACCAGGATTGCAGTAACAAAAAATGTCAAGATAACGTCGACGGTGTTAGGAATGAATGTCAACTGAAGTTCAGCGCTGCCGTTTCTTATTGTGAAATACCCCGACGAAAGGTAACTTATTCCAAGATTAGATAAAATCGAACCACGATAATGATGGGTTCCGTTTGGAAGGAGCATCTGTGCAGAATCCCGTGAGGATACTGCGGTTTGATTCCCTACGTTGACTTCCCATTTTACTAACAGAGGGAGACTCGACTCTGTAAATAAAACAGTGTACAGTGGGGTGAAAACCACCGATATGGAGGTGCTCGCGCCATTCACATTTAACGGAGAGATATAGTTAGACTCAGAATAGTTGGCAGCTGATGTAGTTCCTAAACCGTATAGAATGGTGAAAAAGTAAGACCCGTTGGGTAGGTCAACGAAATACGAATGTGTGAGACCCGATAGGGCTCCGGATGAGTTGAATGAGGGAGAACCTGTGGAATTCACATACCATTTGCTAGTAGAATACAACCCTGATTCTATGAAAGTGGCATTGAACAGAGGGGTAAAGGTCAGGTGTACTGATACTGCCCCACCATTTACGACGAGAAGAGAAGAATTAAAAGATTCAGAATAGCCATTGACTGGCGACTTTCCAATTCCATATTGTATGGTGAAAAAGTACGTCCCGTTTGGCAGGCTAACAGAATATGAATTGGCTGAACCGGATAGCATAGGTGATGAAGGGAAGGAGGGATATCCTGAGGAGTTAACATACCATCTACTGCCAGAATACAGGCCGCTTTGCGTGAAACTGATGTCGTAAACTACTAATTCATATGTAATCAAAATATTTTCTGCCGAACCATTAACGATAAACGGGGAGTTATAAGATGGTCTATACTGTTTGTTACCCGTTTCAACGAGAAAGAAGTACGACCCGTTTGATAAGGATATAGACCATGTCTTGGATGTTATAGTTCCCGAAAATGGCTGACCTGTAATGTTGACATACCAAGCAGTTGACGTCGGAAGCCCCGACTCAGAAAAAGTTATCACGTAGGTCACCAAAGAAAATAATACCGCGCTAGAGTATGAAGATCCATTAATCTTGAAAGAGCCCGAATTTGGCGACGGGCTATAGACCTTGTTAGACGTTGATATTGTATAGTTGTAGGTCGCGTTGGGTAGGGCGGTCGAAATGACAGTATTAGTCGAGTTCAAACTGACCTGACCAGATATATTCAAGAACCACTTCGTACCAGATAGTAGCCCTGATTCAGTGAACCTCACCAAATAGGTAACTTCGACAAACGTTATTGTGGCTGTATAAGAAGCGCCATTCACCTTAAAATTTCCGGTCACTGTTTTCGGCGTCCAAGTCTTATTTGTGGATGCCAAAGAATAAGAATACGTAGCATTCGGAAGGGTAGTTGAGACGGTTATGTTGGACGAGGATAACGGACTAAGTCCTGTGATATTAAAGTACCATTTAGTCAAGTATGGCAAACCAGATTCCGTAAACGTCACCCAAAACTCTGGAGTAAATGTGATTGAGACTTTCCCGCTCTTACCATTCACTATAACTGGCGATGTGTAGGAGGATGAGTAGAGTGCAGGGGCAGTTGCTGCCCCAACTGATGACGAAACTGAGAATGCATATCCGGAAGACGAGTTTAATAGGTCGGTAACATAGGTCTGATTTGAGGCTATTGAACCGGAATAGAAATAGGGTGACGTGACGTTCCATGTAGACCCAGAATACAGGCCAGACTCGCTAAAGGTAACTGCAAACATAGGTATAAATGTTACAGATACGGATGCACTCGATCCATTTACTTTGACTGTGGATGAATAAGAGGATTCTGAATAACTCGCTGAGGGCGCTGAACCTATGCCGTACCGAATAGTATAAGAATAAGATCCATTGGGAAGGCTAATAGAATACGAGGTTTTGGAGCCAAAAAGTGCCCCTGATGAGTTGAATGATGGAGAACCAGTTGAATTCACATACCATTTACTGGTAGAATACAACCCAGATTGATTAAAGAATACGGAATAAGTTGTATTGACTGGGTTGTTTGCAGTCGTACTGATATCCTTACGGATGATAGAAAACTCATTCGTGATGGCTATATTGCCAGCCTCAGTGTTAGCTGAACCTGTTCTAATGCAAATTGTTGTGACAGGAATGATGCTAGGAACCAAACTCGAGGAGTTACTTTTGGAATCTGACCACCCGTTTAAAGTAAAAGTTTTAACGGCGGTATCTTGATGCTCCTTGTTAATTTGAACCTCACCTCTTGCAACTAGAGAAAGAGAGCTAGCAACAATAATCGACAAGATGACTATCGTAAGGCTTTTCTTCCACATCTCGCTCGTAAGTTTTCCTCCACCTTCAAATTTAGGATTCTTTATTTCATAGAAAAGGTTAACGGTGCACTTCAACATTCACTGTATGATATATGAACCGCTCAGTCGGGATTTCTTATGGACAATGACGAAGAAAACCATCATTGGATAAGAAATCTCCTCTGGGTTAAAGCCCTCTACTTTATTTGAGAATTTCCAGAGCCTTCACGATTTAAAAGATCCACCTCCGAAATGCCGCATACCTATAAAAAACAATAAATCGAAGACTTAGATGCTGTTTTAAGTCACAAAATTGGAATGTACCGAAACCTTTTACTACCCGGGAAAATATTCAATTATGGCGTTTACGGATTTTACAACAATACTAAAAGAGGAAGATATATCCGGTATTACTAAACTGATCAGTGAAGACAGCAAGTATGAGAAGCTCCAAAGAAAACTGAACGTTTTGATAGATAAACTGAACGTTCTAGAAGATAGATTTGACGTAGCTTTAAAAGAATCGGTAAAGAAGTTTGCTCAAAAGAAGGACATTGACTACTTCCAGAAATTGATCTCCAAGCAAGGTGGATATGTTACCCCTGGGGGAATATTGATGCGCAGGATGGACCCTCTCATGTACATTGGAATCTGGGAAAGGGAGAAGAGTTTTTCCTACCCGGGATATTGCTACTGGACCGATGTCGTATGCTGGGCCAAATTTAGAGGGAAGGAAAAGCTCTCAAAGAAAATGGAAAAGCCTTATCAGAAGGCAAATGTACTAGAGGCAAAACAATCTGACATAATTGTGAAACTTACCAAGGCGCATCTCAAGAAGAATTACAGCGATGAAGAATTCAATCAGATCATGGCAGAGATCAAGAGGATATTGAAGGCGAATGCGAGAGCCTACAAAAGAAGACAAAGCGATTTCGCAAAACTCATAGGAGGGATCAGAAGATCATTGAGAACCAGTAGAGAACTTAATGATATAACAGGAGGAATCTGGGAAACAGCAAGGATTGGCACCCTAATGAGAAAAGAATTTGAGACCATAAACGATAGTGGGTACCTCGCAATTCTTAACTCGTCTGGTGAAGTGGTCAGGTTTATCAACGCGGAAAATATCAGACAGAGCCTGATAGACTTGACTTACGAGACCTATGAAACCAAGCTCCAAGATAATGCAACCCATTTTTCGGAGTACAGGAAAATCTATTTTGAGAAGCACGCGGATTCATAAGAATCAACTGAGGAACTCCCACTCAATTGGCAGCTATAGAACAGGGACTCTATAATAAATTAAGTTTGGAATTCCAAATTGCTATCTTAGCATTAAAATTATTAATCCACAATTTTGCCTTCTCAAGTAATTCTACCTTTGAAGCCAATTCATAAATCTCTCGATTCAATTTTTCTGCTATTGAGTTATAGCTTTCTGCAGTTGCAAGCTTGTCAAATTTCCCCAGACCAGAGCAAGCGACGCATTTTGTAAGTATTTTTCCCTTCCCTCCACACTGTGGGCAAACAATTCTCGAGTTTCTTTCACTGTTGTTGTCATATTTCTCGACGTAGCCATATCCCTGACAGGTTCCGCAAGTGACCGTATTAAACCCTTTCCCCAAACATATGTAACACCTTACCTTTTCTCGGCTATCAATGCCGGTAATATCAATGAAATCAAGATGTTTAAAGACTAAGGAGAATTGGATTTGTGAAAGCTTTTTTCTGACTATTTTCTTTCCATCTATGTTCACTATTAACAATTTTCGTGCTTGCTTGCGTATTCTGACGCTTCTTCTGTATGAAACCAGGGAAAGATAACCAGTAACAGCGGTGAGTGCAACGAGAATGATGACAGTTAACAGTCGAAACTCTGAAATCCTAAGAACTACAGTCAAGAAATAAGCATAATATATAAAAATCAAAAGCAAGTAAAGGTACATTCTGAACCTTAATTTGTTAGCCTCTTTGATCAATTTATTGTGTTCTTCTGGGACTGTTGAGAGTCTGTCGACTTCTTCTATACTCATACCTGTTATTGACTCAGTTTGGGGATCCCCTCCTAAGAGAGATAGTAGAAATTCCCGTTCGGACTTACTTTCAATATGTTCCAATTTATTTAATCTGAATGACAATTCTTCGATCTTGCTCTTCAAGGACTCTTTGTCTTCTGTTTTTAAACAATAACTCAGTACAGTCTCATCGGTTGGTGGAAGGAGCATGCTACTGAGCTCTCCTAAATGTTATTTCGCGCTTAGGCAAGACTTTTATAGAAAACCTCACAGTACATCAGATCAAGACTTATTTATCCTACTTTGGTAAATCGTGACCTTCTCCGGTCTACTCAAACTGGAAAATGCAGGGTCTGAGAAAATTTTTGATGCCTCAAGCATCTTAGCCCTTACCTCATCCTTAATTAAGTTACAATCAGAAATTATTTTTTGACCTATATCGGTATCAGGATACCATTCCGCAATATGGTACGACACGTAAAAATCAACCATGTCGTAGCTGATAAACTTCTCCCTTAAATCATCCTCGGACAACTCAGCTTTGCTTACCATGCTGAATTTATGGCTATAAAATATTTAATACTTTGTGGCAAGTCGTGTTTGGAACACTATTCTAAAATCGCCCAATATTGAACAGGTTGTGCCACAATCCATTGCAGAAAATTGCTGAATCTATCCTGTCCTCCCTCTTCTGTGAAACGTTCCATCCGATCATCTTCTTGTCTGCAGAGAATCCAGATTCAGAGTTGCTCCTCTTGTGGTACTGCTTTAGATAGGGCATGGTGTTCAGGAGGAACTCCTTCATGATTGATTTCCATTCCGCTGAACCGTTCAGTGTTGCGTTCTTCTTGGGTATTCGTATGGAATGCCAGTAACATTTCCGTTTCCACTGTGAGCTCCTTCTCGAGTCCGTCTCTGATCTTACCTGAGTTTGACTGAAAGCACAATCGATACACTTATATTGTACCACCAGTTGATAATGTGGAAGTGATGGGAAACAGGAGAGATCTCCTGACGTTTCCCTGATATGTGATGTGATATGGGATGAGGCGTGAAGGGAATAGTCCCCGAACTCATCCGGTGTGGAGCCCATATGGGCTTGAGAGACGTTCTTTTTCGGAGGGGTGAGACCGCCAAATAGTTGCGGAGAAAGGAGAAGTGAGAATGGTGGATTCAAATGATATGTGTGATAGGATTGATGAAAAGCCAGCCATGCTGGCTTTGGACAGACTGGATAATGTATCAGGGGTAGTGTTGGGCATTGACCCGCAGGGTGCGGGTATGGACGCAGGTAGTGCGGATGCGGAAGAGGTGGAAACAGGGGGTAACGGAACATCACCTCCGGTGAACTTGAGCGGCCTGACAGTCAAGATCACCGTATACGATGCAAAAGGGAGCGTAATAGACGTGAGGGTTGTCATGAATGAATGGGAGATAATGAGGGTGCTGGGCAATGACCTGCGCATCCTCTGCAGATGAGTGTGGAGGAAGAGATGCACACCAAGGAACTCGTTGATGTTATAAATTCTATGAACACGACGCTGGTGAAGGTTGTGTTCGGTTACAGTGGAAGGGATGAGATGGTGTTTGCCAGGCCTGCCCACTACAACGACAGGGACATGACCGCAGTCCTGTACAGGTACATAGGACCGCTTGACCCGGAGAGGTGGGTGGACGAGAGGGCTGTCAACAGGGGTGTGGAGAAGGTGATCAAGAGGACGTTCTACGAAAACGGCGCAATATACAGTGCAGTCCTCCCCTTCCCTACAGTACTCGACACCCTGCCACTGAGGGACCTTCCCCTCTGGGCGAAGGAACTGTGGATCGAGCAGAAGGAGATGTCCGTCCCATCCAGCGGAAGGGAGCTGGAGAGGGATGCTATGATGATGAACGCCATGAGGAAGCTCATAGACGAGGAGAGGGGATCTGGAGGCCTGAACCCCGACGACATGAATGAGGACATGCGGGGCAGGCTACTGAAGCTGTGGTATTCACTCGACGCACTGAACGGGATGGCGGGGAGGGGAATGAAAGTAGATGACCTGAATAAACTGGAGCACCACCTTGAGGAGGTGAAGGAAGTCGTTCCCCACATAAGGGAACTCCCATGGAGGAGGGAGAGGGGGCTCGACCCCGGCAGCTGGTTCAACAGGGAGGACGTGATTGAGTCCATTCTCGACATACTCGATGACGTCATGACATTCCTGCTGCGCACCGTCGGCAGGCTGATAAGGGAGAGGGAGGGGGAAGGAGGTGGATAGGGGATACGGTCATGCACAGCTGACTCAGAGAAGTAAGATCGTCCCCAGGTTCGCAGTGGAGATAGCAGAGGTGATGATTCGGATACCTGCGGGAAGGGTAGTGGCCATCTTCAGTGGGACGGACTGTGAGGGGAAACGGTTCGTCTCATTCACGCCTCCACTCGTGAACCCGAATGAGGCATCGGCTAGGGAATACGAGATGTGGTGGGCAGAGATGAGAAGGGAGGTGTTGGAAGAGTTTGCAGGGAAGATAGGGAAGGGCAAGGAAGTGCTGAACCTTCAGGTTGCATATGACAACTTCCTTGGACTCATCAGGTATCCCAGGGAGATTGTGGAATCGTTCCCGGAGGAGAGGGTCACACTGGAGAATTACCGCAGTATAGTAACCAGGACTGCAATGGCACTTCGTGAGGAACCGGACAGGTGGGTCACAGAGGGGTGATCCACCTCCACCCTTCAAAACTCGTCGGGAGGATGATCTTTTTTCCGTTCTTAAGCACTGATGCGATTCTCTGGTTCTCTGCCTGAGGACCAGACCGGGATGCCCAGGTTGAATAATGCAGTGTGGAAGTCGGATCCATAGGACCGCCGAATGAACCGTTCATCCCTTTGCTCAATTGGAACTTATATTCGTTTCTCTCTTGATCCTCAGAGCCGATTCGGAATCTTCTGCCAAAAAGGGTTATATAAGCTTCTGACCATATTCTTATTGCATCACGAGGCAAGATTAAATGATCTATGAGAAAGTGAGACGAAAGAATTTGATAAGATTCATGGTATATTTCATCCTAGCCATAATTCTTCTGGAGAGCGTTCCCTTGCAGACTGGGAACGGTCAGACTTTAACTGGGGCAGCCGGTCTCCCCACAGAGTATGCGGTCACTTTCGAAGAAACGGGGCTACCAACAGCCACTCCGTGGACCGTCAGAGTGATTGAGAACAATTCGGCCAACTCTTCCTATAATTCCAATGACAGTGTTATAAGATTCAATGAGACTAATGGAACTTATAACTACGTCGTGAACTCAACGACTTCATACGTGACTTCTGATGCTTCTGGTATCATTAACGTATCCGGTGCGTCAGATGCCATAGCTGTCGATTTTGAAAGAACTGCTGTTTCCGAGTATTATCAACCCTTCACTCAAATGAATGCATCGCAGGAAAAGAGTCTCACCTTGAATTCGCAGCCAGGCCCAAGTGCACTGAGTTTCGGAGTGATGAATACCACGATCAGAATACAGGTCTACAACGGCAGCAGGTTGTTCTATGAGAATAACATAACGGGTGAACCAACCAACTTTAATACAACGATGACTACCGACGGATACGACTACGTGAACTTTCAATCCACGGGAACAGTATCCGTCTACGCAACTGATATAGGTTCAAGCAGCGGTTACTTTGCCGTGGACCTCTGGAACTACTATATTTCAAACTATTCTGCTTCCCTCATTACTCTACCTCCGCACTTCCAGGAGGTTTTTGGTACTGGTTTACAGAACCCAAAAATCCCGACATTTGTGGTCGCGAACAATACAGGCATGTCCTTCACACTGGTCGCACCATATTACCGAGAGGCAGTTCCGTTTTCGATTTGGATAGGCGAGGGCTATTATAATCCAGTAAACGATAATTACTGGTGGGCTCAGGTGGGTTTCAACAACTGGCTGTCAGGAATGTACGACGTCTCGTACGCGGGATGGGGCGTTTTCTCTAACTACGTTAATACGACAGGGGGAACGGATGCCAACTTCCCCTTGGTCCCAAACGAAACGTATACCTTCACAATGGAAACTGAGAGCAACGGCACTTGGGGGTTCTTCGTCAATGGTTTACCGATTAATGAGAGTGGACACAGTGCGTACTTCAAGGCACCCACAGATTATGCAAGTGGGGAGGCCTACCTGGGAATAGAGCCTCTTGTGGGTCAGAGAGCCGGACCACTTAATTCGACCGATTTCTTCCAGGGGTCAATCAAGATACCAAATGCAGAATCTTTAAGGATAAACGGAACTTGGGAGAAAGCAGCAAATATATCCTTCCTTTATGGCGTGAGGGACTGGGAGGACGGGCATGGTGGAACCGTGGCCGGGATGAATATATGGGGTATACAGGGGAATATTCAAAACAAGAGCATCCCTCCGGGCGAAATTGTGCTCGACAACGGACCTTTCACTCCTTTTGAAGTCCCTTCAGGAATAAATTATGACGTCTATCCTATATCCGGAAACTTTTCATTCCCGTGGCAGAATGAAAGCGAACGCGGCAGCTTCGTCAACGTTTCAGAAAAGTCCAATGGAACCATCCTACTGACACCACTTCACCGGAATACGGAAATTTCTGTTCTGAAATACCAGAACGATTCCAATTATGTTTACAGCGATCAGGATATGCTCATTTCTAAACCAGTGTACATAGATAATCCTGCACTAGATTTTAAGGCAGCGATATGGGCGGTTCCCATCAACTCTTCGACTTCTTCCTCTAATTACAACGGAATTTATCAGGAGATTGCACTTGAACCCATATTTTCCAATGCCTCAAGAGCAACCAACCTCTTCTCCCTTGGAAACGTCAGCACCTCCTATTTGGGTGAAATTAACGTTCCTGTCTATATCAACGATGCTAGCTCTCTTGCTAACTTGCAACAGGTATATTCGTACGATCCTTCGCTGATCCGGTTTGTCAGCATTCTCAATGGAACTTCGTCGCAGTATGTGAAATTCAGCAATCTGACTCTATATAAAGGAATAATAGAGATTCAGGGTCGAGGCTCATTTACCATAACCTCCAGTCACGATCTGCTCTTCTATCTGACATTCAAACCCCTTGTAGAAGAACAGTTTTCCACTCAACTGCTGCTCGATAGTTCGACTGTAAACGGGTATTTAGTGGGCCAAAACGCCAGTGCTACGCTCGTAGCTGTGGCCGGGTGGGAGAACATCGGTCCCTCCGGAATAAAATTACCGGGTGACTCACTATCCTATGGGGGCATCATTTCTAACGTGGCGTTTACTCCAAACAACACGAATATTTTGTACGCTGCATCTGGGCAGAGTTATCCCTTTTCAGGACCAATTGGATATCCTGGCGATACCGGTTTCGGGGGGATCTTAAAATCAGACAATGGAGGGAAAACATGGACCACGGATAATCTGGGCCTGACCTCTACTTCCATCACTGCGATTGTCGTCGACCCCCAAGATCCCAACATCGCGGTTGCAGAGAGCAGGGGAGGGTACGGAGGAGATCCGGTAGGTGGTGCAATATTCAAAACAATCAACGGTGGATTGAGCTGGCAGGAAACATATGACATGGGCGGTTACCAGCTACAACTGGTAAACGGGACACTATACGCTACCACCTTCCACTCAATACTGAAATCCATCAACTTCGGGACTACCTGGACTCAGGTTGCAAATTTCTTCAGCGTTGTAACTGCGTCGCTAATCTCAAACAATGGACAAATTATCTACGTTGGTCTGTGGACACAAGTTAACACTACAGACGTTGTGGATCAGGTAATGAAGTCGTCAAACTATGGTAAGAGCTTCGTAGTTGAAACAAATTTTACTGAATCCCAATTCGATGGGAAGGTACCTTCTATAAGCCAGATAGTTGGGAGCCCTTCCGATCTCTCCACCCTGTGGATTATAGTTTCTTCACCATTTCCAGCTAGAGAAGTTGGAAACCCATCACTCTACAGGAGTTATGACGGAGGCGGAACGTGGCAGCTCGTTAACACCAGTTCCATTGGTCTAGGAACCCAGCAGGAGCCTCCTGGTTTCATCACCATCGATCCAGCCAACTCGAGCATTATCTACCTGGAGGGAGAGGGAGGACTGTACCAGTCTATAGATGGAGGCGGCTATTTCCACCACCTCATCACTCCTTCCGGAGCGAACTTCATAGGCAGAATAAGCATACTCCCCTCCAACGATAATGTCATATTTCTGGGCTCTGATTCTGGTCTATTCGTGTCAGACGATAGGGGTCTGACTTGGTCTTCCATCTGTAACGCATCTACAGATCTGCTCTTCGATGCAGCTGCAGACAATCAGAGAATCTTTGCGACTGCTGAAGGGATGAATCCATTTTACTCCAATGATTCTGGACATATGTGGACGACAACGACCAAGGGATACTTGGGTGTGGTTGGAGTTGATCCGTACAACTCGTCCATAGTCATAATATGGACAGAGACACACACAACGGCTGGTGGTCCCTTCTTCTACGTTTCGAGCGACGGAGGTTCATCATTCTACCTGCCGAGTATAAATTTCACCGCCGAAATCAATCCATCGGTGAACAACATCGCCTTCTCGCAGAACGAGATATTCGTGCCAGGTGGCACTGGTATCTTTTACAGTACGGATGCCGGAGCAGTATGGTCTATGATAAAGGGCTCTCCTACCAACGTCTCAACGATAGTCGATTCTCCGAACGCACAGAGCATTCTATACGCATCTAACTCGTCTGGACTTTACAAATCAAGCGACTACGGCGTATCATGGAGTAAGGTTTCCTCGATCTACTTCAGCTCTCTTGCCGTGGACCCACTGAACTCATCAATACTAGTAGGTAGCGCACCATACGGCAGTCCGTATATTTACAGACCAATGATAAGCTATGATGCGGGTAAATCGTTTATATCCCTCGGGATCACTTCAACAGAATTCGAGCTGTCTTCTTCAGACGTTTATTTCTATGAAGCTTCTGGAAAACCGATCCTAGTTTTCACTTCCGACCAAGGACTTTATACTTCAAATGACCTTGGTAAGACGTGGCTAAACCGTTCGTACAACCTTCCTTCAACACTAATAAATTCATTCTTTGCCAGTTCCAACGGGACTTCGTACATAGCCACTTATGGCTCGGGGATCTTCGTTGATTCAAGTCTTTTCAACTTCAGCCTTCACACGAATTCTCCTTATATCACTGGGTATCTTCCGCTAGGAAGTTCTCTTGGGATAAACGGTAGAGTAATAAACGGGACCGGTTATTTCTCCATGGAAGTGAGCACTGGAAACGTCTCGATTGAGTGGGAGGGAGAGAATTTGTCTTTCTCTGCTCTGGATGGCGATATATATTTCCTTAACTTCAGCAACATGCAGGTCTTTCTATCTCTTACAGAGAGGAATCTTCCTTCAGGCACCGAATGGAATGTGTCTGCAAATGGAAGAACGTACACCCTACAGGGGAATGGTACCGTCACCCTCCCCCCAGGAACAAGGGGCATCTATGTTTTCCCCGTTTCTACAGACTACTCCATCTATTACCCCTCACAAGATTTCTACCCTATAAACTCGTCCCTGGTATCCTCCATCGTCGTTCCGTTCACTGAGAGAGTTGAAGCAACATACAGCAATTTCACTGCTTCGATGCAGAATATTTTCTGGACGACTGAGATCGCAAGCAATTTAGGTTATGTTGTATATACAGGTGGCGGAGATTCGCTCCTTCTAAATATTTCAACAATGTCAGTTAAGGATATTGGAAGCCCATTCCCGAACGGGCAGAGTTATTCAGTGATTCCATTTTCTGATGGCTTTGTATTTGGTGGAAGCATGAACAGTACGCTTCCAGGCCTTGTTTATTACAATATATCATCAGGCAGTTTCATTAACCTGAGCCATTTTCCAATTCAATGGAATGGATCCTATGCCAGGATCACATCCGTTATAGACGTAAATTCTACATCCTTTTGTTTCTTAGGTGGTTCAACCAATAAGGTATTCTTTGGTATAATGGAGAACTGGAAATTAATTTCTTTATCGAACTATTTACCATCCACATTTTCATATTCCTCCGGCTACGTTAATACTTATTCATCCGCATACATTTCAAAATTGAACGCAATAATCTTGTCAAATGGTACCGATATTGGTTTATTCTATCTAATAAATGATACATTTCTGGACATATCTGCAATGATACCATTTCAGTTTAACATTCAGGCTTCAACGTTTACGGTATCTTATGCATACATGGCATCGGATGGCAATGTTGTAATGATCACGGGGGTGGAATCAACTGGAAAACCATTTGTGGGTCTTTTCATACCGGGCTCTGGATTTGTGGATATATCAAACAAATTCCCACCATATTTGGAATTTGACACTGTTCATTATTCTGGCAGAGATTTTATCCTTGCTGGCACGGCTGTGTCAGGAAATTCAACTTCTATCCAACATATATTCATTTATAATTACACGCTCGATACAGTTACTGAAATACCTCTCAAAGGCCTTAACAGTTCATCAATAATAGACAGTGCATTACAGATAAACAATACAATATTTTACACAACATATAACACGAAGCAGTTACAGTATTATTCAGTTCTTTCTTCATATTATGGAAGAATTGATTTGAGTCCCACAGGCTCAACCATATTGAATTTGAATACAGCGGCAGACGCAAATATTGGAAACTGGACTTACTATGGAAAAAATCTGAGGATTAACGAATTTTACGGAGATTATATCCTGACTATAGTAGCAAACGGTTATGCGAATGTGAGCAAAAGCATACACATCAAGCCATTCGTGACAACTGTTCTCAACATAACACTGAACAAATCCTACAGTGTAACTTTTTCAGAGTCGGGATTGAAGAATGGTACATTATGGTCTGTTGAATTCAATAACGTCACTGAGAATTCCAACACATCAATCATCACATTCTATGTTCCAAATGGTTCATATGCATTCAATGTGAGTAGTGTTTATGCTTATGCAGTAGCGCCAGCTTCAGGTGAAATTCTCGTTAATGGTTCCGATGTAAACGAAAAAATTATTTTTGCACCTACTGAATATTCCATAATATTTAAAGAAGAAGGATTACCATCAGGGACAACATGGTATGTGAATTTAAGCAATGGAATGACCTCAGGACCAATAACAGGGAATTCATATTCCTTAAACTTAACCAATGGAACATACGCCTTCACCATGACCAATCTCAGCAGCTATTACACAACGACGTCACATATCACCGTAACAGTTGACGGAAAGACCCTAACAGAAACTGTTCAGTATTACCACTGGGCATACATTACCGGAACCATATCCCCCAGCAACGCAACCCTCATGATTAACGGAAATCATGTATCGCTGTCCTCTTCAGGCCTCTTCAATGTATCAGTTGCAAACGGAACGTATCACCTTGTTGCTTCGGAGAACGGACACGCAACGTATTACAGCAATTTCACCCTTAATCCTGCTGGCATCAAGAACCTTGCAATAGACCTTAAAACGGTATCAAAACCCTCCTCATTCCCAATCTCTTACATAGCAGTCATAGCAGTCGTAGTACTAGTCATAGCTGCAGTCAGCGCAGTTGCCGTCCTGAGAACTCGTAAGAGAAAGTGAAAAGATTGAGGAATACTCTTCCTGGGAATCCTAACTCTAAATAGGAAGAGATGGGGAAACAGATCCCCATCTCGCTGAAAGCCTGGGTGAAACAGATTGGTCCATTGCGACCGATCGAGGATCGATAATCCTCTGCACAGACTTCTCCGGTTCCCCAACAGGGTACACGCCGTCAGGAGAAGTCTTTGGCTTCTCCATGTTTCCTGTCAGGTAATACAATTTGATGGTTCCGCCTTCACTCATCAAGTTCTCCTGCATTAGAGTCAACAAAGCACGTTCAGAGACTCACTGCAAATAACATTAAACATCCCATATTTGACGTTTGAGAAGGATGCACTCAAGATACGACGCGGGCGTACCATTATAGTCAGAGAAACAACTTACGTTCCGGACTACATCTTCTCCTTGTTACTCGACACAACGTCTTTTATGGCCTCTTCAGTGCGTTTCAGGTCAGACTCCATGGTTTTCAACGGTCCCCTTTTGTCGGTCTGTTCCTCTTCTTCATCTCTCTCTGCAACTATTTGTCAATTGCCTCCTCCATCTTCCCTTCCTTCTCGATCTCCCTCTTCCAGTCCCTCAAGACGCCACCCCTCTTCGGGATGGAATTCATGGAATCTGATGATCTTTCAATATTGAAACGGGCTTAAACTTCTGGAGATGAGATGATTACAGTTCATTGAGTTTCTGAAATGGAGTATTTAATAGACGTTCCTGAAATAGAGCATCTCCTGGTTGAGATCTTAGAACTCCCGTTCAAAGTAAATTCGCTTCATATCTCAGCTTTTGGCGCGTCATCAACATGTTGCCGGTTGGATGAAGATTCTGCTGCGGATCGAACGACCAGTCTCTTCATGAACCAGTCAGGGCACTTGCTGCGATATTTGCGGATGAGCTTCAGTGCGTTCCTGTCAAGGACGTAGGTGTAGCCCCAGTCATCCTTCGAACGGACTATCCTCCCCGCAGCCTGTATCACCTGCTGCAGTGCGGAGAGCTCGTACCACTCCTGGCCCATCTGAGCTTTGTGCATTGCAACCCACTCGTCGTTCAGGTCCTGATAGGGCGTTTTCACCAGGATCTGCCACCTAGCCTTCTCGTCTGGGAAGTCTGTTCCCTCCTCCATCTTAATCGCACAGAGGATGCTGGACGGTGGAGAATCCCTGAACTCCACCAGCTTCTCGTTCCTGGTGCCTGAGTCGTGGACGATGGTCCTCTCCTTTACCTCCGGGGAGAGCAACCTGTGAATGTGGTGGAACCATTCATAGGAGGGGAAGTGTATGATTCCCCTGGTGTTATTGTGCTTATTTGCTATCTCCTCTATCTTCTTCACCACAGTCATGAGGTCCCTCTCCCTCTCCTGCCTGAGGTAGCCCTTACCGAGGTATGCGTCAAGGGGGAAGTAGATGGGCGCTGCACTGGGGCTGAAGGACGAGGGGACTTCAACGACGACAACCAAATCCTTCTATTTTCCCTACCCCAATTCCAGTTACCTCTTTTTTACACAACATTCCCTCCCATGACCTCCCACAAGGTGTCTGTTCTCTTGGAACCAATAGCATCAATTTTCCAGCATGCTCAAAATTACGGAAAAGTACTTTTATCCTAAAGCCACCGACGGGATTTGGACCCGCGACCTCGTGCTTACCAAGCACGCGCACGT
>CAYMEF010000010.1:0-38264 GCA_964389625.1 uncultured Thermoplasmatales archaeon
ACAGGAACGATTACCACAACCTGATCTCGATGGACAACATCGAGGACATAATCTCCTATACCCTCAAGTATGGGTACGGCAAGGCCCTGCTTGCCTACCTGGACGAATACAGGAAGACGAGCAACATAGCTGCACTCCTGCTGTCGCTCGACCTGTACTATTTCGACCTGATGAAGGACAAGTTCCGGTTCTACTCCGGAAGCGAGGGGCCCATATTCAGGTTCATCAAGAAGACTGTAGACCTGAAGAACATAATGACGATACTGAAGTTCATAGAGTTCAAGTCTGATCACAGCGTTTCAAATTATCTACTGAGCGGCGGTAGCCTCTCCAGTCAGCTGCTGGACGAGCTCTCAAAGAGTGCTGACGTCGAAGAGTTCGGTCAGAAACTGAAGGGGTATGCGGACCTCACGAAGGGACTGGACTTCTACAAGAGGAAGGGGTCGCTCGTGGGCATAGAGGGAGAACTGAACAGAAGCCTCTACTGGGAGTTCATAGACGTTCTGGAGATGAGTGCTCTCTCCCTGAACAACATTATCGCGTTCCTGCTGAGGGCGGAAGCGGAATGGAAGGATCTCAGGAACCTCGCATTCAGCAGGTTCTATGGAATAGACGATGAAACAATTAAAATGACCACGATAAATCTGGGGTGAAGATATGGTAAAAGAAGAACGCTTTGGAAGGATCGCTTTCATCGGGGAAAGAGAGCTCGCTGTGGGATTCAAGCTCGTTGGAGTCGAGGACACATTCATAGTTGACAGCGAGTCATATGCAGACAAGCTGAGGGAAGTATACCACTCCGGGAAGTTCGGGCTCATACTTTCCTCGAATAGTTTCGCCGCGACGCTGGACAAGAAATTCATGAACCTGCTCTACAGCAGCGTTTCTCCTCTTGTCGTATTCGTGCCCGTGACTGAAGGAACGGAAGAGGAAGGTATTTCGGATCTTGCGAGAAGAGTGCTGGGAATTAGCATGGACCTCGGGGGAATGTAGATGGGAAAGATATTGAGAATTGCTGGACCAGTTGTTATTGCTGAAGGAATCGAGAATGCAAAGATGTACGATGTGGTAAGGGTGGGAGAGATGGGTCTTCTAGGTGAAATCATAGGTATGGAAGGAGAGAAGACGACTATACAGGTCTACGAAGACACCAGCGGAATCAAACCCGGAGAGATCGTAGAGTCGACGGGCAAACCCCTGTCTGTGGTGCTAGCACCGGGTGTGCTGACATCCATTTATGACGGAGTGCAGAGACCCCTTGACGTCATGAGGGCTAAGGGCGGGGACTTCATAAAGAGAGGTATATACCCGACTCCCGTGGACATGGAAAAGAAGTGGAAGTTCACACCGTCCGTTAAGAAAGGAGACAGCGTAGTCCCAGGGGATGTAGTGGGTATAGTGAAGGAAACTTCACTGATAGATCACAGGATAATGGTACCCAACGGTATACGGGGCACGATAGAAACTATCGAAGAGGGCGAGTTCAAGCCGCTGCAGAAGATCGGGACCGTCTCCACGAATTCGGGTATAGAGGAGATTAAGCTAGGTCAGGAATGGCCAGTTAGACAGCCAAGACCAGTAAAGAGCAAACTACCGCCAGAGATTCCTCTTGTAACTGGACAGAGGGTTATCGATTCGTTCTTCCCCGTTGCTAAAGGGGGCACCGTTGCAGTGCCGGGACCCTTCGGATCTGGGAAAACAGTGGTTCAGCACCAGCTGGCAAAATGGGCCGATTCTGAGGTGGTCGTTTACGTTGGATGCGGGGAACGCGGAAACGAGATGACCGAGATTCTCAGCACCTTCCCGGAACTGATAGACCCCAAGACCGGAAAGCCAATAATGGAGAGGACGGTCCTCATTGCAAACACATCCAACATGCCCGTCGCTGCGAGGGAAGCAAGCATATATACGGGCGTAACGATCGCTGAATATTTCAGAGATATGGGTTACAATGTAGCCCTGATGGCTGACAGCACATCGAGATGGGCTGAGGCATTGAGGGAGATATCTGGCAGACTAGAAGAAATGCCTGGAGAAGAAGGGTATCCAGCATATCTTGGAAGAAGAGTTGCGGAGTTCTACGAGAGGGCGGGAAACGCTATGGTTCAGTCCTCAGACCACAAGATGGGTTCTGTCACAATCATCGGAGCAGTCTCACCACCTGGCGGAGACACATCCGAACCCGTGTCACAAAACACTCTCAGAGTGACTAGAGTGTTCTGGGCGCTCGATGCATCACTCGCACAGAGGAGACACTTCCCTTCAGTCAACTGGTTGTCTAGTTATTCGCTGTACTCCCAGGATCTTAGCAAGTGGTTCGATTCAAACGTATCGGAGGAATGGTACTCTGGTTACCAGAAGAGCATGAGGATACTCGAGAAGGAAGCGGAGCTGCAAGAAGTAGCACAGCTTGTCGGGTACGACGCACTTCCGGAGAACGAGAAGGAAGTTCTTGACACTGCAAAATCACTCAGGGAAGACTTCCTCCAGCAGAGCGCGTTCGATGAGGTAGATACGTACTGTTCACCGAAGAAGCAGTACCTGATGCTCAAGTCCATACTTGCTATGGACGAATTTGAAAAGTACGCGGTATCAAAGGGGGTTCCTGTATCCGAACTGGATTCGCTTCCTTTCAAGGAGAAACTCTCAAGATTCAAAGAGGTGAAGGAGAACGACATCGATATTTATTACAAGTCTCTCATCAAAGAGATGGAGGAAGAGGTCAACGGGAGGGCCGACAAGCAATGATGTCTGATATAAGGTACAAGACAGTTTCAAAGGTGGCCGGTCCGCTTCTCTTCGTTGAGAAAGTCGACCACATCGGATACAACGAGATGGTAGAGATTACCCTCGGCAACGGTGAGGTCAGGACCGGTCAGGTCCTCGACACCAGGAAGGGATTGGCCATCGTTCAGATATTTGGTTCAACCACCGGACTGGACATAGCCAACACCTCTGTGAGATTCAGAGGAGACATCGCGAGAATTCCGGTATCGGAAGAAATGATAGGCAGGGTGTTCAATGGACTGGGAGAGCCTCTCGATGCTATGAGCCCAATGATATCTCAGGAGAGGGTCGAGATCGTAGGAAACGCCATAAATCCGTACTCCAGGGAAGAACCGTCCGAGTTCATTCAGACGGGTATATCCACGATTGATGGAATGAACACTCTAGTGAGGGGACAGAAACTGCCAATATTCTCCGGTTCGGGACTGCCACACAACAAGATAGCCGCCCAGATCGCAAGACAGGCAAAGGTGCTCAGCTCGTCGGAGGGATTCTCCATCATCTTCGGTGCAATGGGTATCACGTCAGAAGAGGCAAACTTCTTCATAGACGAGTTCAGGAAGACGGGTGCGCTTATGCGGTCAGTTCTGTTCCTTAATCTCGCCTCGAGCCCTTCGATGGAAAGGATAATACTCCCAAGGGTCGCGTTGACCGCTGCCGAATATCTCGCGTACGAAAAGGAGATGCACGTACTCGTGATACTAACGGATTTCACGAACTACTGTGAGGCCTTGAGGGAGATATCGGCCGCGAGGGAAGAGGTACCGGGAAGAAGGGGCTACCCCGGATACATGTACACCGACCTATCGACAATCTACGAGAGGGCAGGTAAGATTAGGGGAAGGAACGGTTCGATTACCCAGCTACCGATCCTGTCCATGCCGTCAGACGATATGACCCACCCGATTCCTGATCTTACGGGGTATATCACCGAGGGACAGATTTTCGTGAGCAGGGAACTTCACAGGAAGGGGATATATCCGCCCATCAACGTGCTGCCGTCACTTTCCAGGCTGATGAACCAGGGTATAGGCAAGGGAAGGACAAGGGAAGACCACAGGGGAGTTGCAGACCAGCTGTACTCCGCCTATGGCAGGGGGACGGACCTGAAGAGCCTCAGTGCCATCGTCGGGATCGAGGCGCTAGGGAAGGAAGACAGGCTCTACCTGGACTTCGCAAACACGTTTGAGGCAAAGTTTGTGAACCAGGGATTCGGCGAGGACAGAACGATTGAGAAAACGATGGACATCGGCTGGGAGGTACTTTCAACACTCCCGGAGAGGGAGATGAAGAGAGTAAAGAGAGAGTACATAGAAAAGTACGGCAAATGGGGGAAATGAGTTGGAAACAACCAACATCCGTCCCACCAGGATGGAACTCCTCAAGACGAAGGGAAGAGTCAAGCTGGCGAAGAGAGGGCTGGATCTCCTCAAGCTGAAGAGATCGTCCCTGATAATGGAGTTCTTCTCCATTTCAAGGGAGGTAAAGGGACTCAAGGGGAACGTGAGGGGACTCATAGAGAGATCAATCGCTAGCGAGAGACTGGCGGAGATAGTCTCCGGCAAGTTGATCATAGAGAACACGGCATTCTTCCAGCCGGGACTGAAGGTAGATGTGACGTCCAAGAACGTCATGGGAGTGAAGATCCCGCAGGTGTCAATGGCAAGGCAGAACAGTTTCATGGACCAGCTCTACGAGATGCTCTCCCTACCCACATCCCTGATGGAGGCGAGGGAAAACTTTGTAGAGCTGCTCAACAGGCTTCTGGTCATAGCAGAGAAGGAAGTGGCAATGAGGAGGCTCCTGATAGAGATAGACAAGACGAAGAGGAGGACGAATTCGATAGAGAACGTCCTGATACCGAGGCTCACCGAGACGGCAAACTACATCAAGATGAAACTCGACGAGATCGACAGGGAGACGTTCATTACGCTCAAGGTCATCAAGGGAAAGATAGAGGAGAGGGGTGAGGAAGGTGTATAGGTTTGCGAACCCTGTACAGAAGAAGTTCTTCTACGTGACGAGACTGTTTCTTGTCGCGAATGTCGTCATGCTAGTCGTTGCAATGGTAATCGTTTTGGAGGTAATCACTTGACGAGCGAAATCGAGACTCTGAAGGCAATAAAGGAGAGGGAGACGGAAGCACAGAAGAGACTGGAGAGTGCAGCAGAGAGGGGATCCAAGATCGTGAGCGCTGCGGTCGAAGAGGCAAAGAGGATAATATCCGAGGCCGAGGAGAGCTCCAGGAGGCTCTACGAGGCATATTTGAAAGAGAGCATGCAATCGGCATCCGCAGAAATTGAAGGTATAAGGAAGAGGTTCGAGGCCCAGGCAGCAAAGCTCAAGAGAGACATATCGAGAGATGTGGTTGAAAAGATGGCAAAGATCGTGATGGAGAACGACGAGTAAATGCTAGTACCCAGGAAGATGAGGAAGGTCAGGATCTTTTCCGTGAAGCAGAACGAGGGGGCAATACTGTCCGCTCTTCACGACCTTGGCATCTTCCAGGTAGAGCAGGTATCCATAAACTCAGACGCACTCTCACCACTCCCACAGAGCGAGTCCTATTCCAGGCTGAGCGAGCTGGCTAGAAGGATCAGGGACCTCGAAATGTCGCTCTATCCAAACGAGGTCAGTGAGAAGAAGCAATTCAGGAGCCTTAAGGAACTCGTGGACGCAGCGGAAGAGATCGGATTGTACGGCAGGATCAAGACGCTCAAGGAAGGGGAGGGATCCGCCCTGTCATCGCTCAAGGTGCTCGGAGAGAGGATATCGGCCATTGAAAGATTGTCGTTCTATGGAGGAGATCTGGGTTACCTCGAGGGAGAGAACGTCACATCGTTCATAATCAAGAAGGATGAGGGAATTGCATCGAAACTGAGTACTTTCAAGGACGTCATGACGATAGCGGGAGACAAGAATCTCATAGTTGTTGTGCCAAGGGCACTGCAGAGCAGGTTCGGGGAGTTCGCAAAGAACGAAAAGATAGACCTCACGCCCGTTCCGTCTGCAACAGGTACGGTCAAGGACTGCCTTGCCGCAGAGGTTGCTAAGAAAGACAAGCAGATGGAAGAACTGGCTCTTGTGAGGGCGGAGATATCCAAGATCTCCAACGAGAATTATGCGAACGTGGCCGCAATAAGGGAGCAGCTCGATATAGAATTGAAGAAGATCGATATCACATCTAGACTTGTGGGTACGAAGAAGTCCCTAGTACTGGAGGGCTGGGTACCGAGCGAAGAACTCAAGCCCATGATTAAGACAATTGCATCAGTGACTGACAACCAGATCGTTGTCGAAGAACTTGACACCGATGAGGTTCCCCCCACCTCGCTCAAGAACCCGAAAGGCATCAAACTCTTCCAGTTTTTCATAAGATTCTATTCGCTTCCCCAGTCGATAGAGGTGGACCCCACGCTGATATTCGCCCTCATATTTCCAATATTCTTTGGCCTGATGATTGGAGATGTCGGCTACGGCGTCTTCATCTTGGTGATATCCCTTTGGCTGATACACAGGGTGGACCATCCTCCAAAGGTATCTCACGTTCCAAAATTCCTTGCCAGATTCGTACTCATGATGATGAGCAAGAGGAGCCTGAAGATACTCGCTAAGGCTATGCTCCCAGGGGCGATGATAGCGATCGCACTGGGTGTGTTTTTCGACGAGTACTTTGGATTCCATCTGGCCTACCCTCACTTCGAAGTTCTGAGCAGCTTCGGACTCAGAAAATTGCTCCTGTTTGCGGGCTACACCGGAGTGGCGATGGTCAGCTTCGGCCTGGTGCTCGGTCTGATTGTGAACATCACTCAGGGACACAAGAAAGAAGCACTGGGAAAAATAGGGTGGATTCTGGTCGCATACTCCATAGTGATTCTAGGACTCGAAGTCATCTACCACAACATAGCGGGCCTGAACCCGCTGACAAACCACCTCGCACTTGCGGCATTCCCGATGTTGGGCGCCGGTCTGGTACTGGTCCTGTACTCAGAAAAGGGCCAGGCGTTGCTGGAGATAACGACCATAATCTCACACATACTCTCCTACACCAGACTGGTCGGGATTCTCCTTGCCTCTGTGGGGCTCGCCTATGTCTTTGACTTCCTGTTTCAGAACTCGCTTGCGTCTCACTCGGTTCTACTGATAATTCTAGGTTTTGTGATCCTGATAGTCGGACAGATGTTGAACCTGATAATAGCGATATTCGAGCCCGGAATTCAAGGGGCGAGGCTGATATACGTGGAGTTCTTCAGCAAGTTCTACAAGGGAAACGGGAAGGAATTCAAGCCTTTCTCGTCCCCCAGAAACTACACGATCAACCAATTCGTCCTGGAGCCTCTGGGAGAGAAAGAAAGGAAGTAATTCGAACGGCAAAGAAGAGGGGAAGCGAAAACATTTAAATGGCAGGCACGCCCGGACTATTTTCCAACTATGGTCGGTAAGGTCGGAGACATCAACAAATATTTGTACTCGGTACGATAATGATATTTGAAACGACACATGCACCGTCTCGAGACTACTAGTCCCAATAGTTTGATTGGTCTACTGGAGATATTGGAAGACATTGGGAAGCCAACCGACATAGCCAAACTGGACGACTCACTGGATGAGGAGAGGACCATGCTCATGAACCTCCTCGACGATGCAGAGAGCCTGAATCTCATAACGATCTCCAATGGGGACGTCACGATAGCAGATATAGGGAGGAAGTTTCTGTCATCAAACATCGAGCAGCGGAAGAAGCTGTTGCACGCTCTCGTGAAGGACGTAGAACCATTCCACACTCTCATCAACTACTACAGGTCAAGAAACACGATGGAGGTCCCCAAGGATGACGTCCGAAGCTACCTGAACGAGGTCTTTCCTCCAGGGAAGCAGGACGACACGCTCAAGATAGTCCTCAACTGGGGAAGGTACACAAAACTGTTCAAGTACGACAGCGATGTTGGGCTGATAGTCTTCAACGACTAGTCGGACGACATCAGCTTCACTACGCTGTCCACGACCGCATAGAATTCCTCGCTTCTTGTGTTCCTTGGTCTGGGCAGTTCTATCTTCACCTCGCCCAGTACGCGCGATGGTCTAGCACTCATCACCACTATCTTGTCGCTCATCTGGACCGCCTCGTCGACGTTGTGCGTTACCATAAGTATTGTATCGGGCGGGAACGTGGGTGATTCCCACAGGTCAAGTAGTTCTTCTCTCAGCGCCTGAGCGGTAAAAACGTCCAGCGCCGCAAAGGGTTCATCCAGGAGCAGGAGGTCTGGTCCCGTGGCCAGCGCTCTGGCTATGGAGACCCTCTGTTTCATCCCGCCGGAGAGCTCCCTAGGATATGCCTCTTCGAAACCATCTATTCCCACGATTTTGATGAACTTCTCTGCCGTTTCTCGGATGTACTTCTCATCCTTCGACAACGGTTCAAGCGCTATCTCGACGTTCTTGAGGACATCCAGCCAGGGGAAGAGGGCTGCATTCTGGAAGACGACTGATATCTTTGATTTTTCTTTTCCTATTGGGCTGCCCTTGATTGTGACGGACCCACTGGAAGGAGTAAGCAGACCCAGGAGAATCTTAATTATAGTGGATTTACCCGATCCGGATGGGCCTATGATGGAAACGAATTGATTTGTTTCCACGGAGAATGATATGTTGCTCAGCGCCTGGAGTTTCTTTCCGTTCGACTCGAATTCTACTCCTATGTCCTTTAGGTCGAGGAAACCCATCAAATCCTAAGGTCTTGATGTTATAAAGCCTTGCTCCAATTACCTTTGTTTACGAAAGATTGGAACGATCGGTCCGGGGTAAAAAGCAACAGTAGTCTGGTCAGAAAGATCTGGTATATGCGGATAAGAAAAGCATTTCTACGGTCCCCTTATAGGGTCGAAGAATATGGTAAGTTTCGCCCTCTTACTGCTCATACTTGAGGCCACCGGGATCACCTTTCTAAGACTCTGGATCCTGATGGCGATCTCGATTCTTATTGCAATCATTTTTGGTATTCTTGCTGCGAGGGTGAGAGTTGCCGAATTGATACTAATTCCGATCGTCGATGTGCTGGAAGCGATCCCAGTCATCTCGTTCTTTCCAATAGTCCTTGTGTTTTTCTTGAAGGACATAGGTGGACCTCTCGGGACGGAGCTGGCGGTAGATGTGCTGATAATAACTGCTCTCGTGTGGAACATCATAATCGGAGTCTATCAGGCCGTTTCTCACATTCCGACGGAACTTATTGAGTCGGCACACGCATTCAAGATGACCCTATGGAAGAAACTCAAGTACCTCTACATTCCATCGAGCTACCAGAAGATCGTCGCGAACATCATGCCGAGTTTCGCGAGCGGATTATTCTACATCACGCTGGCGGAGGTCATTTCACTGGGTGTCCAGAATTACCACGTATTCGGGATAGGTCAGGTTGCAGTTTCACTGGCGCAGAGACAGGACCTTGCCGGGACGCTCTTACTGATTCTAGTTATGATAATAGCTATAATCCTGAACTCTCAGATCATCATAAATCCACTCATAAGGAGGGTCGAACACTTCACTTTCGAAGCAGAATCAGGGACTCAGGGACAGAAGAAGACGAGGAGGCGGAGCGAGCTTCTTACTTCGATATCCCAGAGGACCAGTCAGGTTGCTGGTTCGGTCACTCAGCTGGTCACATCTGTTGGTAGAGTCGCATCAAAACACCCAACTACCACCACGGGAGGGAGGAAGATAAACCCGTCCTCAAGAGTACTCAACATCATGATAGGCTCCTCTCTCATACTCATTCTAGTCATAGCAGTATACCTGATTGCCCAGTCGGGCTTTGCCGCCGCCTTCTCGCTCTACGTGGTGAAGCCTTCTTTCCTGAAAGAGGCTGGAATAGGTACGGCGTACGATCTACTTAGAATTGCGATTGTGTACGTGTTCTCCCTTTTGACGATGGTTCCTCTAGCGATCATTGCGGGCAAGAAGGGAAGAGAGGGGGACATGATAAACGGGAGCATGCAGGTGCTCTACTCCGTTCCAGCACCAATATTTTACCCTCTGATTCTCGTCTACCTGACCCCATTTCTTATGAAAGCGTTCAGCTACGACATTTCGCTCAACATCGATGTGCTGATAATAACTTTCCTCTCCGCCGCTTCCTACATATTCTTCAACGTCTTTGGAGCAGCACGAAGCATTCCAACCGAGTACGAGATGGTCGCCAAGACCATACGGCTGAAGAGATTTGCTAGGTTGAAGTACCTGACGATACCTGCAGTAATACCAGCTCTTATAACAGGTTCTATGTCCGCAATCGGGAGCTACTGGGCTGGTCTGATGGTTGCGGAATACGCGAGACTCCCAAGTGGGACCTACACAGTATCCTACGGGCTGATGAAGATGATAGACGAGTCTATCGCCCAGGGGAACCTTCCATACACAGATGCGATAGACATTTTCATGATCGTGGTCATAATCATAATGAGCTACGTGATCTGGATCAGGCTATTCGATTACTCCAGGAAGAAGTTCACATTTTCCTGATGTCGCGTTTCCAGAATAGTAAGCCGAGCGTGCTCAATTTCTTTGTTGGAGTGAACAACAATTAATATACGGCTTCAAATCCAGAAGCAATGAACGAAGAGGAGAATTTCTCAAGGAGTCCCTACCTGGAGGATCACAAGACCGATCCAGTTAAATGGAACGTCTGGGACGACAAGCTGTTCGAGCGTTCCAAGAGAGAGGACAAACCTCTCTTCATAACCATAGGTTACTCCACGTGCCACTGGTGCCACGTGATGCAGAGGGAATCGTTCAGGGATGAAGAGGTTTCGAATATCCTGAACGAAGACTTTGTTCCTGTGGTCGTTGATAGGGAGGAGAGACCGGACGTGGACTCATTCTACATGAACGTCTCTCAGATCATGAATGGGAATGGAGGATGGCCCCTGAACGTAATAGCGATGCCGGATGGAAGGCCCTTCCAGGTATTCACCTACCTTCCCGCCAGGGACTCTGAAAGGGGTGGAGGAATGGTGGGAGTCCTCAGAGCGATCTCTGAAATATGGAAGTCGGAGAGAGGAAGGATTATTGAAGCAACCGACCAAGTCTCTTCCATCATACTGAGCCCTGACAAGGAGATGGACGGAGACATAAGGTTCGACGATTCGCTCGAGACACTCCAGGGCATGTACGACAGGAAGAACGGAGGATTCGGGGAGCAGCCCAAATTCCCGAATTTCCCATACCTGCTCTTCCTCATGAGCTATATGCATTCCAAGAAACTGAAGAACCTTTCTTACATGGTGGAGAAGACCCTGAAGAACATGAGAAACGGTGGCATTTACGACCAGGTGGGATACGGCCTTCACAGGTACGCAACCGATTCCGAATGGAAGATCCCCCACTTTGAGAAGATGCTGTACGATCAGGCGATGGCAATACAAACTTACACCCAATTCTACAGGTTTTCCGGCGATTCTTCTTTCCTGGAGGTCGCAGGAGAAATAGTCGGCTTCGTCAACGGGGAGATGAAGAATGCTGATGGTCTCTACGACAGCGGACTTGACGCTGATTTCAATGGGCAGGAAGGAGAGTATTACACCTGGAGCGACAAGGAACTTGAAGAGAAGTTCGATGCGGCTACGAGGAAGAGGATCGAAGAGAGTTACTACTTTGACAGGGATATGGAGAACAGGATAGTGCTCAGAAGGAGGGAGCTCTACAACGTTTCCAAGAGCAAGATCAAGGACCTGAAGGAGCTGAACAAGACGATTCTGGAGGTGCGGGAACGGAAGGGAAGCCCCGAGAGGGACGACAAGGCCATTCTAGCCTGGAATTCGATGCTGCTTTCTGCAATGCTTGCGCACTCAATCTCTGACGGCAAGAGGGGGTTCGACGAGATTGTAAAGACCTCAGAGAGACTGATGGATACTTTCAAGAACGGAGGAAGTCTCTATAGGACGGTGCGAAAAGGTATCAGGGGCGTGGAAGGTTTGCTCGAAGACTATGCCTACTACACTTCTCTTATGATAGACCTTTTCGAGGCGACTGGGAACAGGAATTATCTCACCGAAGCCATCGAAAAGGTGAATGTTACAAAGGGCAAATTCTTGGATATCAAGAACGGTGGATTCTTCACGAGTCCGGAGGGAAGGTTCAAGTCGATGCTGAGAAACAAGGACAGGCTGGACATAATTTACCCCTCTGGAGAGTCTGTTCTTTATACGACACTGGAGAGACTGTACATGATTACAGGCGTTGAGGAGTTTAGGGACTTCAGCGATTCAATACTGCACTCGAGGAGGAACGAGATGATCAGGAACCCGCTATCTTCAGTTTACCTGCTCTCTGCAGTACTGCTGAAGGGAAAGGGGAAGAAGGTGGAGCTTCCGGAAGCATTCAGGGATAGATACCTGTCAATTATAGGAAGCGGCTATTTCCCAAACGTTGTGACGGTGCCCGGAGCGGATGTGATACAGATATGCGATGACAAGTCCTGTCAATTTACAGGAACGAGCCTCGAAGAAGCTTTCAAATTTTTCTCAGATGTGAACTGAACACCGATATCCAGGTCTCACGACCGGAACAATGTTCGATGTGTTCTATTTTCCGTTTTTTTTTTACACTAGGAGGGATTGGAGATTGAATCACGGCTTCAGTGAAAACTTGAAAAAAAGTCTCAGCTCACGGTGAATGCCTGCAATCAACACCTGAAGGTAATAAGCATGCCCCTTTGAGACACTTCAAATAGAATACCGGATACCGTCGATAGGGAACAGTTCAAGAATGGTGAAGAGTATCATTTGCATCTAGAGCGTTTTTGTGTCAAATGAGATCGATGGATCGTTCTGCTATTTCTGGATTATTCAACTTTTTTCAGACATTTGTCCTTAATATTGGAAACAGTTTATAAAACAGAAATTGCAAACATTTTAATGGATGGTTCTGATAAGCCGGAATAATCGGTGTACTTGATGGATGCAACAAGCAGAATTAAGACTCTAGCGAACTCTCTGAACGACCTGAGTTTGGAGTCGAAGACCGGGATTATCCTTGGGGTAACCTTCTTCTTCTCTCTCTTCCTCAGTTTGTTCTTCGTGATCGGTCCTGCGGTGAAGGCAGACTATGCCGTTTCCGGAGGTTCTGACGCCTACTACAACATGAGAATTGTCCAGTTTATTCTGTCCACCCATCACCAACTGTTGTTTGATCCAAGCCTGAACTATCCTATAGGTTTGGAAAACCCCAGACCGCCGTTCTTCCACTGGTTGATCGTCCTCCTGGGATACGCATTCTCGCCTTTCCTTGGCGGTGTCTACAAGTCGACAATGACCATGTTCCTAGCCAGCACTGCGATCGGGGGAGCGTTCATTGTTTTCCCGACCTATTACCTCGGCAAGGAACTGTTCGGATACAAGGTAGGGCTGGTAGCTGCGGTCCTGGTGGCCATGTCTCCTCTCACACTAATGAAGAGCATTGGGACCATAGGGCTTTTCGATATCTATACGGCTCTGTTCAGCCTGATGTTCATATACTACTTCCTGAGGGCAGTTAACACGTTCAAGTACGAGGGCAACGAAACGAAACTCCTGCCCAGCCTAGTGCAATCCGTAAAAAGCAACCCCATCTCGATTACCTATGCCCTTCTAGCTGCTGTATCTCTTGCCGCCACGATGCTCACGTGGGTCGGAGCAATTTCTCTGATCCTGTTGCTGGTAGGTGCTGCTGTGATACAACTGGCGATTTACGCACTGAAGAAGAAGAGTGCGCTATCCATTTTTGTCACTAACCTGGTATTCGGATTCGGTTTTCTGGTCGCATTTCCGTGGTACTACGTTGCTCACTTCATTCCGATAAGATTCGACTATCCCTTCATACTCTGGGGAGTACTAGTACTGGTATCACTCTATTTCCTGATAATGAGGAGACGCCCCTGGTTGGTGTCGATCGGTGTATTGGTGGTAGCGGCGGTTGTCGGAGTCCTGCTCCTTGCCAAGTTCGACAACACATTCCTCTACGCAATCCTCTCTGGGCAGCACTACTTCGTCAAGAACAAGATCTATGACACGATCGCAGAAGCCCAGGCTCTACCGCTGGGAGAAGATCTACTGGAGTTCGGTGCGTTCTCATTCTTTGCAGCGTTCATCGGGCTCGCGTATCTTGTTTACAAGTGGATAAGGACCGCCACGTTCAGCATGACACTCGCTGTCATCTACTTTGGAGGCATAATAATCATCAGCATGATAGCTTCGAAGTTCCTTTACTTTGGAGCCACCGCAGCATCAATTCTGACTGCATACATAATAGTCAGGGCATTTGAACTCCTGGAATTCAGAGAGGCTATCGAGAAGTCGAAGGGAAGGTCTGTAAGGAATGCACTCAGGAGAGAGTTCAGATTCGCTCACTATGCGACGATACTGATAGTAGTATTCCTGCTAATCGTCCCTACGACATTCTATGCGGTAGATTCTGCCATCCCGTACAACAACAAGACGGCATATGATCGCCAGCTCTACAACGACACCCCAACTTTCCTGAGGCCCACCAATTACTCCGCCCCTTACTACTTGGGAGCCTTCGGTGCGAGCCTTGCTACACCACAGCAACCTTGGGGAAGGGCCCTTTCTTGGTTCCAGAATCAGGACGCAAACCAATCGCCGAACAACAGACCCGGATTCATATCATGGTGGGATTACGGTTTCCAAACGCTAGAACAGGGCAATCACCCTGTGATGGCAGACAACTTCCAGGACGGTATCTATCCGGCCGCCCAGATACTCCTGGCTCAGAACGAGAGCGAGATCATATCTGTTATGATCGCTCAGATGATCTACAACTATTCCCTAGCTGGGGACATCAACAATACATCGCTGCTTCGAATACTCGACCAGTACCTTGGACCGAGTGGTACGAGCAACGTTGTGTATTTCGAGGAGAATCCCCTGAGCATCCCACACCAGGATAGCATCAAAGCACAGATCAAAGCTAACCCCAACTTCTACGGCAATCACTCGTCTACAATACAGGGAGGAGATGCGCTCTACATAGCAATGGAGCACTACCTCACCAACACCTATCCACTGAACACACTCATAAACATCTATTCCGCAATAGAACAGCTTTCGAGCAAACGGATGAGCTACATATCCGTAGACTATGGATTGTTTCCCTTCAATGGTACGAATACGGGAATATTCTATGCTCCGTCATATCTAGGTGATTTCCCTTACGTAAATGCTTCGGGGGAGATAATTCCATCAGAGTTCTACACAATAAACGTGACTTCAACAAACGGAGTCACTTATGCACTCCAGAACTTCCCATCGGGTGCAACTGCTGCGAGCTACAGCATATCGTATACCCCGGCGTTCTACAACAGCACCATCTACAGAGGATTCATCGGTTATCCTCCGAGTGCAATTGGCGCATCGAGCGGCATACCTGGATACTCTTCAAATCTCACCTCATACCCAGCAATGCAGGGTTGGGGGATGGCCAACTTCGAGCTTTCATACAAGACAATACTCTGGAACCCTTATACCGATTACAAGAACCACTCGAATGCATGGAAAGAGATTCCTCTGAACGAGGGCTATTCGTTCATGCAGAAGCACTACGGAACCGTTGATCTGTTCCCACCTGCATCCGTTCTCTCGAGCGACGTCATATTCCTCCACTACTACCCGGGAGCGATCATAAGCGGTCAGGTGACGAACACAAAGGGAGAGCCAGTGCAGGGTGTCAGGGTGACACTCACGGATCAGTATGGCATACCTCACGAGTCCGTTCTTACCAATTCCACAGGATATTATTCGCTCTACGCGGTTGCTGGCAACGACACAGTTACGTATTCAACGGGCTCGGTAAATGAGCTTTACATGCTTGGTAACAAGACTCTAAGCTTCTACAACGTATCCATATCCAATGCTCAGGCCAACAGGGTCAGCTACAACCAGTATGGAATACCTACGTGGAACATAACGCACAACCTGGTGGTCAATTCGACACAGATCAATGGGATAGTTTTCCTGAACCTTGCTAAGAGCAAGTCCTTCACTAGCATTGATCAGACTCTCAACGGTACAGTTAGGTACTACAATTCCACCTACAACATTACCTACACAACACACACACTTAAGAACGGAAGCTACCAGATATCCAACGTGCAGCCATACACATACAGGATCTCCGTCTACGTTGATGGGCAGTGGTACAACAATGTCGCATCGGTTACCGCTTCGTCAAAGACGTTGTCGAAGGATGTCCCTCTGGACTATGGAATAATGAACGCAAGTCTGCAGTCTGGAGTGACACTCACCCCTGGAGCAAACATAACTTTCAGCAGGGGAAATTTCTCAACAACATACGGCCTTAATGAGGCAGATCAGGCTTACTACCTGCCCACTGGAATCTACAATGTTAGCGCGCAGAGCGGAGGTATGTGGACAAACTTCACAGCCCAGCTCACCAACAACAGCACTGCTAATCTGAACCTCGCGTTCAGCACATCTTACAAAATAACGTTCATAACTGAGATTGGTGGAAGCAGGGTGAGCGCTCCTATAGTCATCAACAATGCAACATATGTAGCCGCCAGTACACGGACGATAATGTCCAATTCGAATGGAGTCGCAAACTATGGTGCTCCACAGTCCGCACTCTCTGTTTATTCTGACATCTACTACAACGGGAACTATTACACGGCGACAGACATACTGAACGTATCCGGCCCCATGACTGTATTCCTTAACCTCCAGAAATCCTACCTCATATCGGGTCAGTACAGAGTCAATGGAACAGGTCAGAACAACACCAACATAGCTATAACCGGTCCAAAAGCCTACGTCGAACTCTTTGGAAATGCATCGGGTTACTTCTCGACATACCTTCCGGCCGGACAGTACAGCATTGTGACATACTCTCACTACGACTTTAGGCTGTACGTTGGAGCCGAAAGCTTCACTGTAAGCAATCAGAACGTTTACCTCACACTGAACGGTTATCATGGATATCAGGTGAACGGCACTGTCAAGTTCGGGAAAGCTTCAGTGGGTGGACTCGTAACCACGCAACTCAACGGGCAACCATACTTCGACTACTTCTCCAAGAAGGGAGGTTCTTACCTGCTTTACCTGCAGGACGGACAGAGCATCAGCAACATCAGCTTCATATCACCCGGATATTCCATACTCACCTCGACATCGGCGCAGATCAACCTCAAGGTACTGCCAGTGAACGTATCCATTGATGCTTCATACTCTGGGAGTGTACCACTGACGCTATACCTTAACGGCTCTCAGGAATACGTGGTCAGGGGAACCCACTACTTCAATCTATCAATGATCCCCGGAAGCTATTCTGTCGCCTTCTCGAGGCAAGATACAAACATCACGACTTCATCCAAGAGCATAGCAGTGGTCGCAGGTGGAGCCAACCAGACATACTCACTAAACCTCTTCATAAAGGCAAAATTATACGTAGACCCCGCTCAACACATCTACATCTTCCAGAATGGGAATCTCGTCTCCACCAACCTCAACAATACGCTCCAGATAGGCAACTACACCATTTACGCCTACAACGGGACCAGGGCAGCGCTGGAACGGGTGAACCTTACGGGCAACTACAATGTGACGCTCAACTTCCAGGCATCGTACAACGTCACTCTGGTCACCTCCCCTGCGGTAAATGTCACAATAAACTCTGCTGCGGGCTTGATCACATGGCAGCACTACATACTACTTCCTAAGGGAACCTACACCTTCACGATAGACAAGAACTACAACACCTCATACGTCTACTTCGCCTCCTCTTCCGTCTACATCTCTTCGTCCAGAACGGTATCCCTAAACGGGACGCTGAGAGAGGTACTGTCCAACGTAACTGTGGGGTACTACTACAATGGTCACGCACTGACGACAGGAAATTTCTACTTGCAGGGTCCAAAGAACGTGTCAGGTACCCTGAGTGCTGGGACTATGTCCATACCCGTAGGCAACTACTCAATTTATGTCACATCTGGCAACCTGGCATACTTCGGTGGATTTGAAGTTTCGACTTCTAGCGAGAGTTTCAACTTCACACTTCAGAGAGCCTACCCGCTCGATTACGGAACGTTCCTGAACAACACTTCCTACACGGGAATGGTAGCGCTGCAGAGCAACGCAAACTACTATCTCCCACCATCTGGCGTGATAAACCTGCCAAACGGTTCCTACACCTTCAAGGCACTTACAACATACACGTATTACGGATACCTGGACAACTACTCTATATACCAGAGTGTGAAGGTATCGGGTGTCAGCTCGGCCACCCTTGCATTCAAGATAAATTCCGAGGAGAGAGTCATCTTCGATGCGGAGGCAGGAAACCCAGTTCTCAAAACTGGGCAGTCCATCACATTCCCTCTGCTAATCACTAGCAAGGCAAACATTCCGCTGAACTTCACTATCGGAAATTCTTCCACATTCTACGTCAACGGAACTGGAATAAACCTGGCTCCATTTTCTTCCGGGGAAACGTACGTGACTCTTAAGGTCCCGGCCCACGAATCGGCTGGATACACATCCGTCTACATCAGGGTCTACTACGGAGATACATACTCCAACATCCAGGTGAATGTCACCGTGGCCCAGGTACAGAACATATCCGCAAGCGTGAACACGAACACCGGAAGCATAACTGGAAACCTGATGAAAATCCAGATGACCGTATACAACACAGGAAATGTCAAAACAGAAGTCAACGCGACTATACTGAACTCCGCACAACTCAAGGCGGATGGAATAGCTGTCACATTCAGCAACTCCAGCTCCTTCTCCAAGAAACTCGGAGCCGATTCCAACAACTCAACGTACCTGCTGATAAATTCGACAACTGGGAAATCCCTGGCCGGCACCGTGGTAACTATACTGCTCAGCTACGGTAACACCACCAAGATTGTAACTGCAAAGCTCGCCACCCCTAGCCTCAAAGTTAGCAACGGAACGGGGGCTGGAAAGACAATTTCTGCATACTCTCCTCTGACTCAGGATTACTACATTTATGCATTCGTGGCATTCATAGTACTCGCGATGCTAGTTGTGATGCTGATATTCAGAAGGAGGTTCAGGTCATGAAGGCATTGCTAGCCATGGTTCTGATCGCCCTGGTTCTGGGCTCTGCACTAGCCGCTACGGCTGGTGCCAGCACAAACTCTTCCGGACCCGTAACAGTGACCGGACCCTCGGCTGTAGCGATCAACTCTTCGTTCAACTATTCGGTAAACGTGCAGCAGATATTCTCGAATTATTCTATCACAATGCTGGTCTCCGGGTACAATCTCACGGGAGCATCCCCGATATCACCGACCTACAAGACGGATCTGACGAGCGGACCAACGGTATTCAACGTGAGAGCTCCCAGTGTTGTAACTACCATGTACCTGTTGTTCCAGGTGGTAGGCAACATGTCGAACCACGCGAAGTACTACTACAACCTCACTTCAAAGGTGTCGGTAAAGCAGTTCACCACACTCAGGGCAACCATACAGAACCCCTCGCAGTTTGCGCTCAACTCCATAAACGTGACGTTCAAAGTAAATGGCAAGTACGTCGGAAGCGAGAATGTGAACATCTCCAAGAACTCCACAAAGAGCGTCTCCTACGATTGGGTATCCGGAACGCTTTCTCCGGGAGTCTACACGGTGAACGTGCTCGTCAACAACACTATTGCAAAGTTCCAGAATGGTACTTCCTACACCTTCCGGATACAGTCTGGAAACCCCTATCTCATCTACATATACATCGGCATTCTCGCTTTCTTTGCGATCATAGTTGCTGTAATGTTCATAGCGAGCTACTATGCGAGGAAGAGACGACCCAAGTGGAAGAAGTGATCAGAGAATATTGTCGCTCAGTGCTATGTTGATGGCCGATCCTGAGTCTTCTCCCCTCTTTATTGTCCTCGAGCTGCCCCTTTCGTCAACGATCTGAAGCCTGAAATCTCTCAGGCTTCTTATTATCTGGTTTCTGTTGCCACGGTCTCCGTTACCCACCTTTATTATGAGGCTGTTGTACCTGCACTCCTTGCTAACCTGAGATACGTATTCCCTTATCTGGCTAACGTCGTAGATGCTCCTCTTGTCTATCACGACGTTGTTAGCGAGTGTTGCGATTCCGGGTGCGGGACCCGGATCTATGCCCACCACAATCCTCTCAGAATTCCTGGACCTTATCAACTGCTTCAGCCTGAATTCCTCTAGCCCCTTGGTTCTAACGACATTGCTGCCCTCGAGATCCATGTCTGTGAAGACTAAGTCGAAGCCGGTGAAATTGTCATCTGGTCGGAGAGATGTGAATGGTTCATTCATGCCCTTGAGAAGAGTTAGCAGTCTGTTGTAGACTCTAAAATCCCTTGCCATGACCCCTAACTTCAACGAATGTGCATGGCAAATGGTTAAAAAATATTTTCTCCCAGTACAGTTCCGGGAGCATGAGCAGCACTAAAAGACGTAGTCAGCCTTTTTATCTTTCTCGATAGACTCCAGCTTATCTCCCGTCTCTATGTAAATGATGTCTATCATATTGATCAGGTAATTCTTGTCCTTGTCTGCTAGGTACAGGAGCGGCTGGAATGTGTCTGATAGCCCCTTGAATTCTCCCTCCAGTACCTTTGTTTCGTTGCCGGACCTCAAGAATATCTTTACGTGTGAGCCTGCCTTCAGGCTAAAGTTAGGAAACTCCTTCATATCTTCTTAATGAATAGGGATATAAAATCTATTTCACCACGAGGACTGCGCACTTCGAGTTGGCGGCCACTCTCTGGCTCACCGACCCCAAGAAGACACCCCTCAGGAACCCCCTCCTCCTGTTACCTATGACTATCAGGTCCGGTTTTATAGAGTCGGCTAGATCCAGAATCTCCCTTCCAGGGTCGCCCTGCTTTAGATAGGTCTTCAGGTTCATTACCCCATTGGAAATCGAGTAGTCCTTGGCGTGATTCAGAATGGTCTCCCCCTTCTCCTTGAGCGTTGCAAGCCTCTCGACGATGGTTAGGTCCCCGGTCGGATTTTCACCCGTGACGTACTGCACCGGATATGGAACCACCATAACAATATCCATCTCGATGTGTCCTTCGACCTTTACAAGACTGATGCCCATGTCGAGAGCCCGCATCGACGGTTTCGTTCCATCTATTGCCACAAGAATCTTCGACAGAGGCAGAATTCCTCTCGTCCTTTGATCCATACAAAAAGATAACGAGGGGATACATATAAAATATTGTGCAATAAGACACAATATTATATTACTCCAGTGCGATTGAAGTCGAGAATGGATATAGACCTCGTCTTGGACAGTATCGAAAGAATGGTGGAACCCCACATCGCGATATGGGATGACCCCTTTGGGATACTGATAACTGGAATCATGTCGACTAGGACAAAGGACGAAGTAACTGATAGGGCTAGCCTTAGACTTTTCTGTCGTTTTCCCACACTTGAGAAACTGGCAAGTGCATCGCCCAGAGTGGTTGAGGACCTCATAAAGCCAGTGGGATTCTACAAGAACAAGTCGCAAGACATAACCAAGACCTGCAAGATGTTGCTCTCCGATTTTGATGGGAGAGTTCCGGACACCATGGATGATCTATTGAAGCTACCAGGAGTGGGCAGGAAGGTAGCGAACATAGTTCTATCTGAGGGAGTCGGAAGGGAGGGGCTTGCAGTCGATACCCACGTGCAAAGGATATCCAGAAGACTGGGTATCTCCAACTCCGACAAACCGGAGAAAACCGAAAGTATCCTGAAAATGAAAGTCCCTAAGAGAAGATGGAATGAGGTCAATTCGTACTTCGTAGAGTTCGGGAAGCAGATATGTAAACCGATAACGCCGAGGTGTAACGTCTGCGAGCTGAGAAACATCTGCAAATACGGGAGAAGACATGAGAATAGTGGTTGACTCCTCCTCCCTCTTTTACGGATTCCAGATAGATGGAGGAAATGAATACATAACAACGACTTCGGCGCTGGAAGAAGTGAGGGGAAAGAGGATGAAGAAGAGCATAGAGATGAGGATCGAGCTCCTCAAAACTTTTGATCCCGCCGATAACACCGTTCGGGAAGTAAAGAGAGTTGCAAGGCAGACGGGGGACGCAGACCAGCTCAGCGATACCGACATCGGGTTGATCGCACTATCAAAGGATACGGAATCTACCCTGCTGACGAATGACCTTGCGATTCAGAACGTCTGCAAGAGGATTGGAGTGAGATACCAATCGTTCGGTGGAAAGTCTATCAGTACCGAGATCGAGTGGGGGTACAGATGCATAGGGTGCAGAAGGACTTTTGACAGACTCCTGAAAGAGTGCCCGTATTGCGGGAATGAGATGAAGAGGTATCCAAAGAAGAGGAGACCTATTTCCGGATCCACCTGAACTCGAGATAGTTGAAACTATTCCTCTCTCTGTCCAGTATGGCCTGAACATAGGTCTTCCTGACGGACTGTGCAATCCTTACCCTTCCCACGAGATCCCTAGCAAGACAACTGTCTCCGATTGTCATCAAGTATTTTGCGTGGGAAGAGCCAGCTTCGTATACCCTGAACTCTGAACCGAATTTCAGTCCACTCTCCATTCTCATTCCGCTCCCGTTCAGAGTCTCCGACAGTTCGTGGTTTCTCCCCGCATTTCCCACCGCCAACTTCCATCCTCTGATAGGGAGCCGTCTCGCCGAATAAACGAGGCAGTTGCCATCGGAGTCCACTATTGCAATGTAGTTCTGGCTCTTACCTAGCTTGGTGAAATTGATCGATTCGCTGTCGTGGAAAACTGTAACTCTCCCCCTAAAAAGATAGAGCTTCTTCTTCTTTATCTCCGGTCTCAGTCCCTTGAACTTGAGGTAGTGGTAGGCAGTTGCAATCTTCGATTCATCTGCGGTCAATAATCGCCTTAACTGCTCCTCTGAGAGCCTTTTCTTGCCTCTTGCTACCTCCATCTTCTTTCTAATGACTAGGTCAAGAGAGGTCATAAGATCCAGCGAAAGCTTCTGCCCCACGTTTATACCAACGGATCCCTTATTTCTAAGTGTGGAGGCATCGGCTTCGTTGTCTATCATGATCCTTCCCCTGAGCATCCTACCCTGGATCATTCTAAGGGAGCACCATTTCTGAAAGGTCCATCATGAACTGCTTGATGTTCTCACCCGTCTTGGAGGACACAGGAACGATCTTGATATCCTTCTTGCCAGTTACCTTCTTCACATCTTCGATCCAGAAAGCAGCAGAATAGTGAAGATCTGCCATGCAGAGGGCTATGATGATCTTCTTATCTGAAATCATGGAAAGAATGTTCGGAAGACTGTCCAGGTCGCTCTTGTTGTTGGAGTTTAGCGTGAGTATGTATGCCGACTTCTTCTCATTGGTGGGCAGGTTATTGACTTCCTTGAACAGAAAAGACACGCTATCGCCATTTCCCCTCGAGAAGCTGAATTTTAGGAACTGTCCAGGAGGCTGATCACACTCTTCCATTGAATCGAATATCATTTTGCAGAGCAGACTCGTCTTTCCAGAACCTTTTGGACCCACAACAAGTACCTTCGAGATGCTAGGAGTTGCCTGCATTTAGGTTCAAATCTAACCTCGTATAAAATACTTGTCGGTATCGAAATTTTAAAGCAAACGCGGATCAATCGCGAGCGCACGCAACGATTTCTCTCTATCAACTGGTTGAAGATAGAATAGATTCTGTGCACTAAATATGACTGGAAAATTTTTGAGTTCCAACGGGTATCTGAAAACAACCTACTAGTTAGTAAGTAGTCACCTCCCGTCGGACGCTCTTTTGGCCTGCTGGCTCATCATCTCCTTGTAACCCTTGTACATGCTTCCCAGACCGATAACCCCGACGACCAAGATCACCAGTACCGTGGCAATGCCTATAGAACTCAGGTTAGGTATTGGGTTGCCGGTGTTCAGTGCCAACCTGTTTAGAAAGGGGAAAACGACAATCACTATGCCAATTATGGCAAATGCGATTCCCCCAAGGAAGAGAGTTCTGGCTGCCGTTGACCCTCCCAGGTATTTGATCTGGTTCGCGGTGAGTTTCTTGACCCGCATGATGTTTGCAAAGAGCGCACCTATAATTATCTGCATGAGCATCGTACCGAGACCGAAGAACGCTCCGACAAGCGCAGCATATATCAGGTTTGGCATCTGCGGGGCAAGTATGAACGTGATTATTGTAGAGAATCCACCGAATCCCCAACCAGCTATGAAACCGTGCACCAGGGCCATTTTGGCGGGAACTGGTTTCACGGACCCTTCGACCTCTTGCATTGGAACGCGTTCCGCCTTGGTCGAATGGTGAACCTTGCCTCCGAAGAATCTGTCCAGCGGTATATGGAGGTCAGTTCCCTTGAGGAGGTAGTACCCCACAATGAACATTACGAAACCGACAACGACGTATATGTAACCATCGAGATTGTACTTCTCATAGACGTAGGCGAGTCCCAGGAATCCCAAGGAGGTGAGAATCGCTCTCTGTATCGTGAATCCAGCAGAGAACACGAATCCAGACCGCATTCCTCCTCGTGTGCTGTAGCTCCCAATGGAGTAGCTGAATGTTATCGGCCAGGTGTGTTCATCGGGAGTAGCTCCGTGCATAATACCCAGTATGGCTGATATCAGCAGAATCAGATAGACTGAAAGACCATTCGGTGGGTTCAGAATTGTGTTGAGATCAAACATCGGATGTCCTTAGTGGTATCGGCTTACCGTGAGGGCAAAACTTCGGATTGCCTATCTTCTTCAAAATCAACCTAGCATCTCTCTCTGGAATGATGAAGTCGACCTCTGCGGCTTCAAGACAGGCAGAGTTCTCTGACACCCCGCTCTGACAAAGCAGAGATTCGTATGTCCTATGAACCAGAAGTATCCCCTTCGCAATCTTGTTACCCGATTCTGTCAGGATTACCATGCCGTCTTTAGATTTTGCCAGGCCCTTCTGCTCGAGCCTTCTGACTACATTCAGTGCTGTTGGAGGTTTTACCCTAAGCAGATCAGCGATCTGGTGTAACCGCAAAGGAAAATTGTCAGTCGAATCCTCCTCCAGTGTCACGAGACAATCTCTTTCTCGCCTACTTATAACATTAGCAGTGCTTTCCACTTGTTAGTATGATACTAATGCTATTAAGCTTTTGTACTTTATCGATAGGAGACCCCCTAGCCGATTGCAGGCAAGCTACCTTCTGTGCGAATTCGAAAAGGATTAAACCACGATGCTATTAACCACTGAAATGCCGCCATTGATGCCTAGAAAAATATTCTTCGTCCAGGGAGTAGGAGTACATAGGAGCCAGCTAGGATCTTTCGAGAATGCGCTTAGAGACGCCGACATCGCAAAATACAACCTGGTAGAGGTTAGCTCGATATTCCCGCCCTATGCAGAGATCGTCGATAGAGAGGAGGGTCTGAAGGAGCTCAAGGCTGGGCAGATACTGCACCTCGTTCTTGCCAGAAACAGTTCCAACGAGCTGAACAGACTCATCACTGCCTCTGTCGGATTTGCAATCCCGAAGAACAGGACTATGTATGGCTACCTAAGTGAGCACCACAGCTTTGGTGAAACTCCCGAAGTGGCAGGTAAGTTTGCAGAAGAGCTGGCAGCGGAAATGCTTGCTAGCACGATGGGACTTGACTCCTACCAGCTCGATGAAAATGGCAAGTATAGGCTGAATGACGCAATTCTATTGACCAGCAATGTGACCGCATCTTCGACGGTAAAGAAGATCGAGGAATGGACAACAGTGGTCGCTGCAGCGGTTATGATCATCGGATGAGGTGATTCAGTGGCGTACGATTTCAATTCTATAGAAGAGAAGTGGCTCAAGAAGTGGCGTGACGAAAAGGCATTTGAACCCAGACCAGTGGGCAAAAAATTCCTCCTGACCGTACCATGGCCATACTGCAATGGAGCCCTGCACATAGGTCACGGTAGAACATACACGGTTGGAGATATCGTGGCTAGGTACAAGAGAATGAGGGGATACAACGTCTTGTATCCAATGGGATTCCACATTTCTGGTACACCCATTCTTGCATTCAGCAAGAAGATCGAGAAGGGCGATAAGTCAACGATTGATCTCTACAGGAGCTATCTCGAACTATACGGAGATGACCCTTCAAGGGTGTCTGAGTTCTCGGTTCCGTCGAACATTGCGGATTACTTCTCTGAAAAGATCATAAACGATTTCACGAACATGGGGTTCTCGATCGACTGGACTCGAAAGTTTACATCTGGAGAACCCATATACAACAAGTTTGTCGAATGGCAGTTCAGGATACTTCAGCGTAAGAACCTGATAAAGAAGGGGGACTACCCGATCCTTTATTCTGCGGAAGAGGGGAACCCCGTCGGGGAGGACGACATACTGGAAGGAGATACGGACAAGGTCTCGATAACTCAGTTCACTGGTGTCTTTTTCTTCGTGGATGACGATATCCTACTCGCATCTACCGTCAGACCGGAGACTCTGGACGGAGTGACAAATCTGTTCCTGAACCCAGAGGTGAAGTACTGCAGGATCAGGATGGAAGGAAGGACGTTCGTGGTTAGCAAGAGGGCTTCTGAGAAGTTGAAATTTCAGAGAGAGGTGGAATTCGTCTCGGACGTTAACGTCGAAGACTACTTCAACAAGAAGGCGAAGGAACCCCTATACTCGAGGGAGATACCCATCTATCCAGGGAGATTTGTGGACCAAGAGATCGGTACAGGGGTAGATTACTCTGTTCCCGCCCACTCCATATGGGACCACGTTGGTTTGATAGATATATCGGAGAAGCCGCAGTACATAAGGGTCATCGAAACGGATGGCGAGCAACTCGACATGGAAGAGGTCAGGAAGAAGTTCGGAATCGTGACTCTCGCAGACAAAGAAAAACTAGCAGAGGCGACCAAATTCGTCTATGAGCAGGAGTATTACCACGGGAAGATAGTGAAGGGAAAATTTAAGGGGAACATAGTGAAGAATGTCAAGGATAAGATTTCTGAAGAGCTGATCGGGGAGGGTATTGCACTGCCCGTCTATGAGACATCGAGAAGGGCAGAGACCAGGGAGGGCAACAAGGTAATAGTCGCGGTAGTCAAGAACCAGTGGTTCATAGATTATTCGATAGCACAGTGGAAGGAAAAGGTAAGAGAACTGATAGAAAGGATGGACCTGAGACCGGAGAATCTGAAGAGCCAGTTCCTTCAGACAGTAGACTGGATCAGAGAGAGACCGTGTGCGCGTAGGCGGGGACTCGGGACCAGACTCCCTATGGACAACGAGTGGATAATCGAGAGCCTCAGTGATTCCACCATCTACACGGTGTGCTACACAATATTCCCATTCCTCAGACAGATGAAATCAGAGGAAATAGACGACGAACTCTTCGACAACATCTTCTTCGGTACTGGGAACGTCTCAAGGAAGAGTGAATCCACAAGGAAGATGGCAGAAGAGGCGAGGAAGGAGTTCCTCTACTGGTATCCGGTCGACCTGAGGCACACGAGCTACCCACACATATCCAACCACCTGACGTTCTATCTCTTCAACCACGTGGCAATATTCTCACCGGAGGAGTGGCCAATAGGAGTATCCACCGGCGGAATGGTGAACTCCGAGGGGCAGAAGATGAGCAAGAGCAAGGGGAACGTCTACCCGCTGCTGACAATAAAGAGAAAGTATGGTGCCGACCTGTTCAGGATGTACCTCGCGTCGAATGCGGACGTCTGGTACGACGAGGACTGGAGGACTGGAGAGGTCGAGAACTACTCGAAGAAACTCGAGAGGTTCTATTCGCTGCTCATGGAAGCGAGGGATGTGCAGGGCCAACCCGACGAGAGAGATATGTGGATAGTATCGAGGATGATTGACAGAATCTCGAAGAGCTTCGACAGCTACGAATCAATGAAGATAAGGGAAGCCACGGTTGACTTGTTCTTCAACGCGCTGAATGACGTGAGAGACCTGGAAAACTTTTCTGGTAAGGAGAGGGCCCTCAGGGCGATCAGAGTCTTCGCCAAGGAGTGGGCGCTCAGCCTATCGCCAGTGATACCATTCATCTCTGAAGAAGTCTATTCACTCTATGGAGGAGAAGGACTCGCTTCGCTGCAACGCTATCCCTCTCTGAAGAACGAATACAAGAGACAAGAGGAAGAGTGGAATTTCATCGATTCAATAGTTGAGGACTTCAGGAGCATCACAAAGGTATCGACGATAGACCCAAAGAGGATGATCATCGCCACCGCAGAGGACTGGAAGTGGAGCCTCCTGGACGAATCAAAATCGCGAGACCTCAAGACAATGATCAAGGAGGCGAAGCCGGAGCAAAGAGAATTCCTGCTCACACTGCTCAAGAAAAAGGATCTCACCCAGAGCGTGAGGAACGAAAGCGAGGTCATCGGGAGGTTCCAGGGCGACCTAGAAAGATATCTAGGTGTTGAGATAGTCGTTAGCGAAGACCCTGCCTACTCGAAGAAGGCTCTCCCCGGCCGCCCAACCATCAGGCTGGAGTGAAGCTACCTCTTTAGAAACTTTTCCAGCGTTGCCCTTGCAGATGGAGTCTTCAACACGTCGCCAAAGAGTCCTGCCTCTAGTTCTGAAGAATAATTTTGGCTTCCGAGAAGTTTCTTGATTCTCCAGATGCTCTCGGTGGATTTTTGAGAAAGGGACTCTGCCAACTCTTCGGAAAACTTGAGGGGGGCATCGGAAAGGTAGCTTACGAGTCCGAGTCTGAAAGCTTCATTTCCGTCCATCACCTTACCTGTGAGCGCAACATATTTTGCTGCGCCTATCCCTGCTATTCTTGCAATCCTTTTAAGGCCACCCCAGCCAGGGATCAGACCCAGGTTCACTTCCGTCAACCCCATCTTGCTCTGCGGGGATGCGACTCTAAGATCGCAACTAAGTGCCAACTCCAGGCCACCGCCATACGCTCCACCTTCCATCGCAGCGATTGTCACTGCACCGAAGTCCTGGAGAAAGTCCATGAAATCGTTACCCTCCTTCGAGAAAATTCTCCCCTCATCTCCCGACGAGCCGAGCATTACCGAGAGGTCTCCGCCTGCAGAGAAGAATCCATTGCTTCCCCTGACTATCACCACTGAAACGTCGCTAAGTGACTCTAACACCTTCCTGAGCTCTCTGAGCACTTCCGGAGAGAGCGCATTTTTCTTTTCTGGTCTATTCAGAATCACGCTGGCCATCCTTTCCTTCTTCTCGAGAACCACCTGACTCATGTTTCTACACTAACCCAGAACAAACTTGTAGGAGAGTTCTCCGTTTGCTACCTTTTTCTCTGAAATCGTGAGTGCTTTCCCGGACTGGTCAAGCACTGCAGAGATGTATCCTTCAGAAACATCTATGAACATATCTCCCCCCTTCCTGGACGTGATCTTGAGGATCGTTATGTGCTTCGAGACATCGTTCACAGACGACTTTACGAATGGCACGTCAGTGATGATGCCGTCCTCGAGCAGCCTGATCAGTTGCTTTGGAGTGGAAAATTTGGCTATGAACTTGGTCATCTTTGCCCTGTCACCCAGAGCATAGCCAAGCTGGTTGAGCCTCGTCTTGATGTCTCCGCCAAGCACCTTTGCCGCTGCCTCAATGACCTTCTTGTACACTTCCTCAGTAAAGAACTTAGATCTGCCTATATCGGTTAGACCAGTAAACAGAATTGAAGGTTTGTTGAGTTCGCTGAGCATCTGCCTTACGCCGCTCATTCCTCTCCGCTGTTTCACGTATTCGATTATAAATTTCAAGTCAGAACCGGTCGCCTCTTGCATTAATATCGGCATCAATATAATTCGCTGATTATTAACATCTTCCGTCTGAGAAAGGCGGGAACTGCGCACTTTTCGTTCCGGCACTCGTCCAAGAATTGTTCCAAGTCTAGTCTGCCAAGGTTTTCAATTCACAGAAAATCCGTTATAGACTTGATCTCTCCCGTGAATCCGTCCATGACAAGTGTTGATGAAGAGTAGATGGGATAGAGACAAGTGTTGATGAATGTTACCTTGACCGTGTCTTCCAGCGGCCTTACTTTGCTTCTGGAATAGATTATGAATGCATCCGTCTCACTCCTCTCAACTACCTCAGTCTCCACGCTCTCACCTATCCATCTCTTTGCACGTTCGATTGATGCGAGTGGTTCCCATTTGAACTCCAACTCCCGGTGGGTGACGGGCCACGAATCAAGGATCTCGTAGCCGTTTATTGCCCTGCACACTTTACCATTCACCGCATTGACCATGGCGGTACCCTCCTTTGTCGCGAGGTTGTCCCCCTCCATCACTTTCATCGAGTAAGAGAAGAAGTGATAAGGCACAAATAGGAGATCGGAACGCAGCCCTATGGAATTGGTAACAGTCTCTCCGCTGACCACCGGTCTAATGTATTTCGGATTGTTCCCCTCTTCGAGGTAGACCATTATGAAGTCTTTGTTCTCTTCATTCGTCCGTGTGATCGGCTTCTTTGGCGTTTTCTTGGAGAGGTGCATATCTATTAGTGCCTTCCCCAGCATCTTCGAAGCCTCTTCCCTGGAAACCGGTGTGATCTTGTGCCCCTTGCAATAGGAGAGTATCTCCTTGTTACTTCCATCTGACAGCACGAACAGGAATCTTTCACCCGGAAACGAGATCGTGGAAGAGTTGAACTCCCTCACTTTTTCCATGTCCTGATTCTCGAGGAGCATTATCACCTCTCCAGATCCATCCCCGTGATCAACCCAGATGTATTCTTCGGGATACCCGGGGTAAGTTCTGTACCCCATGTTCCTTACAATTTCGTCTATGAGTATCCGTACATCCATTTTGAATTGGTATAAATTGCGGGATATTATTGTTATTGTTTTGTGCAGAATTTTGTCTAGAAATGCCGATAATTTCGGAATGGTTAAAACACTCCAAAACCTCAGATTATCCTAGTTCTCTACGATTTAACCGCGCTTAAATCAGTAAAACCGTCTTATAGCATCGCGCGATGTTGGAAGAGTGTGACACATGTACGAAATAAGGTTCCACGGAAGAGGTGGGCAGGGTGCAGTCACAGCATCGAAAATACTTGCTACGGCAGCATTTCTTGAGAGCAAGTGGGTGACCTCCTTTCCCTTCTTTGGCACAGAACGACGGGGAGCTCCGGTAACGGCCTTCACCAGAGTCGACGATAGGAGGATCGAGCTCAGAAGCCAGATATACGAGCCGGACGCCGTAGTAGTTTTGGACAGATCGCTGATGGACGTCGTCAATGTGACGGAGGGGCTGAAGAACGACGGCATAATAATCGTGAACGGCAAGAGTGAGAACCTTAAGGAGGCTGGAAAGTACAAGGTGGGTTACGTAGATGCAACGAGCATTGCCCTCAGGAACGGACTGGGAGACCCGTCCCATCCAATCGTCAACACGGCCATTCTTGGTGCATTCGCAAAGATTTGCGACCTGGTGTCACTTCAGTCGATCAAGAGTGCAACGGCAGACTTGGTGCCTTCGAGAAAGAAGGAGAACGTGAATGCCATCCAGGAAGCTTACGAAGAAACGGAGCTGAACTAGAAATGGTGCTTGCCCCTATCACTTACCTGTCTTCCAACACCAGGGAGATGTCTTCGTGGAGGACTTCAAGACCTGTCATAGACTACTCAAAGTGCACAAGGTGTTCCATATGCTGGAAGTTCTGCCCTGACGTAGCCATAGATCTGGTCGTTGATCCAAATTTGAAGTATCCGAACGAAAGGTTCAAGACTCTCGAGGCACCATCTGTGAATTACAACTATTGCAAGGGCTGCGGCATCTGTGCAACGGAGTGTCCGTTCGGCGCTATCGAGATGATCCGGGAGGAGGTATAAATGGAGTCGATCCAGGCATCTAGAAGAATAATGACGGGGAACGAAGCGGTCGCGGTTGGAGTCAAACTTTCAAGAGTGAGAGTGATCGCGGCGTACCCGATAACTCCACAGACAACTATAGTAGAGAAGCTAGCAGAGATGATAGCCAACGGCGAGCTGGATTCAAAGTTCATTGAGGTCGAGAGCGAGCACAGTGCCATGTCGTCAGTAACGGCGAGCGAGATCTCTGGAGCAAGATCGTTCACTGCATCTTCTTCTCAGGGAATCCTGTACATGCACGAGGCGCTTCACTGGGCCGCTGGAATGAGGTTGCCTCTCGTTATGTCAGTCGTCAACAGGGCGATAGGCCCACCGTGGAACATCTGGGGAGACCAGACGGATACGTTCAATCAGAAAGATACTGGCTGGCTTCAGATGTACTGCGAAACCAACCAGGAAGCTATGGATGGTGTGTTGCTCGGGTACAAGATTGCAGAGAACGACAAGATACTACTTCCCGTCATGAACATGCTCGATGCATTCACCCTTTCTCACACATCTGAACCAGTCGAGGTCAGAAATCAGACCGTAGCAGCCGAGTACCTCGGAGACCTAGACCTGAGGAACAAGCTCGATTTCAAGAACCCTGCAGGATACGGATCTCTTGCTGGGCCAGAGGGACCCTTCACCGAAATGAAGAGGGACATGAGAGAGAGCATGTACAACTACTTGGGCACAATCAAGAAGGAGATATCGACATACAATGAGCTGTTCGGTGCGGAACTTCCGGGCCTGGTAGACAAATTCATGATGGAAGATGCGGATTACGCACTGATCACAACTGGTGCCATCTCATCGACTGCAAAATACACGATAAGAAAGCTCAGAAACAGGGGGCAGAAGGTTGGCCTCATCAGGCTCTTTTTCTACAGACCCTTCCCCGGAGAAGAAATAATAGACGCGGTCAGGGGTCTGAAGGGGGTGGGCGTGGTCGAAAGAAATGTGTTCTTTGGAGAGAGGGGCCCTACTTTCGAGGACGTTGTTTCTTCGCTCTATGGACGAGTGGAAGTCCCGATCAGGAATTATGTCGTCGGTTTGGGTGGAAGGGATGTCAGGGTCAAGGATTTCGAAAAAATGTTTGAGAACCTCATTGAAGGGAACGCGGACATTGAATGGATTAACGCGGGAGGGAGATAGATGCCTCTAACCATTCCGAGAGAAGAATACATGCAGCAGGGACATACTGCCTGCGCTGGTTGTGGTGCCACGCTTTCGATGAGGTACGTACTGAAAGGACTCGGCCCCAAGACGGCAGTTGCGACGCCCGCGTGCTGCTGGTCGGTCATACCCGGCGAGTTCCCATATACAACACTCAATGTACCATTCCTGTACACTCCATTCGCTTCGGCAGGGGCATCCATATCTGGCCTCAGAGAGGGACTAGATTCGCAGGGTAAAGAGGACTACAACGTCCTGGCATTCGCTGGGGATGGCGGGACCGCTGACATAGGTTTGCAGGGTTTGAGTGCCGCGATGGAACGAGGCCACAATGTGCTGTACATCATGTACGACAACGAAGCGTATATGAACACCGGTATCCAGAGGAGCAGTAGTACCCCCTTCGGTGCGTGGACGACAACTACGCCGGTGGGCTCGAAGAGACAGTACAAGAAGGAGAAGAAGAAGTACGTCGCTGACCTTATGATCGCACAGAACGTGCCTTACGTTGCGACTGCAACCATAGCATATCCAGAGGACCTGGAGAGGAAGATATCTGTCGCAAAATCTATCAAGGGACCGAAATTCATCCAGATACTTTCGCCATGTCCACCCGGATGGTATTACAATTCGGCGGATACAATCAAGGTATCGCGACTAGCGGTGGAATCGAAGGTGTTCCCGCTGTTCGAATCCAGAAACGGAAAATTCGCGCTCTTCAAACCCAGCAAGAACGTCCCAATCACGGACTATCTTTCACTGCAGGGAAGGTTCGGACACCTCAGAGAAGAAGAGATCAGAGAAATCGAAGAGGCCGTGGAGGAGAGATGGAAATCTCTCCTCAAGCGGGAGCAAATGTAGTATGCAGTACGACTCCCTTCTCGGCCCAGAAGGTAAAGTCGAATTCCTCCTAGGGAACGAGGCGGTTGTCAGAGGAATGTACGAGGCAGGCGTATCGGTAGCTGCTACCTATCCCGGTACGCCCAGTTCAGAGATCGGAGACGTCCTGTATTTGATTTCACAGAGGATGGGCATCAAGTTCGAATATGCAACGAACGAGAAGGTCGCTCTCGAGATATCTTCGGCCGCATCGCTGGGAGGTCTCCGCTCGATGGTGTTCATGAAGCACGTCGGGCTCAACGTTGCTATGGACTCTTTCGTGTCCCTCGCATCGGCGGGTGCCAAGGGAGGTATGGTCGTACTGTCAGCAGACGACCCCTCTATGCATTCGTCTCAGAACGAACAGGACAACAGGTTCCTAGGGAAATTCGCAAAGACGATCGTCATAGAACCATCCAGCCCTCAGGAACTCAAGGACTTCGTGGTCATGGCATTCGACCTGTCTGAAGAGATTGGACATCCCGTACTCATCAGAAGCGTAACCAGGATCTCTCACATAAGGGCACCCGTAAGGTATGGAAGTGTGAGAGGGAAAAAAGAATGGAAATACAGGAAGGAAGCATCGTTCGTCCTCATGCCGGAGAACGCTTATGCGGCTCAGACATCGGTCTCGAAGAGACTAGAACGGGTGGAATCATCGGGTCTGGCGAGATCCTTCAACAGGATTGAGGGTGATTCGTCTACCCTCATAATCACATCGGGGTCGGCATACAACTACATTGGGGAAGCTCTGAACATTCTAGACGCTAAGGCCAGAATAATGAAGATTGGCCTGAGCTATCCTCTAGCTACCGATGAACTCCTGGATGAGATTAGGAGGGCGGAGAAAGTTATATTTGTAGAGGAAGGGGGACCGTTCATCGAAGAGCAGGTGCTGACTCAGTGTGCACTCAGGTCGATCAATAGGTCATTCTACGGCAAATCGAACGGGTCGGTACCCACGTCGTACGAGATGGACGTCGATCGTGTCGCAGGTTTCTTGGCAGAAATATATGGGATACCGCACGGTCCACAGGAGGTCATATCGGAGTTACCCTTGCGTGCCCCGGTTTTGTGCCCGGGATGTCCGCACCGTGCGACGTATTACGTTGCGAAGATTGCGATGAAGCAGAGGGGCATAAGGAACCCCATAACACCCACCGACATCGGCTGCTACACGCTCGGGTATTACGAGCCATACCAGCTGGGCGATTTCTGTTTTTCGATGGGATCTTCCATAGGTTCTTCGAGCGGATTCACGATGAATACCGGCGAAAAGGTTGTTAGCTTCATAGGGGACAGCACATTCTTTCACGCTGGAATTCCGGCCCTCATAAATGCATATCACAACAATCACAACTTTGTGGTGGTGATAATGGACAATTCGACTACTGCAATGACGGGCGGTCAACCGACCCCGGAAACCGGTCCTCCCTTCAGGAGGGTGGACATAGAGAGCGTCGTCAGGGGCATAGGGATAAGGAACATTTTCACGATGGACCCTTACGACCTGAAGAGTTCACTAGAAACGTTCAAGAAGGCTCTAGATTCGAAGGAGCTGTCCGTGATTATAAGCAAGAGGGAGTGCGCACTGGAGGCGGATAGGAAGAGGCCTCCTTCGGAGGCGAAGGTGTTCCAGATCGATCAGGACAAGTGTACCCAATGCTACAACTGCGTGAGGAACTTTTCCTGTGCAGCATTCTATACGGACGATGGCAAGGTCTACATCGATCCTGAGCTCTGTGACGGTTGCTCGGTCTGTTCAGAGCCCTTGGTCTGTCCGTTCAACGCAATAGAGGTGAAGGAGTGATGGTGTCGATCGTATTCGCTGGCGTGGGAGGGCAGGGAGTTGTCACGGTCGCAATAATAGTTGGAAGGGCAGCAGTTATCGAAGGCAAAAACGCGCTCATGACCGAGCTCCACGGAATGGCCCAGAGGGGAGGGAAGATACTAGTAGAGGTCAGGGTCGGCGACTACAGGAGCCCCGTCATCCCAGCTAGATCTGCTGACGTGATCGTCGGCTTTGAGGAGCTGGAAACCGTGAGGAACATCCCCAAACTGAAGAAGGGTGGGACCATACTCCTGAACAGAAGAAAGATACATCCCGTCTCTCTCACAATTAGACAGCAGAATTATCCCAACGACCTGATCGAGGCCGAGCTCAGGAACTACGAGACGATCAACGTCGATGCCGATCAGGTGGCAATGGACCTGGGAAACAAGCGTGTTGCAAACACCGTAATGGTTGGAGCCTTATTCGCAACGGATCTCCTGGGCATCAGCGAGAGCAGTCTTATAGGAGCGATAAAGGAGTCCCTTCCGGAGAAACACTGGGATGTCAACGTCATGGCGTTCGAGAAGGGAAAGACATTTACTCCAACGGCTGTATCAAAGTTGGCATGAAGATCAACATAATAGGTGCAGGTTCAATGGGGATTGCACTTGCATACTTCCTTCAGAAGAAAAATGAAGTCGTTCTTACAGTCAAGAAGGGCGAGGGGAAGTACTACGATGACGGACTGACTCTCATAGAGAATGGGAAGGAACGGAAGTTCGATGTGGAAATATCCGAGGAATCTGCCAGGTCCGACATCACTATCGTCGCAGTAAAATCTTACGATCTTGGTTCGGTATTCGGGAGCTTAGAAGGGAGAGTGATCCTGATCCAGAATGGACTCGCCCATCTGAACATTGAGAGTGATGGTGTTACGAAGATATATGCGGTTACCACCTGGGCATCCAAGAAGGTTTCAAGGGGGGTCGCCGAACTTACCGGTAGAGGATACTTCAGGGTGGGAAGTCACTCTGGAAGGATAGACCTCTCTTTCCTCACCAACTCTGGAATAAATGCAGAATGGATCGAGGGGATCGACGAAGAACTATACCGGAAGGCAGCCATAAACGCGGTGATCAATCCTATCACAGCGCTGTTTGGAGTAAAGAATGGTGTAGTTGCCACAAGTGCTGAACTTTGGGCTCTGGCGAGCGAGACCATAGGCGAACTCGAGGACCTCTTCTCCAGAATCGGTTATAGGCTGGAGATAGAGAAAAACGTGCTGGAGACATGCAGAGTGACTGCAGAAAACACCAGCAGCATGCTCCAGGACATTCAGCATGGCAGGAAGTCGGAGATAGATTCCATCACAGGGGAGATAATTGCGATCGGTAAGAGAAATGGGTTGGAATTGAAGGTGAACAGGTTCCTCTATGAATCCATAAAATTCCTGCAGTCAAAGAATTCTATTGACAGGTAGAATCAGTGCTTTCCTATCCTGACTGGATACTTTCCCGTCAGGCATCCGAGGCAGAGGTTTTCCCTACCCAAGCCAGTCGCCGCTACTAGGCCCTCGAGTGAAACGTACCTGAGGCTATCTGCCCCCAGCTTGGCGTTTATCTCCGGGAGGCTCCTGTTTGCAGCAATGAACTGGTCCTTGGTTTTCATGTCTATTCCCAGGTAGCACGGAAAGCGGACGGGAGGACATGCGATCCTCAGGTGGACTTCCTTTGCCCCATATCGCTTGAGCATCTTCACGATCTTTCTGGTGGTGTTTCCTCTGATGATGCTGTCGTCGACCAGCACGACCTTCTTTCCATCTATGAGCTGCTTTATCGGGTTCAGCTTTATGTCAAGTTCGCTCTCCCTTCCGGCCTGCTCGGGCATTATGAACGTCCTGTCTACGTACCTGTTCTTGATCAGCCCCTCCGAGAGCGGAATTCCAGACTCCTCCGCATATCCCTGAGCGTGGGTCCTCGCGGAATCGGGGACTGCAACGACACAGTCGGCTCCATCGACTGGACTCTCCCTCGCGAGAATCCTTCCGAGCTCCATCCTTGCCTCAAAGACGCTCCTTCCATCCATCACGCTGTCGGGTCTGGCAAAATAGACGTATTCGAACATGCAGTGAGCTGTTTTAGCATCACCGTTGTACACGAAAGAATCGATCTCGTTCTTCTTGATCTCTACGATCTCCCCCGGTCTCACGTCCCTTATCTTCTTCCCGTTGAGCTGGTCAAACACGACGCTCTCGGATGCAGCACAGTATCCATATTCGGTAGTGCCGACCACCAGTGGCCTGATACCATTCGGATCCCTTGCAACGAACACGCGCTGGTTGATCATTATGTTCAGAGAATACGCACCTACCAGTTTCCTGAATGTGTTCTTCATAGACAGTATGGGGTCGGCCGTTTTGGAGAGCTCTATAGATAAGAGTTTCATGATCACCTCGGTGTCGGAGTTCGTGGCAAAAGAATACCCCCTGCTCTCGAGCGATCTCTTCAGCTGAGAGGCGTTCACTATCTCTCCATTGTGTCCTATGGCAATATCATACTTTCCTATGTTTGCATGGAGGGGCTGTGCGTTCTCGAGTGTCGATGAGCCTGCGGTGCTGTACCTTATGTGACCTATGCCCATTCCGACATCCCTTTCGAGCTTGATCCCGGAAAATACTTCGTTTACGAGACCCATCCCCCTATAGTTTTTCAGCACTTTTCCTGTGTTTATGGCGATTCCAGAAGATTCCTGTCCCCTGTGCTGAATGATACGGAGGGACTGAACCAATCTAT
>CAYMEF010000011.1:0-32657 GCA_964389625.1 uncultured Thermoplasmatales archaeon
TCGCATACGGGTGCACTCTGATGTCAATGCGCCTTCCACAGGATTTGCATTTCTTCATGCACGGGCCTCCTCCGAAATCATGAAGACCTTCTCCTTCCAGTCGTATGTCCATCCTTCTTTCTCGAATGCCCTCTTCACATCATTCCATTCGCTTCTTGGTATCTCCCTGACGATCTTGATCTTGGACTGGGACTTCCTCTCAAGGTTCTGCGGAAATTCGTTAAGTATTCTGAGGATTTCCGGTTTCCACCCTCCCTCTGGCTGAACGGTCCTCTGCGGCTGATTTTTGGGCTGTTCCTGGGGTCTAGGCTGCTGTTGCTGGATTGGAGGGTGGGAATTCCCGTTCTGCTGCTTAAGGATGCCGAATGGTACTACCACCATCTTTAGGAGATCCTGGATCTCAAACTCGCTTGGAGGCCTGCCTTCCTGATGCTTGAACTCCTCGATCGCAATTTTCCTGGCTCGGATGCAGTACGAGGAGAATTCCCTTATCTCACTGTCCGAGGAAAAGATCATGCGGATACACCTTTGGTCAATTTTTCTCTAACTGCGGCTTTTACGAATTCAGCTCTTGATCTATAGCCAGTCTCCGAGTCTATTATCTCCTTATCAATCTGAGAAATCAGATCTTCCGGGAGACTTATTTGATGATACCTCATTTCTACCATCCATGAGAGAATAACTGGCGGATTATAAATGTTTCTACTATGGATACGGTATTAATCTCTCAAATTATTTTTAGTTGGTGCGGTACATATAGTAGAGTGGCGAAAGGATACAGGCAAGTTTCTATCCCTGATGCGTTCTATGAGGAAATAGATGAATTTGTAAAAGGGCACCCAAAACTGGGGTATACATCTATAGCGGAGTTTGTGAAGGTTGCTGTAAGAGAAAAAATGGAAAGCTTGAAGGAGGCCAGCGGTCAAGGAAGCGTAAAGCGAATAATGAAAGAGAGAGGCAAGTGATCAAATGAAGATTGTAATGGATGATATTATCGACTTAATTGAGAACTTGAAAGAAAAAGTAAGAGTTCACGAGACTCAATTGTCCAAAAATGAAGCACTGGTAAGATATTCTATAATCGACCCATTCCTGAGATCACTCGGTTGGGATACGTCAGATCCCTCGCAAGTTATTCCCGAATTTTCTACTGAAGCTGGTAGACCAGATTATGCTTTGTTTGTTCCGAAAGACAAAAAACCTATTGCCTTCGTGGGAGCAAAGAAGTTAGGGAAAGCAGAGGACCTGAACCAACATATTTCCTATTGCGTAGAAGAAGGGGTTGAATATTTCATAGCTACTGACGGACAAAAGTGGGAAATATATGATACCTTTAAGCGAGTAAAACTATCTGAAAAGAAAGTTGTGGAATGGGATCTTCTTGCAGATGAGCCTTCCGAAATCGCCTTCAGAGCCTTATCTATTGCTAACACAAACTCGTTTGGACTTTTGCCCACACCTTCACTTTTTGATCAAAGAAAAGTGCAGGCTAATGAAGAGCTTGAACCCCATACTCCCGAAGGGCCAGTTCTACCATCATCGGTACCAGAGGAATCTCCAATTAATCGAGGAACCTACAGAAAGTCGCTCGAATATACTAATTATTCAAATAGGCACATTGAACTCGTAGATATTATTCAAGCAGGACTGATTGAACCCAACACCATGATCTATCGTCAATACAAGGGCAAGACCTTACGGGCTCATATAACAGAAGAGGGGAAACTGAAACTGGAAGATGGCACAATTGTAAACTCATTGTCCGATGCAGCTAGAAAACTGACTAGCACGTCAATTAATGGATGGGTATGGTGGTATATCAGGGATAATAGTGGAAAGGAATATATAATAGACAACTTGAGACAGAAACTTAGTCAGAGGGGGAAGGATTAAAGGAGGCGACGAAATGGATAAAAAAGAAATAGAGTTTGAGTTCGAAAGGGCAACCAAGAATCCCTTGAGGTTCAGGGAGAAACCTCAGGGAGAGCCTTCGATCGGGACCTTGTATGTGCAGAAAGCGGTATTTGGATCCAAGGAGCCAAGGAAACTGAAGGTTACGGTGGAGTGGGAATGAAAAGTGAAAAGGCATCCTAAGCAGGAAAGGAAGAAGGAGTGATGAAGATGAACGGAAGAAGCGGCGGGTTGACATGGCTCTGGATTGGACTTGCAGTAATGTTCGTTCTGATAGGAATAGCTGCAGTTCTTGGAGTACTGTTATATGGGGGCAAAGCCGTTTCTACAGTTGGAAATAACACGTTCCAATTCTGGAACTTCGCACCTTGGAACTGGATATGGAACCTCATCGGGCTGTTCATCTTCCTGTGGGTGCTATTCTTCCTATTCAGAGTATTCATTAGACCGTGGAGATGGCATCATTACTACCACGATTTTTGGGGTCACAATAGCGCAGAGGAGATTCTTCGTTCGAGATATGCTAAGGGAGAGATATCAAAGGAACAATTTGACAAGATGATGGATGACATACATAGGGATAGAGGGATGAATTTATGATATTTTTGAAAGATAAAAAGAAGAGGGTTGATAGATAATGGGCAAAATGGAGTTAGATATGAAACATGCAAAATTTCCCTTAACTACGAGATATGCCCCATACGAGTCAAGCTCTCCAGAGGAAGGACTAAAGCATTTTGACAAGATAGCAACAATGCAGCTTTTTGTGAAGGAGATAGAAAGGTTGGCGGGCAGGGTACCGGAAAATGTCAGAGTTACAATAGAATGGGATGAGAGCGAGTGATTGAAATCGTAGAAAAGAAGAAAAGGGGACCGGGGTTATGAATTCCAGTGGACGAGGTTTTGATGAAGTAACCGAGGAAATGTTTACCAATGCGGTTCGTGATGAGTTAAGGCGCGATATTGGAGAAGGCGCGAATCCGGGGCAATACAATACTATTTTCTCTCCTACGACTGCTTCTCTCTTTGTTGTTGCCGGACCAGGAAGCGGGAAGACTACTGTTATGACACTCAGAGTCCTGAAAATAATTCTGATCAACAAGGTTGATCCCAGAAGTATTATATTGACTACGTTCACGAAGAAGGCAGCCTCAGAATTGGAATCGAGAGTTTTAGGATGGGGAGATAGACTAAGACTATATTTTATACAGCACGGTGCTTCTCAGAACCTTAAAAAACGACTAGAAGGAATAGATTATACGAGGATATACGTGGGAACTATCGATAGCTTGGCCCAGGACATAATGGCAGAATTTAAACAGCCCGGACAAATTGAACCGGTCGTTATTGAGGATTTTGTTTCAACCGCTCTTATGCTTAGGTATGGCCTTTTCGCAAATGGGCGACATAATAGTCGCCATTTAGAGGATTTACTTTTGCGGATAAAGGATGATAATAGCGGGACTATAAATGCTCGTCAGAAGGCGAATATTCTTACCAAGATAAAAGATCGCATTTATACGGATGTAATCTCAACTAACTCAATAAGAGGTGATGGTCAAGATGTTGGAAGAGTTAGATTGGCAGAGGCTATTGAAGCCTATCAACAGGAACTAGATAGACGTAATCTTTTCGATTTTGGCAGACTTGAAAGTGTGTTCTTAGAAAAGTTGAATGCGGGAGAATTGGATGTTTTTCTCAACGGAATAAAATTCATAATGGTAGATGAATACCAAGACACTAACCTGCTGCAAGAGAGAATTTATTTTAGGATAGCATCTCGAGCAATCAGTAATGGAGGAGGTATAACTGTTGTCGGCGATGATGACCAGTCCCTTTATAGGTTTAGGGGAGCCACCGTGGAGCTTTTTAGGGATTTCCCCCAAAGACTTCACGAAGTGACTAGTACCACTCCAACTGTAACTTGGCTTTCTATTAATTACAGGTCTACACCTCAGATAATAGATTTTGTAAACAATTTCGTGAACCTCGATCCTGATTTTCAAAATGTGAGGGTTAATAGAAAGCCTCGTATCATACAAAATCAGAATAATGGGGGACCTCGGTCCGAGGCCAGAACAAATTATCCCATTCTTGGAATGTTTAGAGGAGATATCAATACTCTTGCACGTGATCTTGCCAATTTCATTCAATCTGTTGTGTCTGGCCCGGGATATCAGATCAACGGTGGATTACGGGTTCAGATAGATCAAACAAGGGGTTCTTCGTCAGATCTTGCAATTCTTATGTATTCACCAAGTGAAATGTCTTCCGGAGGAGATTCTAGACTCCCGTTATTAATTAAAGAGCGATTAGAAGGTGGTACCCCTAAGATTAGGATTTTCAATCCAAGGGGAAAGGATCTCTCTTCAGAGGAACTGATAATGAGACTTAATGGTTTAATACTAGAGAGCATAGATCAAGGCTCGCAAGTTCAGAATAGCATTACAAAACTTCCTAGAGAAATCAGGGATACCTTGGTCGAATGGAGACAAGTTGCAGGAGAATATTTGCAGAACCACGGTGCAGATTTGGTAAGAAACAAGGATCTAGCTGGATTCGTAACAGAAACGCAGCACATGTTCTCAGGCCAGAATAGAAATCAGGCTATCAGGACAGTACAACTTACGGCTCTAATCTACAACTTGATATCGTGGATGCCAGATTTTCATAACGATATTCTAGGTCTAGCATATCTTGAACTTGTTACTAGGGCCATCGAACAAAGTTCAATAATAGATCCTGACTTCGGAAACGTGACCGCTGGAGGTCAAGGTAACAGACTTCAAACATATTCAATCAGAGAAGCGATTTGGAACATATTCGTTCCCATCGCTGCAAATGCTGTGGATTTAAATGAAGATTTATTCGAAACCCTTCCTCCAGATAGGTTGAATATAATGTCTTTTCACCAAGCAAAAGGACTTGAATTTCCTCTAGTGATCGTTGATGTTGGTTCAGAGTTTAGGTTGAACCACTGGAGACAAGCGTTTAAGAGATATCCGATTCACCCGGGGGAAACGAGTGGAATTGAAAGATTTGTTAGGAATTTTTCTCCGCTGGGGCTTCCTACAAGGACCGGAACGCACCCTGCCTTTGATGATTTAATTAGGGATTATTTTGTTGGCTTCAGTAGGGCTCAGGATTGCCTGCTCCTGGTTGGCCTCGATGGGTCTATCAATGGGAACATTCAAAATGTCGCCACTGGATGGCTAAGAAATGGAACTCGTAATTGGAATGTTCTAGGGGGGACTATCGAGTATATATGAGGTGACTTGAATGACATTAAAATCAAAAGATAGAATATATATGATTCCAGAATATAGTATTACAGGGGACATACTCTCATATCTTAAATGCGGACTGCAATACAGATACCAGAACAAAGGGGAACTCCCCCCCTCCAAGCCTGTTCAACTTTGGTTCGGGCAATTCATCCATGGAGTAATGGAAGAATCTTATTTGAGGTGGAAAAGAGGAACAAACACACCTCTTTTCCCCTGGGATTGGAATACTTATATAAGAAATATAGAAATTACTGTTTTCAGACGATTACTTGCGGGAGGGCTAAGGCCTCCCCGCTGGGTATTCTGTCCCTATGATGCCCCAAATGAGAGATCTGGTTCTTGCCCTGACTTAAATCATCCCCATCAGCTAATCGCGAGTCAGAGGGTCTTGGAATCTATTAACACATGGGGGCCCCATCTGTTTCCACTAATATCTGAGGCAGAAGTGAAACTCAATGGAACAAGACCCATGCCAAATTATGATGAGAATATTAGCAGGTCAAATTATTATGGGATTACTGGTAGAATTGACGTACTTGCCTCTATGAATCTTCGAAATCAAGACCAAGGGAACTTGATTTTGAAGTATATAAGAGAATTAGATGAAGGAAGACAACTCCTGGAAAGAATTGGGGGCGAAGACTTTGAAATAATAGTGGATTACAAGGGGGAGACTAGGCCTCAAGTAAGCCCTCAAACCAATGACAGAGAATGGCACTATCATCAGGATCAAGTCTTAAGTTATGCCTGGCTGAGAGAGAAACAGCAAGATGCGAATAAAGTCAAAATTGGGATCATCTTCTATCTTAATGAATTGGTTCCGTCTGGCGAGGATATAAAGAAATGGAAAAAGTCACTTCAACAGCATAACCGCATATATTCAGACGTCGAACCGATAAATGAAGTCAAGGCGTCAATATTAAATTGGAAACAAGAAGAGGACTTACCAGTGTTAGACAGAGAACACAAAATAAGAAGATCAATCCGGGTTCTAATAATTGATAGAGATAGAATTGGGAATAGCGTTGCCAGAAATGACGCTGTGGTTAACTCTATAGAGAGCTCTGTTAGGCAGGAAATTAACGGAATCTCTATAATTCAGGCATGGCGTCAGAATCCAAAGTATGAAACTTGCACCATCTGTGATTTTAGAACCTTTTGCCCCTCTTCTGCTGACAAAGACCCTCCAAATATCTCAAATTCAGTGATGTGAATTGGATGATACCTTGGAACTCCATATCATTACGAAATTAATCGATATGAGTCAAATAATACAGGCAGTAAGACAACCAAGTTTTATAGTACATTCCGTATTTTAAGAGTGAAGGGCTAAGGGATGTCTCTAAAGGTGAAGCGAAAGCTTCTAGTTATCTCATGTTCAAACGACAAAAGTAGACTCTACAATACTGAAGCCATATATGTTTATAACGGTCCATACTACAGAATTCTCCGAAAGGCTAATCTTTCTAATAAGGACATACTGATAATATCGGCAAAGTACGGTGCCATAGATTCTAATGTCAGAATATCGTTCTACAATAAGAAAATGACGAAAAAACGGGCTACGGAACTGAAGGATAAAGTGTCCCTCGCTATAGAAGAGTCAATGCATTCTGGGAACTACGATGAAGTCTTTTTTGAGTTAGGTAAGAATTACATTGATACTGTGTCAATACGTCCTTCTGACTATCCTGAAGTCAGGCTAATCTTCGACCACGGAACGATTGGCGTAAGGTTACATAATCTAAAAACCTGGCTTGAACAGGATTTAGTAAACATACCTTCCAAGAAATTATGATAGTTGTTAAATATCACATGATTATTTCAGCTCAGTGATTGAATAATAATGAAATTTTTCCTTCCGGATTGGGAAGATCGGGTTGACCCAGGATTCGATTTTAGGAAGGATAAATTCTCGGAAAAACACGACAAGAATCCATATTCAAATGACAGGTACGCTCATCAACTATTCGACCCCTCGTTGCCGTATGACGGAATTCTTTTCAGTTTGAGCATCTTCCAGTCAAAGTTAGTTCTCGAGAACCACGGCACGAACAACATTAGCATAAGGGGATTTAGGAGCATCAAAGAATATCTGAAATTCCCCAAAAAGACCAAACTCGAAGTACTCGGCGACTGTGGGGCATTCAGCTACGTGGGTAAAACGAATCCACCGGAGTTTTTCAATTCAGTGGATGTTGCGAACTACTATGACAAGTTGGGATTCGATTATGGAGTTTCCATAGACCATATGGCTATCAACTCGTTTATAGTTAAGAATGAAAAAACTGGAAAAAGAGATGTGGTCACCCTATCGTCTTATCAAAAAGAGAGAAGGGTAAGACTGACCTTAAAAAATGCCAAAGAATTTCTTGATATTCATAAAGAGAAACATTACAAATTTAAGCCGATAGGAACTGCACAAGGTTACGACAAGAAGTCTTACGTCAGGAGTGTTAAGGAGCTTATTGGAATGGGGTACGACTATGTTGGAATCGGGAGTCTTGTTCGTTACAACTCCGAGGAAATACTTTCAATTTTAGAGGAAATAAAATCTGAACTAGGGCAATCCAAACTTCACCTTTTCGGAGTCTTAAGACCCACGTTTCTGCCAAAATTTGAGAAGCTTGGTGTCATAAGTTTTGACAGTGCTTCTTATCTAAGGAAGGCGTGGCTAAGATCTGGCCAGAACTATATTACTGGTGATGATGAGTGGTATGCTGCCATAAGAGTTCCTTTCTCAGACAACGCTATCGTCAAGAAGAATTCTAAGAAAATGGGAATAAATGAAGATGAGCTTGAATCTTTAGAACGGAAAGCAATTCAAAGCTTAAGAATGTATGATTCTGGGCAAATGAGCACAGAAAGGGCATTAAATGCCGTTATGAAATACGATAACTTGTTAACAAGGAACACGGACGACGGGCTCAACTTACGAGAAAGATATAGGAGAACTCTGGAAGATAAACCATGGGAGAAATGTGATTGCAAAATATGTAAGAAAGGTGGGATCGACGTTCTGATATTCAGGGGAAGCAACAGAAACAAGCGAAGAGGATTTCACAACACTTGGGTTTTTAACAACATACTCAAGAAAACTCCAAGAATTCAACAAAAAAATAAGAATAAGAAAGATTGATTAGATAAGCTTCTGGTTATCTGTACTGCCTCAGGAACATCAGTATGTCCTCACTGTGCAGCTTCTCCACCTTCTCTTTCAGTTCCTTAAGAGCAGCCAGTGAAATCTTGATTCCGTCACTCTCGGAAACTTCAGCTTTCTCTTCAATCTCATTCAACTCAAACTGAGCAGCATTGAGTCCCTTCAGAAATCCATTCCAGAATTCTGCATCAAATCTGTTCATTCACCTTCCCTCCATCCTAATTTCGTCTGTTACGTCATTCAGAGTCTTCTGGCCAAGATACTTCAGTCCGTCTTTCCACACTATGGTAGTTTGTATATAAGCGCCGTTGCAGTTCACTGAGATCATTCCCCGAAAACTTCATCGCCTTCTGTTCTGGATGTCGCTAAAGCATTATCCCTGGAATCCAGCTCTTCCCTTAGGTTTATCCCGCTCAGTCTCTTCATCCTGCCTTCAACCAGCTTGTCAAATTCCCTGTTGAATACATCATTTTTCATACGCATCGATCCAGGAATTTGTGACCGGGTATTTCAATTTTTTACCCACTTTTGAGAAATGAAAGAAATGAAAAAATGAATTGTCAAACTTTAATTAAAGTAGGGCAAATCTTAGATATATCCTCTGTAATAATCTTACATAAATAAAGTACCTTGAAGGATCCTTGCAATGACACAAACGTTTCCATGGGACCAAGTAATTACTGGTGTTCTGACATTTGCAGCATCTGGAGGCCTCGCCTGGTGGCTAGATAAACGTAAAGAAAATATGAACAAAAAGGAAAAAGTTAAGGAACTTTACAAAAGCATAGTCGATGCTCTAAGTAGCACTAGCGATAAAGACCAACTTACAGCAGATGACTTTGATTCCTTCATAAGAGAAAACAGGCATCACTTCGAGGGCAACTTCAAAAGAATCTTGCCTCAATCCTTTGATGGGTCGTGGGTTAATCACAGATTGTCTAGCTTAAACAATAAAGTATGGTACACAAATATTTTTAGGAACCTTGAAGGAAGAGAGGTCCATTCGACTACCAATGAGAAAATATCAGAGAATTACTACTATTTTCGCTCCGAGAAAAGTAAATTGACATGGGAAAATGTGGCAAATGAAGCTTTGAGAAGGTATAATAAATTGACGAATGATGATATATTGGTCATCGAATGGATGCTTGAAATAATTCCAGGGCAACCTTCAATGAAGGAATAGTATCGTTCTAGAGAACAAAGGGAGCTTCTTACCACACGAGGGTATATGATCCGACTCGTGAAGGAAAATAGACCAATATCTCGGTTACCTTCTGCTTGCATACTCTAGGGTACGGTCGTTCTTTGAACTATAGCACCAATTTGTTTCACTTAATTCAAAAACTGCCAATTCATAAAGAAAATCATATCTGCTCAAGTCTTTATACCTCCCACCTATTGTTTCCTGATTAACGTGGATAGTAAAGAGAAAGACAGACAAGACATTCTTGCATCAATTCTAACAAGTGTTGATGAGTGGGTTAATTACGCACGAAATGATCTTCGATCGTCCGTTCTCTTGTTTAGGGCCAACGACTTCAGAAATGCGCTTTACCTGCTTCAGCAGGCAAGTGAAAAGTTAACCAAAGCCGTTCTAAAGATTGCTCTGTGGACGTTAGACGAAAGTAAAGTCTCCCTTTCGAAGGAAGGAGAAAGTGACATCCTATCCACGAAAAGTTTAGGTCATAACCCATACTTGAAAATTCTAAAATTTATGCAAAAGAGGTTCAGTGGGATAAATACATCTACGATTTATGATTTGCTGCAATCCATAGAAGGATTACCCAAGGAATCCGTCGAAAAAGCAGTTGAGATTAATCCCGCAAAAATGATAGAAACTGAAGAAAAATTACAAAAATTAGATCCTGAGACTCTAACTTCTATTATGGAGCCTCTCATCGGCTCAAGACCTTTTAGTGGTGCAGCAGATCTTGCAGTCAAAATAGGAAAGTTACAGGAGTTGGATATAATAGACAAAAGATTAAACATTCTAATCCCTGAAATTGCCAAAAAAGAAGCGCTGACCCCACCGCCTGTTTCGTCTGTAAAAAAATTGATCAATTACTATGTTCCGCTTTACCTTGATCTTTTAATCCCAACATTTTACGTTTCTTCAACTCTTCAATCCTCTGTTGAACTAAGATATCCTCCAAACAGACTTAGTAAAAAGTTTGATTGGATTGTTGAGAATTTCAACGCTATCGCTGACGAGATATCAGATGGCTTAAATTACATTGAAACTATGATCAATGAACTAAAGAATGACCCCTATTCTTGGGATTCCCTTCTCCTGCTTGTCACGGTGTTGATCACGGTGTTGAGTGAGTTGATAGGAACAAAGAATCTAGGTCAAGGCGAATATAAGACATAAGTATCTATTCATTTATGGAATCTCCACCAGTACCCGCACTGCCATCTGCTGCCTTCGGCGTAGCTTCCCTTGGTCGTAGGCCTGTAATGGTCTGTAACCATGTCAGGCTTCCCAAAAATATCTAGCATCTCCCTGTCGTGCATCGAGAGATTCAGCAGATAGGTCCTCTGATGCAGTGCAAGGAGCTTCTTCAGATCTGCGAAATCTTTCATCTTGAAGCTGTACCTGTAAGCGTGGCCTCCGTCCAGGTAAGGAGGGTCGAGATAGAGGAGTACCCTAGGCTTGTTATATCTCGTAACAAGCTCCCTGAAGTCCACGCCCTCGACGATCCACTTCTTGACCCTCAAGAAATATTCGATCTTAAGAGGCGGCATGTTGACTTTCTTGTAGAATCTCTTGAAGGCCGTACCATTTCCTGCGTATGAATATGAATGGAGATATATCGTCTTGAAAGCCACGTCCACGTCAGATCTTGGATGAGAGTATCTCAGTTCCCTGAATATCTCTGCGTGAGGGAAAGCGTACCTTAGTTTCCTTCCGAGCAGCCTGTTCTTCTTTCCGTCCTGGTCTTAAAGAAAAGCGGAATGTTGACCTTGGTATTTAAGTCAGATTTTCTCAACGTTCAGAAATTGACCTGTTTTCCGTCATGCTTTGATTTTAGATAATTCAGCCAATTTTTATCAGTATGATATATTATTCCATTAATCATAGGCTCAATCCCCCAGTTCATTATATCTTTTATTTTTTTGCTTTGCCTATTCGGTAGGGTACCGTTCATTATTGATTTTCAACTTATTCAGGAGTCTCTTCCACGTCTGGCGTTTTATATTCAATTTTGATCCGAGGTAATCTCTTCGTATTGTGATCTTGAATCCTGGCGTTTCTTAGGAATCGCCAGATAGTTCATTGGATTTCTAAACTATTTAGGGGGTCTTAATCCTGTTCCCTCAGCATCTTATAAATTAGGTCAATAACCAGTGAGCTAAATCTCAGCCTCTTATCCCTATCATTCAGTATCTGCTCTGACATCTGCTGATTTATTCCCATCTGGCCAATCACAGCCTTCGTGAACTCTCTTTCAAAGTCCGGGCTAATCATCAATCGGTCTTTTGTGTTTGCCATGGCCTGTTTCCTGAGTGTGGGCGATTCAAGGACCTTGTCCCTTATGCTGTTTGTATAATTTATGACGTCATTATCTGTCAGTTCTCCTTCAAACAGTTCATTGAGTTCCTTGATCAGCTCAGACAGGAATACCTTCTCAGGATCATGCGGGGAACCAGAACCAGTGAATGCAACTGGTCGCAAAGAATCACCACCTTCTGCAGCTTTACCAATGTTTAGATCCTGGCTCTTCTGCTTTGAGAGATTGTAATGAGTCATGATTACCTTGGAGAGGTCTATTTCATCATCAAGCACGTTTCCAATCAGTTTTGGTATAAGGCACCTGTAGAATATGCTCCTCTTTTCCAGGTCGTTCCCACCGTAATCCACTATCTGGGAAAGAAAGTCATATGCCCTGATGAATTTCCTCATATCACCTATGAACATCTCTATCTCCTTCAGACGAAGCCTGTTATCATTCAATTTTGCCTGAGTTCGGTCCTTTCTTATCCTTATGGCTACTGGATCTATGACTGAGGCAAGGTCTGCCTGCTTCAAATTTGGACTTAGATATGCATGAACCAAATCGTCAACTTCCTTCTCTGAGTAGAACATGGAAGAGTCGAGCTTTACCTGCAGATCATTGAGAACATTTGGATCCGAAAGCGTGAGAAGTTCAGCCTTCCTGTAGTACGGCAAGAACGCATCTAAAATATCAGACGGATCGTTCACAAAGTCCAGGATAAATGTTGTTTCCTTTCCCGGGTAGATGCGGTCAAGCCTAGAAAGTGTCTGTACTGCCGTAATTCCATAAAGCTTCTTGTCCACGTACATTGCCATTAAGAGAGGTTGATCAAAACCGGTCTGAAACTTGTTCGCAACAAGTATGATCTGATATTCCCCTGTGTCGAAAGCATCCCGGATGTCCCTGCCTCGGAGACCCTTGTTCATGTTGTGCTCATTGAATGGATCCGGCCCAGATTCTGGATCATTGACATCACCAGAGAAGGCAACAAGTACGCCAATATCCCTGTAATTCTTTTCTCTGATATACTTTTCCATGGCTATCTTGTACCTGACAGCTTCCTTTCTGAAACCTGTGACAACCATAGCCTTTGCCATGCCATTAATGCGCCACATGACATTTTCCCTGAAGTGTTCCACTATGATCTGGACCTTTTGTGCGATGTTGTAAGGATGAAGCTTGACCCATCGCATAAGGGATTTCATGCCTTTTTCTTCATCGATTTGTTTTTCGTCAATTTCCCTGCCATTATGTGCAAGTTTGAATGCAAGCTTGTATGGAGTGTAGTTCTTCAGGACATCGAGGATGAAACCTTCTTCAATTGCTTGCTCCATAGTGTAGATGTGAAAGGGCACTCTGGTTTTGGCATCAAGACTGCCTCCTTCGGGTGGCCTGCCGAATAATTCAAGTGTTTTTCCTTTCGGTGTTGCAGTGAAAGCGTAATAACTGACATTGGGCGGGAATACTCCTCCTTTGACCTGAGCAGCAAGCACATCCTCAACATCGATCTCTTCAATCTCTCCGTCGGATTCCATACGGCCTATCTGTTCTGATGAAAGAATCTGTTTCAGTTTTCTGGCAATCCTGCCCGTTTGTGAAGAGTGAGCCTCATCTGCCACTATGGCAAAATTGCGGTTTTTCAGTGATGCCTTGGTTCTGATCTCCTCCATGACAAATGGGAATGTCTGAATTGTGACTATGATAATCAGTTTTCCTGAAGCAAGAGCATCTGTGAGCTGTGAAGACTTTGAAGACCTTTCTCCGGTTATCCTGGCAATTATTCCACTCTTGTGTTCAAACTCATATATGGATTCCTGCAGCTGCTTGTCGAGTACATTCCTATCAGTTATGACGATGATGGAATCAAATATCTTCCTGTTCTGATCATCATGCAGGCTTGCAAGCTGGTGTGTCAGCCAGGAGATGGAATTTGTTTTTCCTGACCCTGCAGAGTGCTGAATCAGATACCTGTGTCCTGGACCTTCCTCTCTGGTTGCTGCAACCAATTTGGTTACGCAATCCCACTGGTGGAATCTTGGGAAGATCAGCTTGTCTTTCTCAGTTTCTCCATAGGAACTGGAATTCTGAACCCTCTTTTCCAGGTGGACAAATTTACCAATTATTTCGAGAAATGTGTCCTTTTGCAGGATGCGCTCCCAGAGGTAGCTCACTGGATAGCCATCGGGATTTGGAGGGTTTCCCTTACCACCATCATTACCCATATTGAATGGCAGGAACACAGTATCTTTGCCCTGGAGTTCTGTTGTCATGAACACTTCCTCTGTACTTACCGCAAAATGAACAATGGCTCTCTTCTTGAATGCCAGCAGGAGCTCCTCTTTCCTGGTCTTAGGATCCTTTGGAAGTCTTTGCAGCCTGTATTCTTCTTTGGCATCCTCCACGCTCTGTGTGAAATCGGATTTTAGTTCCAGTGTTGCCATGGGAATTCCATTGACGAAAAGTACAATGTCAATGGAATTGTTGTTATTCAGGGAATAATGAAGCTGCCTGACAGCTCTCAGTCTAACCTTGTTGTACATCTCAAGGATGTTTTCGTTCATCGTCTGAGATGGTCTGAACTGGCACATGTCAAATTGTCTCGAGATATCCTTAAAACCATGCCTGAGAACGGACAATGAACCGTCTCTGTCCATCACCTTCACCATACGTTTAAGGAGAGCATTTCTATCATCGGGTTCGTTTAATCCAGAAGATCCGTTGATCTTTTCAGGTTGAGTGTCCTCAAGCCACCCAAAAACATCTTCGGGATAAAGTGCTAGTTCCCTGTCATACTTTGACGATTCGCCAATAAGCCAGCCATGTTTGCCAAGATATTCCATTATGTAATCTTCAAAATTCACTTCATGGAGTTTGTCTGGCAAGTTCCTTCACCTCCTTGACTAATCCTCTTACATCTATTTTGCCTGTTACTGCCTGGGTAATCAGTGAAGCACGGTGCTCCTTGAGGAGTTCAATAATTTTTTGTTGTTTCAAAATTACCGCTTCAATCTTATTAATTTCAGAAGTGAAAAATTTAGTAATGGCTGCTTGTTCGATCGCTGGGGGAATTAAAATTGGCAAATTCCCCATAAAATCCCAATCTACACGCGGCATTTTTGCTCCATATGTTGAGCTATCTATGATGTTAATATGTTCTCTGTTAATCAGCCAATAAAACAAGAAAGTTGATTCAACGCTGGAGGAGGTTCTTAATACAAAGAACTCACCAACGGCTTCGCCGGGAAATTTAGCATGATACACTTTTGCAAGGTATGGTCTTAATTTTCCAAATAATACATCTCCAACTTTGAATTTAATTCCCTCTCCTGAAAACACAGTTTTTGTATTGATGTAGTTTCCAGACCAGCTTTCTATGTTTTCAAGACCAACTTGTTCTAATTCGCGGTCACTTTTTTCTGTTATCAGGTTGACACAATATTTTAGACGTTTTAGTTTCCAGTGCTCTGGTATCTCTCCAATCCACTCGATCCCGCTGTCCTTCATGGGCACATTTGGATCAATGCCTTTTGTCACTGCCCGGGTTATCAGGGCCTGGCGCTTCTCTTTGAGAAGCTCGATCATTTTTTGTTGCTTTGATATCAACGATTCTATCTTTTTTACAGCATAAGTAAGGTAATGAGAAATAGCAGACTGTTCATTTGATAGGGGATAAAGGAAAGGAGTGGATTTCAATTTCTCGGCAGTATAGTGGGTAAACGTTGCCTTGTTACAGATAGCATCAATGTATCCAGAGTCTTTCAGCATATTTAACCAATAATGTAGAATGCGCTCATTGTTTCCATTAACTGGTCTGATTCGATTTATTGAATTCTGAAACCCTAAGAAATCGTCTACTTCTCGTTCTAAAATGACGCTTTTTCCAGCATCTCCACCCTCACACACCAATAGGTCATTCTTTCTTAAGGCCAGTTTATCTTTTTCTAGGGGAGAAAAATACATTTCCTTGACCTCTTCTAAATCTACTCCAGACAACTGCACGTTTGATGCCCTTAAGTAGGGAAGTAGTTCATCGTTTTCATTTTCAGTCTCATTTTGGAGCATCTTGCCCAAAGTTACTTGATAACCGCGGCTAATTGAAGTCTGATGCCAGTGCTCCGGTATCTCTCCTATCCATTCAATTCCGCTGTCCTTGTATTTGGGATATCTTGGAAATTTCATTCGGTAATCCCTCCCAGAAGGTCAATGATTTCTTTGCCCAGTCTTTTCAAATCAGCATCAATCTCTTCAATAGGCCTCGGTGGCACATACTTGTAGAAATGTCTTGTAAATGGTATCTCATATCCAACCTTAGTCTTTGAGAAATCTATCCAGGCATCAGGCACGTATGGCTTGACTTCCTTATCAAAATAAGCCTGAATATCTTCCTTCAGGGGAACGTTCTCTCTATCTCTAAGATCCGGATCTGGTTCGGGGTTGCCTTTCCTGTCAAGGCAAATGTCTGCAGTTTCATCTCTTTCTGAGAGTGCCTGTAAAACAGTCTTCAAAGTCCCATTTGAAAGCGACAGACCTTTGGTAAGGCAAGCTTCTTCAAGGTCCTTTAAAAATTCTTCCCTATTTTTGTACAGTTTCTCATGATCCAATGAAGAAATGGCTGTCTCAATGCCTGCAAGTTCTTTTTCATTCTTCTTGAATTCAGGTAGGTCTTTCAGGCGTCTTATCCTTTCAGGAGAAGCTTGAAAATTGAGCCTGAGTGGTCTTTCAACTATGATGGTTGAATAGCCAAAATCTTCATTGTCATATATCTTGCTGTTCTCATTATTCTGGAAGTTCCCGTAAAGTTTCACTATGGTCTCTATATCTTGACCTGAAAGTTCGTTCCTCTTTGAGCCAAGGGATTTTCTCATCTTCCTGTACATCAGGGTTGCGTCTATCAATTGTATTTTCCCTTTTCGCTGCTCTTCTTTCCTGTTTGAAAGGATCCAGATGTATGTTGCAATTCCGGTGTTGTAAAACATGTCTGTTGGCAGACCAACTATGGCCTCAAGCCAGTCTTTTTCTATGATCCATTTTCTTATTTCCGATTCACCTGATCTGGCTGACCCAGTGAACAAAGGAGACCCATTGAAAACTATACCTATCCTGCTTCCGCCATTGTCAACAGGGTTCATCTTTGATAACAGATGCAGAAGGAACAGGAGACTGCCGTCAGAAATCCTTGGCAGTCCGGGACCAAACCTGCCATCGAAGCCTTTCTGTTCAAATTCCTTCCTTACAGCTTGTTCGATCTTTTTCCATTCGACCCCGAAGGGAGGGTTGGAAAGCATGTAATCGAAAGTTCTTCCATAATGGCCATCGTCTGAAAGCGTATTACCAAAGATTATGTTCCTTGGGTCCTGCTCCTTGATCAGAAGCTCAGATTTGCATATCGCGTATGATTCTCCATTCAGTTCCTGGCCAAACAGCACTAATCTTGCCTCTGGATTCAGATCTTTTATTGTTTCATCAGCAATGGACAACATTCCACCGGTTCCGGCTGCTGGATCATAAACGGTCCTGAGGACTCCGGGCTTCAGCAGTGCATCATCGTCATTTGTGAAGAGTAGATTTACCATCAATCTTATGACTTCCCTTGGAGTGAAGTGTTCTCCAGCAGTCTCATTTGAAATTTCAGAAAATTTCCTTATAAGTTCCTCATAGTAAAGAGACATGTCCATGCTGTCCAGTTCCTTAGGATCCATGTCAATTTCAGCGAATTTTGAAACAACCAGGAATAGCAGATTCTTTCTGTCAAGATCCTCAACTTGATTCTGGAAATTGAACCTTTCGAAAATGTCCCTGATTTGCTCTGTGAATCCAGCAATATAATTGAGAAGATTCTGTCTTATGTTATTTGGATCACCTTTCAGCTTTGCAAAATTCCAAGGTGACACATTATAAAACTTAAGGTCGGCAGCTGCAAGAAGTGCTGCATCCAGTGGGACTCCGGTATCCTTCCTCTTCGCATATTCTTCAAGAACTTTTTCCCTGGTGGGTTCTAGCATGCAGTCCAAACGCCTGAGAAGAGTGAATGGCAGGATTATTTTACCATATTCTGATTGCTTGTAATCGCCCCTTAGTAATTCTGCAATACCCCATATGTTACTGACTATGCTGCTACTTTGCATTTTATCAAATGCTATAAAAAGGTAGACAGATTTAACTGTTGCTATACAGCTTATACTTGCTTTTATCGTGGTGTCTCAAATGTTTCGTATGTTTGGGGAGAATTCTTGGAAAAGTTATCGGAAGTTTATGGCAGAGAATTGAGCGAAGCAGTTGTTTCTTAACTAATCCTCTTGTCTAACAGGAGAAAAATGCCTTCAATATCTTTTCTTACAGAGGACCCAGAAGTCAAGTTGAAGAAAACTTTGGGCTCAGCCTTAATATAAACAATTGAACCACCACTCTCCTGAGCAGAGATTATAATCTCTATTTTTTCACCATATGAAAACCAAGAAGGCGGAGCAGTCACAGTAATTTTACCCACTGCTTCATCACGTGATTTAACCGTAAATTTGGAGCCTGTCAATGCGTCTTTCAGCGATTCAAATAACTTCTTCTTGTCAAGATTGTAAGCCTTCTTTTGTTCTATGCTCATTATTGCGCCTTCTTTTCCACGATCATATCTTTCCGGCAGCTTGGACATTTTATTTTTGAGTACTTCAATGAATGATAGTGAAATTCAATTCCACAGTTTTCACATTTCGCCTTAAAGGGCTCTTGGGCAAAACCACTTCCAATTGCGCCTCCAGCTATGGTGCCAATCAGTATACCAAGGGGGCCTCCTACCAATCCAATAAGTGCGCCTCCTGCAGCGCCTATCAGTCCTGGATGAATCTTTCCAGTTTTTTTGGCTAATGCTTGAATATCGAGAATATTGCTCGTGCTATCCTTATCAAAAATCATATAGTCCGTAAGGTATGGAATTGGATACTTGATGGGAACTCCCGACCTCTCAAAGACATACAATTTCTTTTTATCTCTTGCAGTCAATCCGACCTCGAACATTACCCAGTTCCTGGTGTACTCTGTGGATACGACATTGTCTGTTAGGAACAGAAACACGATATCACTCATCTCGACGTTGTTTCTGATCTCTTCAAAAGGTGGTTGATTCTTCTCTTCACTTGCAATGAATTCTTCTATAATTGGAGTGTGACCCACATTCTTTAGGACTTTACTAATGGCATCCACCAGCTCAACATCAGATCTGCTGTGAGAAATGAATACAGTTGACATATTTGGCTACAACTCTTTATACATATTCTTGGCCAGTTTATTACGTTTTCTGACTAAGCTGTTCCAAATTTGATTGTTTTAAAGTGAACCCCAGCCCCAAGGAGGGGCCAAGGGAAGCTGGGGTAACTATAGATAAACATCTGGTTTATTGAGTTTACTCTAAGTATAGCCTGGTCAAATGCCCCTCCTATAATTGGGCTCGGGCCTCCTAATTCGCCATCTATTCAAGAGTACTGGTGATGGTAAAGATAATTACCATCACGTATAATAACGATACAAATGAATGCATTGTTCACCTATGCTATTGTCATTATTCTGACTGCTTCGATTACTTATGGTTTAACTGTCCTTCATCAGAGTATAGCGCAATGGTCAAGGTCCAAAAATGAGAAGAGGGGATATTTGTTTTTCAAGGACAACATTACCAAACTCAGCGAAATTATGAATCCGATAGAAATATTGGAGTTTGGGATGCTGGATAGGAAATCTATCTCTATCACTACTAAGAATTCATCGGGACCGAGCAAGAAAGTGAAAGAATTTTAGATAAATATAGCAAAGTCTGGTCAGAGGAAATGGGGAAATACGATAACGACATATTTGGAGTCACTGATATATATTACTTCAGGCGAGGGGAAAAAGAAGATAAGTTCCTGGCAATAAAAGGTAGAAGGGCAAAATACTTTGAATTCCTAGCCACAAATGCAAATGTTAGGATGAGAAAGGATTTCGATAAGGAGGATAGCGCGTGGATCAAACAGAAGATTCGTGAAGTAGATCCATCCGTACCTATTCCTGAATTTGCAAATGCACTGAGTGTCCAGGTACTATTATTGTGCGAGAATGGCACAAAAGCAGTAATGGGAATGAGGTCAGAAAAGACCGTATTTAGGGGTGGTAAGATTTCTCCGAGCGTTGAGGAAACGGTTTCCCCGACTTTAGAAGGAAAAGAAACTCTGGACACGGAAATAAATATATTCGAGGTGATTAAGAGAGGGATCAAGGAAGAACTAGGAATAGACGCAGAAGAAATAAATGAAATTTATGTGACTTCGTTTGCATTCGATCACGAGGTCTTGGATTATAAGTTCACCGCGATAGCAACAACTTCTCTCAGTCAAAAGGAAATAGATGGTAGATTTAATATGGCAATACCAAAGGATAAATGGGAGAATAAGGAATTAAAATTCATCGACTATCCAATAAAATCACTAGATCTAGGAACAGCTAAGAAAGAGATGAATCCAGAAGCTATTGCTTCCATAATAATGGGGATGGCGGTTTCAGAAGGTTGGAAACATTTAAGAAAGATATTGGCCATTTCATAATCTATACAGCGCCTCCGAGCTAAGCTAAGTTTAAGAACTGATCTGCCCCAGCTAAATTTGAAGACAATAGCTAATCAAAATGGATCATAGCTCTGAAAAACATGATTTGACCACTGTTACTGTCTATGAGATAAACGTGGAATTGGTTGCCCAGTTTTTGTGGCCACATATTAAATTTAGGTTAGAATAAACTCTTCATATTATTCCGCACTGAGCGGAGCGAGATTGTGCGGTCAATAATTCTCCTCCCCTGTTCCCCTCAAAGAGTGGTGGCTGAAAGTCGGGGTGAATTTGAGCCGAAGCATGCTAAAAGGTATTAAAATCTGAAAGTATATGAGTATGCATAATGACTACAGCTAAATCCAGACCTATGAGTGTATCCAAATCGATGTTTATAATGCTTGAACCGCAGTCGTTCACAACAGATTAGTTATTTCTACTAATTATGTCACAACTCAAGGGCCTTTGAGATCTTGCAGGACCTGAACGGTCAACTGAACGGATCTGCAGCTGTAGCTTCTTCCTATGAAATCATTCTAGAATCAGGAAAATAGCGGGTAATTTTCACATTTAACGAAGAGATGAGTTGATGGAATGATTGAATGGTGAAATGATGTTATAATTTCATGGAGCGAAGAGAAATTAGCTATGGAAGCTATATCCACCCTTCTACCCATTCTTTCATTTCCAGTTTGTCCCCGTCTGTAATTCCTTAATGCAAAAATCACGACACCTTTCCCCTGTATATCATGATATATATTATTACAGGATTAAGTTAGGAGGAGTTTTCTTTCATTTCTCGGCTTATATATTTATCAATTATTCTATTTCCTTTCCAGGAGAACCAGATTTACAAAAGAAATATGCCAGGGTGGTTGTATCCAGACGGTCGTCTGAGTTACGGAACCTCTGTCAGAAACGTGTGCTTTTTCCCTTAGGATAATACACATCCCACAATTCAAAATGCTTCTAAGGGAACTTGCTGTAGAAATCTTTTCTCTCTATAATAGAAATGACTAAGGATCTCTTCAGGCCCAGCTTCTTCGCTATCTCGCCATAGCTCCCTTTGTTGTACCACATCTTGATTGCTCTCTTTGCCAGGAAGAGTCTCTCCTGGTTTACAGTGAGTTCGCCGGTGCCCTGGTCTCTATCGTATATCCATGGAATGTTGCCCAGTCTGGTGACCATCTTGCCACTCTTCTTTGATATGTAGCTGCCTTGCGTGTCAAGGAGGTTCTTCCTCTCTTTCAGTGATGCTTTGGTCCTTGTTCTATTCGTCTCGACTTCATATTCGTAAAACCAGAAGAAGATTGCCATCATGAACTTCCTCATCATCGGATCCGTCTGATTCAGGAACTGCTCCCTAGGCGAAGCAGAAAATACGGGAACCTTTTCCTCCAATTCCCTGATCACAGAGAGGCCTTCCTCCATGTCACGCCCGAGCCTTGAAAGCTCAAAGACATAGAGCCTATCTGGTTTGAATTCTTCTATGTATCCCCAGAGTTCAGGCCATGCCTCTCTTTCCCGCATTGAGACGGAACCGGAAACTTCCTCCGAGTCCCAGAAGAACAGAACTTCCTCTTTGGCGAACCTTTCTATCGCAAATCTCTGGTTCTCAAGCGTCTCTGTTTCCTTGGAGATCCTAAGGTAGCCTATGCTCTTCAGATTACCCTTGTTCTGGTCCCTCGTCAGGAGCACCCCCCTCTTGTTTGTCTTCCCCTTTATCCTTCGACGTCTTCAATCCTTTCTGTTTTGGAACATACTCCGGATCTATTTCCTTGACTGCACTGTTCCATTCACGAGCAGAATAGTTGAGGTTCCATTTCTGGTTCTCTACTTCTGCAAGGACCTTCCACGTTATGTCACTCTCCCTGTAGAGACGCGCGGCATCCATTGCAGCCTCAACCGGGATCCCTCTCCTGCCGTATGCTATCTTCCTGTTGATAGAGACGTCCTTCAGTTTTTCATACCATGAGGCGAGGTTGACCGTATAGATCTCCATCGCCTGGCCCCCGGGAAGCCTTTTCTTTGTACCGTCTGGCTGTGTCACTTCGTAATTGATAGGGTATATGACAAACGATTCCTCGATCTGGAGTTTGGGGACGATCTGCCTGAGTAATGGCTCCCATCCCTTAGGGGCGCTGATGGAAAGGTCGTTCAAAAGTTCCCCCTGCATGGACTTGAATACCTTGACCTGTCCCGTCCTCCTCAGTATCCCCTCGAATGAGCGGAAATCCACGACGTTGTAATATACAGGCCTCTTGTAATGCCTCACCCTGAAGGAAAGGACATTGAGTTCGACGTTTACGCTCGACAGAGCCTTCTTGCCCATGAGCGCCTCGTCCACCTCGTTGAACATCATTATCTGCCAAAGTCCTGGCGGCGGCTCTCCGGGCACATTGTACTCCCCCTCATGCGGAATTATGACGTTCCCGAATTTCCTGACCTCGGTGGGGAAATCAGATTCATACTGCTCAGAGACCTGCTGGAAGGCCCTAGCTATGTTGTCAATATCTCCGTACAGATGGACTTCTGCGTGCTGGTTCAGGGCGTTCCAGTGACGGAAGACAGTGTCCCACGTCCAGGACGTCTTGCCCCACCAGCGATCTGCAAAGACAACGGTCGTGGTAGGCTCTCCAAACAGCACTTTCCTTAAGCCGTCCTGCTTGTAAGGGATCACGACGCCGTGGCCGAACATCTCCACTACTTTCGCCTTGTATCCCGCATTCGGGTACTTGAACTCGGAATCGTCCAATCTCTTCTGCGCCTCTTCCACGGAGATAAGGTTGTCTTTGAGGTCCATCTCTGTGAGAGTGTGCTCGTTGAAAGCATCCAGTGTCTGGTACCCCCCTCCCCACAGCCTCCTGGCCTCGTATGCATAGAAGAGGCCCCTCTTCATTGATTCGTTGACCCACGCTTTCTGCGGCATCAGACCTTTTCCTTCTTCTGCTCAGTCGTCTCGGACGTCCGGAGGATCATCTCAATTATCCTGGATAGATCTTCTGCGAACCTTGTCACGTTCTCGTTATGATAGATCCCTTCATCGTCATCGAATGAGACTCCTGTCTTCAGGTAAGAACTCCCGAGCTTTATTTCCAGGATGGCATCCTCTTTCAGATTATTGTACTCCGTTATAGATGCCGTTCTCAGCGGACGTCCTCCGTTCCTGGTAATCGGCGTCCACAGGGACCCCTCTGAAGGTTCCCTTATCTCTATGTCGGTCACAAGGTTTCCCTCATTGTCTGCGTCGAGGAATTCAGATATCAAGAACTTCAGCCTGTTGTAGAGACGCTCATATGCTTCCAGGTTGAGAATTCTCGTTTTGTATTCCACGGAGGCCACGCTTGCCTTTGATTCCCTGTCTGAGAGCGATATGGAAAGAGGGACCTCTGCCGGCGCCTCATCCGGATATACCAGGCCTTGCTCTATGTCCGGATGCTTTGTTTTCTTGCTTGTGTCGACCTTCCAATAACGGGAGTCAACATGATATTCCAGGAGCAACGGAGGAAGATACGGAGGTTCCTGCTTCGTCTCTGCTTTTTCCTTTGTAGGTTCCCTGGCAACTGAAGGGACCGCCTGGCTCTTCTTGAGCTCTTCCTCCAGGATTTTCCTTACCATTCCCGGAATTGATTGGATAATTACGTCCATCTTCTTTGAGATATCTTCCTGCCCGGTTATGCCGAGCATCTTCTTGACGAGCTCCGGGTTGGTCTTGACCCATTCCTCGCGGTTCGATTCCATCTTTAGCTTTCTCTCTTCCTTCAGGGCCTCAGCTGTCTGGCTCGTGGGTTTCCTCTCCTCGATAGCCTTGTGCGGGAGTGCTCCGGATATATCCCCTCTGGCAATCTCGAAGTTCAGTCTTTCGCCCAGGCCCGGGGGATGCTCATCCATCGATCTCAGTTCCGTGACGTATCCCGCTTCTTTCCCCGGGATCCTCCCTTCGAGCGAGTCCGCAAAAGCTGCACAGTAGAACAGTCCCTCAATATCTGTTTTCGTTATAGATTCCCCATCCTGGCCGAGTTCCATGAGATACCTGCTCACGGAGTCGATCGTTGCCTGGGTCCTGTCGTTCAGGAAGTCGAGGTGGTGGCCGTAGACTGAATCTCCAGTATTTCCGTACCCCTGCATCATTGCTATCTCCTCCGGCCGGCGAACCTGTAGTATACGAGAAGCGAAGCCAGGGCGAGAATGAACACGGCAATGACGTCCGGAACGAAGCTCTGGATGTACACGGAATGGAACGGCTGCTGGGTGGTTATCCCGAAGTTGTAGGTATACGGATTCCCCGAGAAGACCCCTTCGGAGGGATTTATGCCCATGCCGTTGAGCCACCCGTACCTGTCCATGATATTGATGACAACAGTCTGCCCATCGTTAGGAAACGTTTTTGTGAGGTTGGTTACATTTGTATAGGAATCGACCATCTCGGCGGCTCCCCCCGCATACTGGTAATAGACGTCTATCGTGAACGTGTAGTTGAGATTGTAATGGCCTGTCGTGTTGAGGACATTGCTGTGGAAGGCGAAAAGTCCCCCTGAAATAAATGATGCGGAATAGGAAACAGGGGGCGGAGCCACAAGGAATTCCATGCTTTCCTGGGCCGAGGCTTGCCCCTGTACCATTGAATATCCCTGGAAGTAGTACTCCCCCGGGGCAAGGGCTCCAATGTAGATAAACTGTGCAATGCCGGATGAAACATTATACGTTGAAGTGAAGGCTTTCTGGCCGCTGCTCAGGTTCTCTATTGTGACGTAGATCGTGACAGTTGCAGTCTGGGGGATACCGTTGAGGAAGTAGGTTGCCTGGACCTGCACGGGGAAGGGCTGTCCTTCGATGTATATCTCGTTCACGTTTGCACGGTATATCACTCCGTTGGTGGAAGCATTAGCCGTAACCGGTACTGCAGACATCATAAGGAATGAAGATAGAAAAATAATGAAAATCACTGCTGCTGCCTTTCTCTGACATACTCCCCTAGCTGAAGCTTCGGATATTTTGTCAATCATTTTTTCTCTGGCCTCCGGATCTTATCCTTGCGAGCTCGAGTTCGTAATACTGGTTCCTGGCGGTTTCAACCGATAGCTGTCTCCTGAGCTTGGCTATCCTCTCGTCCTTCAGTTTCAGCTCGGCTTCCAGGTCGACAGTCTGCGATACCTCCAGCTGGTCCGATCCCTCAAGGAGTATGTTCCTGCCTGATATGTTCTCGCTGAGTTTCCTGTGAGTAACTAACTTCGAGGATCCCCATCCCCGCACCCTCTGGGCCGAGACTATGATCTCCCCTCCCCACAGCCTCTTGATGTGCTTCAGGTTGTGGCGTTCATAAATGCGTCTGTAAAATTTCCTCTCGTCGTTGAAGTATACGACAGGCTTGAAGAAATCGTCTGCAAAATACATGAAGAACAGGATCAGCAGCCATACCCATAGGGGCATCCAGGACATCGGCTTCCACAGGTAGACAACAACCTGCTGATACAGATAAAATCCTATAGACGGCACCACCGAATAGAACAGGAATATCAACGATACAAGAAGCAGGAAAGCGATGCCGAGTATGAAATATACGCCAACAGCGGGAGTCTTTTCCACGTCTTCTTTCGGAGATTTCTGATTTATATCAAGCGTGCTTCCCGTTCCTTCGTACCGGTCGTATGTATCATCATTCTTCTTTTTCTTTCCGAACATGTTTTGTCACCCCCCTCACGGTTTCGAGAAGAGCAAGAGCGCCTATTGCCACGCTTACAGAGTAAAGAATGAGCAGAAGCGATCCACCGCCGGACCTCCATACCAGCTCAGTAAGCAGGAGCATCCCTGCCCCGACCGCGATGGCAAGGACAACGAGGCTTTCGATGACTCTTGGTATTGCAGCCGGAGGATTCTCGGCTCTCAGTTCCCAAACCGAAAGGAATCTGGCCTCCTCGTTTCTTTCCCTCAGCTCTGCAATTGTCAGGTTCCCGTAGGCTTCCCTGACCCGTTCGACATTCATTTCATCGTCGTTGCCATAGAGCAGGTTGGAAATTGATTTCATAAGGTCCCGCTCTATGGACCTGATACTTTCGTTCTGCTTCGAAAAATTCTCCAGGTTCCTCTTGAATTCCAGATACCTGTCCCTGTGAAGAGGAAGATCTACTTCGCTGACGTTCAGTTCCTCCTCAACTGCTGGTTGTTCTTCTTTACCGTTTGCCATCTTTTCCTCCGTGGAAAAACACTCTGATGTGCTCCCTGAAAGCAGGAAGCAGTCCGCGCCAGTCCTTTGTCTTGGAAATAATAACCTTTCCCTGGTCTGCTATCCGGTCCTCGTCATTGTCTCTGATGGAAAAATGGATTGAGAGAGTGTTGGGATCCATCTTCAGCTCCTCACCCTCGCCTGCCTTTCCCTGCGGACCTCTCCAACCACGGCCCCGTAAACATACTTCCCCCTTTCCTTTCCGTATTCCTCCTCAAATTTCTTCTCCTCCCTGTATTTCGCCCCATTCCTGTAGAGGTGTGCAGAGTGCGTTGCCGCCCTATGTGGTGGAGTGTACCTTTCGTACTCTCCTATCTTCTCCTGATAATATGGGATCAATTTCTTGATCAGTTCCCTATCCTCTTCATTCCTTACCTCAAATAGCTGATTTTTCAGGCCGTTTATCCTGTTCCTGAGGTATGAAATCGAGTCGCGCCTGTATCTCTCCGGATCTTTCTGATACCTGAAGCCCATCGGAACATCCAGTTTATATTCTTCAGGAATCCCGGACTCAGGTATCCAGATCCTTTCCCCGTTCTTCAGCTCCCAATGGCCCTCGGTTTCCCATTCCTTTTCGTGTCTTTCGGCGTCATGGCCGGGAATGATCATCGCTGTTGCAACTCTGGGGGTTATGGGCCTCTTTCTCCCCCTGCCGTCGGTGTAAACTGCCAGGCTTCCTTTCCTTCTCAGATATTTTTGTTTTGACGTATTCATCTACCTCCGATCTTGATTATGCCCCTCCAAAGAACTTCTGGAACGCAGATACGAAACTGCTCCAGGTGTAGCCGAAATGAACGGCTGCTGCGACGAAGACAGCGATCAGGATCAGTGCTGCGACTACTCCAACTATCGCCCCTCCTACTCCCGCTTCTTCTTTCCCTTCGATCAACGCTCTAGATTCCGTTAGCATCTTTTTCCTCAGCCTCTTCCATCTCAACGTTTTCATTTATACGCCTTCCAGATTCCGCGAACAAAGAAGAAAGCTGCAACCAGGACTATTGCAGAAAGGATTATTGATGCCGCAGGGCTCAGCAATTCCAAGCTATATATTCCAAGCAAAACAACCATTCCCAGGACGAGGACGATTGCCGCAGTTTTCGCTGTTCCGTGTCCCTGCCCGCTCAAGGGATCATGCCTCCTAGATGAGTCATAAACCAGGCATACACGAGAGGCCAGTTTATGACGGAGAGAAGAAGGAGCAGCCCGGCCAGGAGATAGTGGGTCCTGAAGTCCATAAATGGATTGGCAAGTCCCATCATCACTCTCTTCCTCGCCTCTGCCTCGAGTCCGGATTCGTGGACCGAGTAGATGAAAGTGCCTATTGCGGCCAACAGCAGAATGCCATTCCCAAGACTCGACCAAGGAGCAGCAAACCAGGAAATGGGACTTGAATAGTGGTAACTCCCGTTGCTGTAGACATTGGATTTCACTACCGAAGAGGCATAGCTGTTATTCCACTCGTGGTATATGTTCTCCGAGAGAACCTCGACGTTCAGCTCGCCGTAGAAATCGTTTGTAAAGGCAGGCAGGGTGTAGTTGGTACCTGAGGACACGTTTGCAGGAGCGAAGTAGTAGATTACATTCTCATAACTCGCATTTGGGACCGTATAGATGTCGTTTCCGTACCAAACAGAGATCTCAAGGAAGATGGAAGAGTTCTTTGCATCCTTAGCGTAAATGGATATCTGCTCATTCCCTCCCTGCCTGGCCGGCTTGACGTAGATGGAGATCATCGGAGGTTTGTCTCCGGATTGCTGCACTGAGACGTTGTTATAGACGATGAATGACGTGCCGTAATCTGTGATCCCTTCGTGGAACCTCCAGCCGTAAACCCCAGATGCCTGGTTCAGGCTGAAGTTGTATCTCAGGTGTATGTTCCCTCCTGTTGCTCTGTAAGTTGCATTATCGTACTGGAGGATCTGGATGTTGGCAGGCGATGTGTCTGAGGGATTGTTGTTTGCGTATTTCACGAAAGTGACGTTCCAGGATCCCGCACTGAATGACCAATTAAGCAAGGCAGAAGCGCCAGTTAGCCCCGCATTTACCGACGTTGTCGGTTTACCGGACACATGAGAGTTGAGTGCATTGTACTGGCCCTCACCCACCTCTATAGTCCTGTATCCTGACGCTGTCCATCCCTGCCCGAAGTGATATTGTGCAAATCCAGCCTGGACCACTATGTAGAAAGATCCGTTGACAGCGGACGTGGGATAGAATGAAGGGACCGTATAGGTGGACTGGCCCTGTGCAGTTATCACATTATATTCAAGGAGCGTCGTGTTCTGTATGAAGAAGACATGGACAGGAAAATTGTATACGCTGTCCACCAGCCCAGTGTCGAAAGCCCCCGCATAAAAGGGCCCTTCGGGAGCTCCCAGGTCGGTCCAAGATCCGTCAGTGACGATAGCTTCGTTTGCCCTGACTGCGGTCCAGTTGATCGTAAACTCCACCTGGACCGGTTGAACTGCCTCTTGCCCGTTCTGGTAGAAGTTTCCGAAAAGGAATTGATAGGGATAGTCTACTGCCCCGACCTGATATGCTGAATTGATTCCCCACGACATGGAGAACCATTCTGCAAGATCCGTTGCATTCCCGCCTGCAACCTCGGGATCCGCAACAAAGGATCCCATCTTGAGGCCTGATGGAGCAGTAAATGTTGGACTGGTCGTTGCATGGCTCATCATGGGAATGGCAGAAATCACTACCAGGAGCAGCAATGCTGCTATCGCGACCTTCCTGAGTTTCACTTCTTTTTCACTCTCCTTTCGATTTTCTTCTGTCGTCTTGCCTTTCTTTTCTCCCCCCACTTCTTCCTGTTTTCCGGATGGATGAAGACAGCAAGGGCCCATCCGATAACCACTGTGGCCCCGCCGGGAATGACGATGTATAGCCAGGGATTGGCCTCGATGCTCTTCGTGATGGATGTCACCTTCTGGCTTCCGGTGGAATTCGTGAATATCACAGTCAATTCCATGTTGTGGTCCACGCTTAGATTCCCGAAATTGGGAGAAGCTGCATAGCTTCCCGTTGCGGTGATGGAATAGGGATAAGATCCACTCCCTACGTAGAATTGGATGATGCTGGAAAAAGAGCTTTCTGTATACCCGTCGAAGGTGACGAACCATTCCCTGTTTGAAGGAAGTCCGGACTGGATGAATGAGACAAGGTTCCCTCCTTGGGATCCTACGGGCGAAATGACGACGTTGACGACCACGTTCCCGCCTGAGACGAAGATGTTTCCGGAACTCGGCAGAACTGTTACCCCGCTTATCGGAGAGATGGAATAGGGGTATGTGCCGTTGGTCATTGTGAATGAAATGGAGGAATTGGAGGTGGAAGCGCTCTGAGTTCCGTTCAAGCTGACGTACCAGGCGGCACCGGACGGAAGTCCTATCTCAATGAAGTCGACGGAATAGGTGACAAGATGGAAAGCTACGTTCCCGCTCACCGATGATCCCTGGACAACGATGTTCCCTGAGCCCGAAGAAGGGGCATAGATAGGATTCGTGCCTATCGAGTATGAATAAGAACCGTTTGGTTCGTAGAACGTGATGCTGCCATAGTAAGAGTAGAAGGATCTTGGACCGGTGACGTTGACGAACCATTTGGAACCAGAGGGCAGGCCAGTTTCCGTGAAAGTTACAGCATATAATTTCTCGAAGGTCGCCGTCTCGTTGATCGGGCCCTTTACCGTTATTGTCTCAGGGTTGAACGATCCGGAATAGCTCCCCGTACCTGTCCCTGTCCACGATAAGAATTGATAGGAGCTCGCAGGCGTGCCGTTGAGCGATACCTGCTGCTGCGAATTGTACCATCCACTGAGAGGGCTTGCAGATCCTCCGCTCGAAGGCTGGATGCTGACGAGGAGGTAGTATTGATCTACGAAGGAAACATTGACGAGGATGGCCGCTCCATTGACCGTAAAGTTGCCGGAAGACTTGCCTGGAACGAACCTGACGCCATAAGACCCGTTGACAGGGTTCTGAATGGAGTAGGCATATGACCCGTTAGGTTCAAGGAATGAGATGGAAGATGCGGTGGAAGTTAATTTGGATCCATTGACGGTTGCATACCAGGAGGCGCCTGAAGGAAGACCTGATTCCCTGAACGTTATGTTGTAGTTGACGAGACTGAAGACAATCGAGACATTGAAGGGGGCACCGTTGACGGTGAAAGTGCTCGAAGAAGGGGAAGGCTCGTATTCCTTGTTGTTCGTTGACAAGGTAAATAAATAGGTTCCGTTTGGTTCGTTGAATGACAAAGAAGAAGTCGCAGAGGAATGTGAGGCACCCGAAGTTATGTTGACGTACCAGGTAGCTGTAGCGGGAAGACCTGTTTCCCTGAATGTCACAAGATATATCAATTCAGTGAATGCCACGGGCATGGAAACCGCAGTCCCGTTTACAGTGAAGCTTCCGGAAGATGGATCCGGATTGTAGATCTTATTCCCCGCTGCAATGGAATAAGCATAAGTGCCGTTTGCCTCGAGCACCGATATGGTTGTCGACGTGGACGATAGGGAAGACTGCCCCGAGACGTTGAGATACCATTTCGTTGAGGCGGGGAGTCCAGATTCCGTGAACGTTACCGTGTAAGTAACGAGGGAAAATGTTACGGATTCTGAAACGGGTGCTCCGTTCACCGTGAAGGACCCTGAGAATGGAGAGGGAGAATATTGCTTGTCTCCGGTTGCAATGGAATAGGTGTAGCTTCCGTTGCTCTCCGGGAGAGTTATGGATGTAGCTGTGGAAGAATAGGAGGAACCCGAGGTAATGTTGACGTACCACTTTGCAGCTGCGGGAAGACCCGTTTCGGTGAAGGTGATTGCATAGGTGACGAGGGAATAGGTGACTGAATCGGAATACGCAGCACCGTTGATCGTGAATGAACCTTCAGAGGGGGATGCTGCATAGAGCTTGTTTGATGTAGCCACGACATAGCTGTAGGTTGCATTGCTGAGGGATGCTGGAATTGTGGTGGTTGCGGAACTCAGCGAGGTCTGGCCAGTGATGTTGAAATACCACTTGGTTCCTGTTGGAAGCCCGGACTCTGTGAATGTGACTGAATAAACGACCAGGGTGAATGCGACAGTCTCGGAGAGTGGCGCACCACTGACAGTGAACGAACCACCGTTGTTCTCATACAACTTGTCGGGGGTCCCGATCGAGTAAGTGTAGCTTCCGTTAGTCAGAGAAATTGCAGCTGTTGTGGTCGTAGAGGAGAGAGAGGACTGACCAGTTACGTTGGCGTACCATTCAGTTCCCGTCGGCAGCCCTGACTCCGTGAAAGTGACTGCGTAGGTCACGGCAGAGAATGTGATAGTTTCTGTGACGGCAGCACCGCTAATGGTGAACGAGCCTGAAGAAATTGAAGGCTTGTCAATCTTATAGTTCGTCTGGACAGTGAAGGAATAAGTCCCATTAGGTTCTGAGAATGAAAGGGATGATGTTGTAGATGGTTCTGAGAGTGATTGGCTTGTCGTGCTGACATTCGTGTACCAGGTTCCACTCGAGAGACCCGATTCCGAAAAGGTGACCGAATAAGTGACTTCATTGAAAGTCACTGTCCCCGAATATGATGTGCTTCCTACGGTGAAAGATCCCGTATATGCGGTGGGTGCATATTCGTTGCTTGAGCTTGCAATGGAATATGAATAAGTGCCGGGCGCAAGGGAAGTAGAAACTGAAGTCCCGGTTGATGAAAGGGAAGACTGCCCCGAGATGTTGAGATACCACTTGGTTCCTGCTGGAAGCCCGGACTCTGTGAATGTGACAGACTGGGACGTAACATAGGCGATGTAGTAGGAAACGGTGTACGGATCATTTGGACTGTTAACGAAGTCGGCAGCGAACGAGACGGAAGTGACGGAGAGGGACCCTGTGAAACTGCCCGAAGCTGCTGCGTTCTGCGTTACCCCGTTGTATGTTGCATTTACGAGATTTGAAGCGACTGAATAGTTGAGATAATATGCGGCAGTGCCGGATGGGAGCGAGAAGGAAGCCGTAACTG
>CAYMEF010000011.1:32757-37539 GCA_964389625.1 uncultured Thermoplasmatales archaeon
CTGAATAATTGTCCTGGGACCATGCTCCCATCGCGGGCTGAGACGAGAAGTAGAGCGTGGTAAAAGACGAAATGACGACAATCACAACGACGAATGCGGTCTTCAACCTTGGGTTCATCATGCCTTCTTTCACCTCCCGGATTTCCTGGTGGCTTGTTTGACGCTCCACCCCTTCCGGAAGTCGACCCGGTATCCGAAGGACCAGGTCATTACGAATATGAAGACTGCGAATTCGAGACCATATACAATCCATGCCCCGGCCAGCCCCCACAAACCGGCAACCTTTGCCGCCTGAAATCCGTCCGATCCAGAGAGGAAGGGAGCTCCGTCGATGAGGTTCCTGAATCCGAATATGACCGCTACTATATTCGTGAAAACCGGCTCGGGATAAAGCGCGAATATGACAAGGGCCATAAGTACCAGCAGCGTGCCAGATTCCATCACGAAAAACATCTGCCAGGGCGCGAGACTTCCTGAAATATTTGTCGCCCCCCAGAACCATGATATAGTCGAGTGAATGACTGTCCCTCCCGCCAGTGCCGTAGATATCACGATTCCGATCTCGTGAATCCCGCTCGTTATGATAGTTCCGGTTGCGAATACCAGGAGAGCGATCACTGCCAATTTGGTGACTGTGATCTCCCCGATATTTCTGTGCCTCGGAAGATACTTAAGCCCGCTGCCCGAGGGGTTGGCCATTACTTTGATCTCCTCGATTTGCTCTTTTTCTGGCCGTCGGAATTGAAGATCCTGATGTTAATCCCCTGACCCTGCCGTTTCTGGGAGTTGCTGCCGGGAGCGTTGAGTGGAGGGGCGCCCAGTTTCTTCCTGCCTGAATTGTAAGCTATCACCGCACCGGCCATCAGTATCAATACTGCCCCTCCGACGATGTAGCCGTTGTACCCTGTCATAAACCAGCCCTGAACATCGGACCACTGGAAGCCACCCAGTCCCGGTGAGGACGGCACGAGGCTCGGAACAGAAAAGTTGTAGCTCGTTGTGAATATCTCGTATGGAATGTTGCCGGTCCTGTTGAAAGCGGTGAGGTTGAGGGCGTAGGTTCCCTTTGCAAGGTTGTCTACAGTGAGCAGAAAATAGTCTCTCGTTGTCCCGTTGATGATTTCAGGCCTCCCGCTGAGGAACCAGAAATTTCCGTTGAGCGAAACGTTGAGCAGATTCACCGGCGAATATTTGATGGAATCGCTGTCGTGGACAGTGATATTGAAGGAGACGTTGTAACTTCCCGCGAGGGTTCCCGAATAGGAGTAGTTGTACTTGAGAGTGATCGCATTCTGGGCTTCGAGAAGGTACTGGGCCGTGAGCGAAGTCTGGACCTTCCCGTTGTAGAGTATGAGGTACTTGAAGTTGTACTGCCCTTCAGAGAAGTTGTTTATGTCCAGGGGATAGTAGAGAGATTGTGTTCCGTTCGAGAGGGCCTTTGAGCTCAGGGAGATGTTTCCTGAACTTCCGTACGCGCTGCTGTAGATCAGAATTCCGGTGAAGGTGACGTTTCCCTTGAGGAACATGCCCACGGTTTGGGAGGAATAGATGACGGACCCGGATGCCGGGTAGAATGCGTAGAAAGACGGAATAGTGGAATTGATGACGGTCCTGGCTGCCTCTTCGGTGACTGAAGTGTTGTAGTATGCGGATATCAGGTCACTGCCGGTCAGCTGGAAGGAAAGGTGATACGTTGTGTTTAGCGCAGGGACCTGAAGACTGAAGGTTGGCGAAGGTGTCATTGTGTAGTCCTTCGAGGACGAGTTCCATGAAGCGGATACTGAAAGAAGAGTGAACTGCGAGAGGGAATATCCCGAGGGTGCCGTGAGAGTACCGTTGATGAGATAGTTCTCTTCTGAAGATATCCCGACTGAAGGGGCTCCCGTAACGACAGTCGATGGGCTGAATGAGATGGCAACAGTCCTTGATCCTGAGATTGCAATGGACCCTGTCACGGTGAAATATCCGCTCGAAGTTGCCGTGTATGAATAGCTGCCGGCCGCGATTGAATCGTATGTGATGGAAGTGGTTGAGGAGATCCTGCCTGATCCGTCGAATGTGATTCCCCAGGAAGATCCGGAGGCAAGGCCTGACTCAGTGAATGTCACAGAATAGGTTGCCTGGGCAAATGTAATCGCGATGTTTATGTTGGCTCCATTGACCGTCACCGATCCCGAGGCAGGCGAGGCTGTGTAGAGACCGACGCTCGCTATCGTGTAGTAGTAAGTCCCATCCGGGACCACGAATGATGCCGTTGGATTTCCAGAGTCCACCGCAGTGCCTATAGAGACTGTGAAGTCAGTACCGGACGGGAGACCTGACTCCGTGAATGTCAACGAGTAATAGGTAACCGATGGCTGTGATATGGATATGCCGACGGTCACCGAGGAGCCCGATACAACGACCGTGCCTGAGGGAGGCTGCGCCGTGAGGGGCGACGGTACATAGATGGAGTAGGAATATGTTCCGTCGGGTTCGTTGAACGTAACATCCGGATTCTGGCCGTTGAGGTTTGTGTTGTATAACGTCTGTCCCTGGAGCGTGACGCCCCATGTCGTGCCGGAGGGGACGCCCGTGGGAACGAAAGTAATGGAAAAGGAGGCAGGAGACGGCGTAGGGAACGAGACCGAGACAGTCGTGTTCCCTGTAAGGCTGATTATCCCGTTGGATGGCAACGGAGCGAGACCTGCGCTGTCCGATATCCAATAATAGATTACGTTGCCTATTGCCATCGTCAGATTGATGTAGGAATCGGCGGAGGAAGAAGTTGCATTCGGGCCTGTGTAGCCATTCAGGACGGAATGATACGAAACAGTCCAGGAGGTAGCAGACGGAAGACCCGTCTCGTGGAAGTGAATAGTAGCATCGCTCGGAGGAGGGACTGCTCCCTTTTCGGTTATGTAGATCGTTGCCTGCAGGTCCGAGGATGTTATGTTCGAAGTGAGAGTGAAGACCTTTCCCTGGGACGCGGTGTTGGTAGAGTAGTCATAAACGTACCCGTCCTGGCTCTCTGCCAGTACCCCGTTTGTTGTGGTGGCAATGGTGCTCGATCCTGAGGTTGCATTGTTGAAATAAAGAAGTATCTCATACTCCGAATATCCAGCGAATGAAAAGTTGAAAGTGTCCTTGGCATAGTAGCCAGGGCCCGTAGCGGTTGAAAGGACCTGTCCGGACATCGAAACAACCTGGATTTCCGAGACAGAACTAGCTGAAGCTAGAAGATCGGGCGAATACTGGATGAGTGCATTCCCTGAGGGGATCGCTGCCGTGGCGGTATAGCCCGTCGAAAATAGGGTGCTTATCCAGGTGTAAACAGTTCCCTGCTCTATGTCTGCTGCCTGGTCGGAATACCCGGTTGAGGTCGCCGAAGCGGCTGGAAGTGAAACGGAGAATGCGCTGACCAGGAATAAAACGATGATAAAAAAAGAGAAAACGGCAGATGTTTTCATCGCGATTGCCTCTGCCTATTTCTTGTAGTTCCTTCCTTTCTTCCTGTGCTCTGTGTGCCCTGCCTTGAACGCTCCGACTGCAAGCAGGGCGATCAGAGCGATCACTATCAGCCCGTCAACGATATAGCCGTAGGTGCTGTGGAGGAAGAAGCCCGAGAATCCGGTTAGAGTCAGGAATCCCGATCCATTTCCGGTCGAGGACTTTACCGTTGTACCCGGGGAATAGTTGACGTGGACCACGACGTTGCTGTATTGCAGTGCGACGGTCCCTGAACTCACGTTGGCGGTGTACCCAGGAATGGAGGGCACAGACCATGCTAAGGATCCGTTGTGTTCAGACAGTGTGAAGGTCCCGTTGGTCGTGACGTAGGGGACACCGTTCACGTTAACAGTCCAGGCAGTTCCGGACGGAAGGTTCGTTTCCACGAAGATTATCTTGAAGTAGAGTTCCGTGAATGTTATGGTCTGCGAGACTGCGGCCCCGGATACGTTCAGCTTGCCTGTTATGGGTGATGCCTTCCAGTTGGGGGCTATCGAGACGCTGTAGTTGTAGCCCGTGCCGTTCCTGATTGAGAAAGTTATGTAGTTGTGGTTTCCTGTTGTGCTGTTCGTTGTCCCGTTGAAGGTCACTGACCAGGGGACGTAAGAGGGAAGATTAGATGCCGAGAAGGTGACGGTGTATCCGAAATTGAACGTGACGTTGGTCTGCAGTATGCCGTTCATCCACTTCGGGAGGTTGCTGTTCCCGGAGACCGTGATCGTTCCTGAGAACGGATTGGCATACCAGTGCCCCACGTCCGGGATGTTGAACGAATATGAGCCATTCGGTTCGTAGAACGCCACTGTGTTGGTATTGCTGCTCGATGTGACACCGTTGAGAGCCACTGACCATATTTCGCCCGCTGCGAGGGTGTTCGTGTAGAAGGAGACCTCATAGGTCTTGGCTGTTGACTTGAAGGTAATGGGTTCAGTGATGTTCGTGGCTCCCGCAACGTTGTACGAAGTGACTGCGACGACGCCTGAAGTCGGAGTTCCTGAGTAGCTGTTGGGATTCACCAAACTGAAGTCATAGGATCCGTTGGCAGTCACGGTGAAGTTGTCGTATGCCGTGGTGGACGCCTGTTCCTTTCCATTGAAGATCACATTCCAGGAGGTTCCGGTTGCAAGGCCCGATTCCTTGAAGGCTACAGTGTTCTGTCCCGGAGTCGTTGTCGCATAAGCTCCCTCAAAAGACAGGGAAACCATTGCGAATACTGCCGTGACAGCTATTAGGGCTACCAGGGCAGTTCCAAATTTCTTGCTCAAATTCTTTTTTTGCATTCGAATGCACTCC
>CAYMEF010000012.1:0-36060 GCA_964389625.1 uncultured Thermoplasmatales archaeon
TTTTCACCGTATGACAGTTGTCTGTTATATGGCATCAATATGTCATACTTTATATATATATTTTTCTGTCAGTTTGTCTCAGACGGTGTTATATACTCTGGGCCTTTTGTCCGTCTTTTGAACTAATAAATCAACTCTCGTGATAGCAGAAGGAGTTTTGACAGACAATTTCCGGCATATAATTCTGTTATACGTCATGAAAAACGTATAACAATTATCTCACTTTCCGACCCTGCTGGGACATTTTGAGTTCAGACACTGTTCAACCTCGTTCTTTCCTATTTTGAAAACGGCTATCGGAAAACCATCTACGGTGCACTTCTTTGTTGTGGGGACGATATCCACTTTCTGGGGAATCGATAGAGTGACTGTGCAGTTCGGATAGTTGGAACACCCAATGAATCTAGTGTTCGTCCGGCTGCGCCTCAAGACAAGTTTGCCTCCATCCGCCGGGCACTCTCCGAAAATTTCTCTGCTCGTGTTGTAGGAACACTTATTGTCTACACACCTCGTCTCGGGACGCTCTCCTCGCCTTATGACCCTGATCAGGAAGAGACCACATTCAGGACACTTCTCGTCAGTGACCTCGATCTTACCAAGTCTTGGCAGGAACTGGAAGAAGTCGTTTGAGGGACCTGTACACTTGATGTATCTAGCGTTGCTCCCGTAATCCATTATCAAATCCGACCCGCACTTCGGACACTTTCCGACCATCTTCTCGAGTCTCAGCGTCTCGTAGAATTTCTCGCCGATCTTCCCTGTCTTGTTGATCAGATCGTCTAGCAGCCCTGATAGGATGGACCTGCTGTCCTCGACAACCTCCTCTTTCTTCTTGGAACCTCCAGCTATCTGGTCCATCTCCTGTTCGAGCTTTGCGGTCATCTCCGGTCTCGCTACCGCCTCGGAATTCAGGATGAGGGATTCCCCCATTGCCATCCCAAGAGGCCTAACACGAATCGGGTTCCCCTCGATGAAACCGCGGTCATAGAGCTTCTGGATGATCTCGTGCCTCGTACTCTTCGTGCCCAGAAGCTCCTTTTCCATTCTTTCGAGCAGCGAACCCTGGGAGTATCTGTTCGGAGGATTGGTCTCCTTCTCTTCGACTTTGGGATCCGAGAATCTGACCTCATCTCCCACGTTCAGTTCTGGATTCCTCTTCTCCTGGTAGTATACTATCGGGTAGTAGTCCATCCAGCCCCTGTTTACCGCTTTTGAGGCGGTATAATTGAACCTCAAGCCGCCCGCCACAACAACATAACCTGTGTCAAGGACGTCAGCGTTCTCCGCCACCGTGGCCATGAACCTCCTGGAAACTAGGTCGTATATTTTAAAATAATCGCCCTTGAGCTCGCTCTTCTTTAGCGAAGACGTTGGATAGATAGGTGGGTGGTCCGTAGTCTCCACCCTTCCCCTAGACGGTATCAGCCTGCTGTGTTCCATCAGGTGTTCCACTTCTTTCTTAAGGTATGACTCCGCAAGGTTAGAAAGGACAGTCTTTACACCGAGTGTCCTCGGGTACACCATGTTGTCAGTTCTTGGATAGGAAATCTTCCCGTGCTGATACAGTGTTTCCGCTATGGCCATGGCACGTTCTACCGATATTCCTATCCTGTTTGCATCTCTCAGAAATTCTGTTGTGGAGAACGGAACCGGCCTGTATATCTTCCTCTCCTTGTCGTTCTTCTCCTTGACCATTGCAGTACTTACAGACTTCAGGGAGGCGAGGAGGCTCTCCGCGTCTTCACCACTCTTTATAGGGTTGCCCTCGTAGCTGAACTTCACTCCGTTGATCAGTATGCTAAGTTCGTAGTACTTCTCAGGCACAAAATCCCTTATCTCCATCTCCCTCTCGACCAAGATCGTAAGGGTCGGGCTCTGCACCCTCCCGACGGATATGAACTCACCTCCGAGCCTGTTAGTTGCAATACTGAAGAACCTAGTGAGTGTAGCACCCCACATCAGGTCGATGATCTGCCTTGCCTCTGCAGATCCTGCAAGATTGTAGTCTACTTCCGCAAGGTTTTCGAACGACTTTACGAGATCGTACTTCGTAAGTGCGCTGAACCTTGCCCTCTTGATTCCATCGTTCCTTTCCATCAGCCGAAGTGTCTCGACGCCTATGAGCTCCCCCTCTCTGTCATAATCGGTAGCGACTATCACTTCGGAGCTTTCCTCGTCCAGTTTCCTCAGGGAGTAGTCCAGTCCCTTGACCTTAACATTCTCTATCGGAGTTGCATTGACGAGCTGCTTCAGGTTGTCAATCTTCCAGCTGCTATACTCCTTGGGATAATCGAGCTCGATTATGTGCCCTCTGAGAGAGAGGACGGAATACTCGTTTTCCCCCTTCTTGAATTTGAGTACGGTCGAAGAACCAACCTTGACCCTACTGATCTTCCCATCGCTGAGCGCGGTCGCAATCCTTAGTGCGACATTAGACTTCTCTGCAATTATTAAGCTTCCCACTGCGCCACCTATAGTGAGGATTTATAAAAGATGTTTGGCGACACTCAGATGTTTATTATCTTGAATATTATTAGAGAAAGAGCGATCGAAAAAATTATGGAAGCTGCGCTCAGCACCTTAGCTCTATTCGCGGAACTCTTTAACACTGAGTTGAACTTGGCCCACTGATTCTCTCCGGCCACCTTCAGGTATATGTCCCTCTTTGCGTACTCCATGCTTACCTCCTTCTGCACTGCAGTTTCGGATTCCAGCTGCTTCACTATTTTAACTATCTGCCCATGGTCGGAGAATCTCCCTACCGGGTTTACGCTCAGTCCGTCGGTATTGACGACGTGATTGTCTGTTGTGCAAACGAGTATCTTGTCATACCCCGGTAGTGCGTTCTCCACCTCCTGCCTAAGTTCAAGCTCCATGTTGTTTCCATCGAACAGGGCTATTGCCACCCTCCTGGAACCTGCGCTCACTGACACGAAGGAAATGCCTCCCGGTCCTATGTCCTTGGCGTCAGGGGTGGACGTGCTCTGTGCGGCGAGAAGGGGTCTCTTGTTCTTCCTTCCCTTCACCGCAAGTTCTACCTCACCCAGCAGGTATGATACATCCTCCATCTCCCTTGGTTCGTCCATATTGTTGTTGTGGAGGTCAACGGTTACCGCCCACTTCAGGCCGAGGGATCTTGCCTTCCTCACAACCTTCCTGCCCTCCGTCAGCTTGACGTCGTCGAATCTCGGATCGTCGGGCGAAAGGAAGAATATGCCCCCCTCCCCCAGGGGTAAAAATGAGAGGTATTTTCCAAAGTACGGTTCGTAGCAGTACTTGAACTCCTTTCCCTTTTCGTTGAGCACCTTGGATATCTTCGCCATTTCGGTGTCCCCAGCACAGTTGTCGTCGTGAGTCGTGGTCGTGTGAAACACAAGTAGCTTCTGGTCGCTGTGATTCCTCTGCAATCTCGCCGTTATGTTGGAACTCCCAAGATCTCCGAGCGGGCCCGGATGGACGTACGGAAACACCATTGTAAAGTTCGTTCCCTCGGCCTTCATCCTGACGAACGCCACCTCGCGGGGTGCGAGAGTTGTGTAGATGTCCTCAAAAAAGTTCTTCAGTATGACGTTGTAGGAGATGTCAGTAGTCACAGTATTTACTAGCTCCCTCAGGAGCTTTATCGGGTCTGTGCTGAACTCCTTCACGAACTTTGAAACAGAGAGCCGAATGAAGAGGTGGGAAGCGAGCGCGTATACGATCGAAGAAACGATCAGGGGTAGGATGTAGTAAGAGTGGGCAGGATCGAATATCGCAATGTACAGTGAAAAAAAGAGGGAGAAGGAGATGGCAATCGTGTGTATCAGTACTACATTCCTGTTGATGAATGCGAAGTAGACCATAGTGCGTAGGAAAGGGATGGTGGAAATGGATACGAGCAGCGCAAGAGAGGGCTTGAGGAAGTGGAGTGCTATGACTATGAAATAGAATACGATTGCGAAGTACAGGCTCACTAGGTTAAGGAACAGAACCCTGGGAAGAGGAAAACGAAACTTTAACAGCCTCGGGGATATAATGTCCCAGACGATCAGGCTAGTGATTGATAGAGAGTATATCAGTGTGAATTTTAGGTTGTAAGACGAAAAATAAAAGAGGGGTATCAGCAGTACTATCAGAGGCATTACAAGGTACAATTTGGGAGCGTGGAATGCGAACCTCCGTAGTCTCTGACTTTCATTCAATCAAATCGTACGTAAATCAGGACTCAATTATTTATTTTGTTATGATCTTGTGGAGTGTTAGAGAGCCAATGATCAGGTTGAAATAGAACGTTATGAACCTCCAGAGTATCACGAAGGCCACCAGTCTAGCGTGAGGCAGGAATACGGAAAAGGTCGCTATCATCAGGATCTCCATGATACCAGAAGACCCGGGGGTCACGGGTATCAGAGAGATCAGGACGAGGATCACCTGGATCAGAATGATATAAAGGAGGTTTGGCATGACTCCGAAACCCAGGAGAAGGGCAAACGGGACCAGGAAGTCTGAAGTCCATAGCAATGCAGTCACGCCGATACCCGCGACAAGCGAGACGGGATGTTTCAGGAATATCTCTTTCGTCGATGAGACGTACGTCTCCACGTGTTCAGCAATCCTTGGAAGGGACTGCTCGTAGTTCTTTCCCTTCCTCTGGAACCTCTTGATTACCCTTTCGAGCCAGCCAGTAGCGCGTTTCAGGAACGTATTGGCTCCCATCGACAGTATCAGGAAAACCAGGAACAGTGCGAGAACTACCGTCCCTATGGTGGCGTATATCCTCATCTGCCCTGAGAGAATCTCTAGGCCAGTTAGTATTATGAATCCAAAAACACCAACGAAGAATATCGAGTCGAACCCTCTCTCTCCCAGCGCGATTGCAGTTGCAGTTCCCATTGGTTGCCCATAGTCAGTAAGTTTCTTTATCCGAACCGGTTCTCCGCCCACGTAACCGGGAGTTATCGATGCAGCAAAGAGAGAGGTGATTACAGTGATGAAAGCCTTACCGAACGAAAGTTTGTGACCGTTTGTGCGAGACAGAAGCTTTATTCTGAGAGCCCAGAAGAGGAAAGAAGCTATGTGCAGGCCGAGGGCTACAAGAAAGAAGAGGTAGAAGGCATTCGGGAGGGTGGAAAACGTCTTGATCAAGTTGTTGAAGCCATAAATGAAAACAAAAACGAGGAGAGTTATTGCCGAAACGGCAACACCGAGGAACCTACTTCCTGCCCTTAAGTTCAATTAGTTCACCGTAGATTTTTTCGAGCCTCTCCGCAGTCGACTGAATCGAGTATTCGGTACTAGAGCTTCGAGCGTTCTGGGAATATGCCCTAAGGTCTTGTCCATTCAGCTCAGTAATCTTTTCTGCCAGCGCATCGGAATCTCCGTACCTTACGAACCATCCATTGTAGTTTTCCCTCAGTATTCCGATCTCTCTCGTTTCGGCAGATCCAATGACAGGAGTTCCGGATGCCATAGCCTCTATGAAAACCACTCCAAAGGTTTCTGCCCTTGAGGGCGAGACGAGCACCCTTGCATTCTTCAGCAGAACCACCCTCTCTTCGTTTGACACGAAACCGAGATACTCTATATTACTGTACATCTTGGAGTAGCTCGTGACCACTTCCTTTAGTGGTCCGGTTCCAGCTATCTTGAACCTCTTCTTTGGCAATTTTGAGGCGGCCTCCAGAAGCTCCATCACTCCCTTGTCCCTGGTCAATCTACCTATGAAAAGATAATAGTCCTCCTTCGTTTCGTTGTAGGAAAACTTGCTGAGGTCTATCCCTACAGGGACGATCTCGGAAACGTTCCCGAATCTCTCGAGGTGATCTGCCACGAGTTTTGACGGAGAGACTACCAGGTCAAGCTTAGAATAGAGGTGCATATTGTAAGCGAACCCTATGTTAAGGATGCTCTTTATGAAAGGAATGTGGATGGTGTTGTCCATGTTGACGAAATCCGTGTGGTATGTTCCCACAGTTGGTATGTTTCTGTCCCTCGCATACCTGTATCCCATGGTTCCGAGCGTGAAAGGAGTGTGGATGTGAATAACATCAGGGTTGAACCTTCCGAGATCCCTGTACATCTCCCACACGGGAATCGCTACCTTGTACTCCTTGTAAAGGGGAAAACGGTAGGACGGGAGACCAAAAACGCCATCGTTGTTAGAAAAAACAGTGTAGACCCTAACGGAATGGCCCCTTTTCTCCAGCTCTGCCTTGTAATCTACCAGGTGATTGGCTACACCGTCAGCTATCGGGTGGTATGTGTCGCTGCATAGGGCTATTCGCATTAAACGTCGTGTGACCGATATTTCTCTTATTATAAAGATATATCCTACTCACCAGTTTTACCTGCTCAAGCAGGTTCTTCTCTGAGGGTTCCCTGAAGCACTGGATGAAACAGTCGTTGCACGTATTTGTGTAGTCCTCCCATAGCCTGTTCGTGTTCAGTTTCTTAGTAGTCTTGTAGAAGCACGGATAGACTGACCCGGTGTAGTCTGCGTAGAAAACCTCTTCTCCCGCACGGCACCTCTGAACTTCTTTCTTGTCAATCCAGTCCATCGCCTCCCTGTAGTACGTCCGTGTGTTGCCGAACTTATACTGTTTGTAGTTCTGGAAGGCGAAATTGAATGCCTCCTTTATCTGCTCGTTCTGTACCGGGACCTTTTCGTAGTAATAGGATGAGTTGTCCGGGAAGCACATTGAGGCTGGTACGCCTATCTCGTTGTTTACAAAGGTCGCATACTCACCCATCTTGTCATAATTGAAGTCCGTCACCAGTATGTTTGATGTCAGCACCTTCACACGAGGTTTCAGGTATTTCATGCTCTCGACAACTATATCGAATATCTTCCTCCCCCTGTACTCGTTGTGAAGTTCTGGAATGTGACTGTCGAGGCTGATGGTAGCCGCGTCCAGGTACGGATATATCTTGCTCAGAACGTACTTGTTGGTACCGTTCGTCGCGATGTGTGTCCTGAAACCGTGCTCCTTGAGCGTCCTGAGGATCTTCGGGAGGTCTGGGTGGAGCGTTGGTTCTCCACCGGTTACAGAGACGATCTTGACCTTGTTGTACTTCATTTCATCGACAAAGTCTTCTATCTTGTCCTTCGGAAATAGAATGTTCCCCTCAAATGCATTGCACCCCTTACAGAGAAGGTTACACTTGAAATCAATATTCCAGATGACCGTCCTCATTATTCGTTGAGATATTGTTGATATATAAATAAATGTGAGCTATGAACGCAACTAATTTTTCTGCCGCTTGAAGATGTACTCCGTGAAGTAGCTTATCACTACGTCTGCACCGGCTCTGAATATCGAACTCATTGACTCGTCTATCGTCCTGTCGAGGTCTACGATCCCGTTCTTTGCAGCTGACCTTATCATAGAGTATTCTGCGCTGACATTGTATGCCGCTATCGGGAGAAGGAATCTGTTGCGTGCTTCCCTTAATATGTCCAGGTAAAAGAGTGCGGGCTTAACCATTATCACGTCGGCCCCTTCCTCTATATCCAGTTCCATTTCACGTACTGCCTCCCTCGAATTCATATAATTCATCTGATAGGTTCTCCTGTCGCCGAAAGAAGGAGCCGAGAACACTGCATCTCTAAAAGGAGAATACATAACGCTTGCAAATTTCGCGCTGTAAGCCATAATGATCGTGTCCCCGAAACCAGATTCATCGAGTTCGCTCCTGATCTTCTTCACCTGTCCGTCCATCATCCCGGATGGGGCGACACCGTCTGCTCCGGCTTCTGCATAACTCCTTGCGATCTTACCGTAGACTTCCAGAGTGGAGTCGTTGTCTATCTTCTTCTCCTTTATGAGCCCGCAGTGTCCGTGATCCGTGTATTCGCAGAGACATAGGTCTGTGAATACTGTGAGGTCCGTTTCCCCCTTTATTTCCCTGACTGCCCTCTGAACTATCCCATCCCTGTCATACGAGGAAGAGCCCGTACTATCCTTGAGCTTCGGGACACCGAAGAGGATCACGGATTTCATACCTAACTCCTGATACTCCTTTGCCTTGCTCACCAGGTCCTTCAGGGGGAAGCGATAGACATCGGGCATGTTCCTTATCTCCTCTGGTCTGGACAGGTTTTCATCCACGAACATTGGCATTATCAGCCCGTTGTTCCTTATATGTGATTCAGAAAAAATGTCCCTGACGCTAGTTGACTTTCTTAACCTTCTTAGTCTCATATCTGGAAAAGTTCTCGTTCAAAATCATCTCCATATTAGTTACGGTTTCAGACGATCTTATGTCTTTCGCGTTCTTTATACCATTGACTACGAAACCCAGGAGTTTGTTCCTGGTAGACTCGAGGCCCTTTCTGACCTGTGCCTTGCTTTCCCTGCTGTAAGGCTTCCTCTCAAAGTGTTTCATCTCTTCGTCTATGACCTTGTTGGAGTAATCGAATATCTTCTTGAGCAGCTCTTCCTTATCCACGTTCATTATCTTCTTTGAGAACCTCTCGAATTCCTCGTTGATCATTTTCAGGCTCTTGGTAGTGTAATCGTTGGTCCTATCTTCTCTTCCCTTGATGGACTTTGAGAGGAGTTCCATGTTGATCAGTCTTACTCCATTTGGCAATTCCCTCTCCACATTGGGGGGGACTCCGAGGTCTAGGACCGTCTTGATCTTTGATCTCACCACGTCTCCTCGTTCGAGTATGAATTCCGAGGACTTCGTTGCCGTTATCACGACGTCGTAGTTCTTCCACCTCTTCTTGTCAAACGGTTCGATAGGGGCCCCAAACGCCTTCGATATCTCCCTAGCCTTTTCTGCGGATCTGTTGCTGATCGCGAACGGTACTCCCTTCCTTGAGAGGAAACTAGATATCTGAGTCCCAAGGTCGCCGGCTCCTATGACTAGGACTCTCTGTCCAGGTTGTATCTTTATCTCTTCCAGAGCCTCGCCCGCAACGCTCTTTATCCGGAACCCGTTGCCATTCTCTCTCCTCACCTTTCTTCCGACTTCTAGGGTCTTCTTGAGTACCGCATTCAGGCTGGGACCGGAGAAACCCCGCTGCTTTGAATATTCCCACGCCTCACGGACCTGCGCAAGAATCTCGCTCTCGCCTATTACCATGGAATCCAGTCCTGCTGAGACCAGGAAGAGGTGCTTGATCGCGTCCAACCCGTGGGCGACACTGTGCCTCATAGACTTGCTTTTAATGAAGTCTTCCAGGAACTCTACTGTCTCTCTGTCCCCCGGATAGAAATATATCTCGAACCTGTTGCACGTCCAAAGTACCAGTGCCTCCTGTATCCTTTCGTTCTTCCTGATGTATTCATAGACTTCATCGAGCTGGAAGTCCTTTATAGTTGAGAAATAAAGGGAACCCAAGTCTCCATACGTGACCTTGATTAGGAATATACCTCCCTTCTCCAATTCATTGCACCTCGTTCTGAAACGCAGGCGATATAATTACCTTTTCGTGAGCATCCCTGTCAATATTCTTTCGATGTTGGGCGACTCGAATGTCTCCACTGGCTTGTAGCCAAGGTGGAGCATTGTTTCTGAGGTCGGCCTTCCGATTGCGTACAGCTCTTTCCCCGACAGCACTCTCTCTGCATTCTTGTGGAGAATCTCGAACGACTTTGAAGAACCGAACAGGATTCTCCTTACGTTCCTAAGCGTGTCATAATCAATGTTCTCGTTTCCCTCAATACTGTATGCAGTAATCAGCTTCATCTCGACCCCGCTCGATTTCAGTCTCTCAAGAAAATTTTTCGAGACCTTGTCGCTGCCGACCACTGTGACGTAGTCCTCTTTACCAATGAGCAGCTCTGCTAGTCCGTCGGTGCTTTGGATGTCAGGAACCGCGCAGTCAAGGGAATAGACCCTCTTCAGGAATTCCGAAGTGCGCTCACCGATGCAGTAGATCCTGGGGCTCTCTATTGAAACGTTGGAGACCCTGAGCGAAGCGATCCCCCTCTTTGAAGTGAAAACAATAGGTCCGTCCAGAATGCGAATATTAGATAGATCGTTGAACATTATTCTCAATATTGGTACCTGAAGCACTCCCTCCACTTCCCCGTCAAGTGGAGCTCCGACATAAGCCACCTCAGGTTCCAACTATATCCCTCATCTTTCTGATGTCGGAACCACTTACCTCTCCTGGAAAAGTGAGGTCAAATCTTCTATCCTCGTTGGCAAAGGAGAAGTGTATCTTCTTTTCTGAGTGAATTCCCCTTATGCTCGCTGCGATGTTGCATCCCAGCTCGAGTTTTCTGACCAGTTCCCTCTCCCTTGATGCCTCCCACAGTGCTTCTTCTCCCTGTATCTTCCTCAGTGCACCTTCGATTTGGCTCCCCCGCTCGCAGACTATTGCTATGAACCCTTGATTTGGGTCAGGTGGACAGAGCTCCTCGCTCAGTGCCTGTCCCGGTGGTCGGAGCCCCAAACGATCAAGCGCGGCCTTCGCAATGACGAGGCCCCCCACCTCTCCATCCTCCCACTTCCTGATCCGCGTATCCACATTGCCCCTAGTGTTTACGAACTGGAGTCTCTTGTTGCTAAGGCTCAGGAACACCTTTCTTCTTATTGAGCTAGAACCTACAGTTCCTGAGAAGGATTGAAAATCATCCCTGGCAATGAAGAAGTCTCTGGGATCAGCTCTTTCGGAGAAATAAGCAATCGTCAGTTTCGGGTCCATCTCGTTTGGAATGTCTTTCGCGGAGTGCACCGCCAAGTCCACTTCACCCTCTAGTATCCTGTCGTTCAGCCTCTTTACAAATATCCCCTGCTCCTTCATTTCGTAAAGTGCGGTCTTGCGATCCTCCTCGCCGTGCGATTCGACCACTACTGGTCTTGTTCCAATACCGTGGACTTCCAGGACATTTGAGATTATCCAGTACTGCTTAAGTGCGAGCCTGGATCCCCTTGTTGCTATCCTGAGTGCGCCTTCCATAACTTGATCGCTTCCTCCGAAAGGAACTGGAACGACTTTCTCACTTCCTTTTCGCTGTGCGCAAAACTGATGAAAATCGTTTCGTCGAATGACGGAGCAAGAAAGATGCCCGCCCTGAGCGCGCCTTCAAACAACCTTGAGTATAATTCCTTGCGAGACCTCGTGACGTCCAACGCTTTAGTCACTTTTTCTTCAGTGAAGAAAATTGACAGCATTCCTGTCTCAGAATTCACCGTTAGTCCCGACTCTCTCAACAGCCTCGCGGCCAATTCGGTCATCGCTCCAAGGTGCGAATAGTCTTCTCCCTCCAGGATCTTGAGTGTCTCCAGCCCTGCCGCAACGGATATGGGATTACCGGAGAAAGTTCCCGCCTGCGGAAAGTCGCCCGACGGCCTCACTTCCCTCATGATATCCTCCCTACCTCCGTAGGCCGCAAGCGGGAGACCTCCGCCTATGATCTTTGCGAATGTTGCCAGATCTGGCTCGACCTTCTTTGACCTGTAGAAGGGGTAGAAACCAGTCCTGTAGCCGGTTATCACTTCGTCCAAAATCAGCAGCGTCCCGGTATCCTCTGATATCTCCTTTGCGCTCTCCAGATAACCCTCCTCCGGATTTATGACACCAACGTTACCCATAACTGGTTCCATTATCAGGCATGCGAACTCCCTGGTAGAGAGTTTTTCTCTGATCTTGTTCGGAGAGTTGAATTCCACTGACTCAACCACTTCTGAATGGAAGTTGAAGGGGTGCGTACCGTGATACCCTCCTTCGATCTTCAATACCTTCTTTCTCTTTGTGTGATGCATCGCAAGCCTAACCGCGTGCATAGTTGCTTCGGTACCAGAATTGACGACCCTTAACATATCGATCTCTGCCGACCTTTTCAAGATCTCGCCAAATCGTACTTCCAGTTCCGTTGGTGCGCCAAACAGCGAGCCGTGTTCAGCAGTCTCTTTGATCCTTGTTACCACCTTTTCTGCCGCATGACCGAGTATTAGGGGGCCATATGCCAGCAGGAAGTCGATGTATTCCTTCCCGTCCTCGTCCCAGATTCTCGACCCCTTTCCTCTCTTTATGAACAACGGGTACGGTGGATAGAATCTTACGGGACTGTTGACCCCCTTTGGAAATATAGTCGAAGCCCTCTCAAAGAGTTCCTGGCTTTTGGTCAGAAGAACACCCCCGCCAGGATCTGTGCTATAAGGACAATAATGACCATCAGACCTACGGTTATGAATGAAAGGAGGTGAGACACCTTTCTGAGCCTCTTCAACTCATCAAACTTTCCTTCCTCCGCAAGTTTTGGGAACCTTTTTCCGTGCCACAGGTTGTTTCCATACAGGATTAAATACATTAGCAGCACGGCAACAATCTTGACCGTCAGAACGTAACCCCACGTCTGCGTTATTGCATACGAGAAGTTCGTGATGTAGGCTGGCCTGTAGAGGTAGACCAACAAGATGCCTGTGAGAGTGAGGAGGATTATCACTATGTTTGTCCAGAGTGCATACCTCTTTCCCATCACCGACATGAACCTCGTCCGCTGCTTCTCGTCTGGCATGGAGACGCTGCTAGCTGGCCACACGATGACCCAGACGAATATGGATGATCCAACAAGGAATACGGCACTGATGATGTGTACAAAAAGAACCGCCTCGAACAGTAGATCGGACATACTGACTTAAACGCCTAAGTGCTATTCAAAGCTTTCACGTTTGCCGGAATGTAGATGCACCTGGGGTCTTCCTGAAAAATGTCCCCGAAATAACTGTACGCTCTTGATCTCGAACCCCCGCAAATTTCGGAATACTCGCAGTAACCGCACCTGCCCTTGAAGTTACTGGCGTCCCTAAGTTTCACCAGCGTTTCGTTGTTCCTATAGATGTCTACGATCGTCCTATCTTTGACGTTCCCCAGCTTGATCGGAAGGAACCCCGACGGGTTAACATCGCCATTTTGCGCAACGAATATGATCCCCTTTCCGTCACGCGTTTGGCTGGTGTGACCCTTCGGCCGCTCTCCGGGTTGCCCGAGAAGGGAAAGGGTGTCTTCAACTAGCTTCTTATAGAGGGACCCGCCCTGGTATTGATCTTTCTCCCTTTCCAGCAGAATCCTCCTGAAGAATGGTGCCTCGACAGTCCTAATGGAGATGCCGAATCTGGACGCAAACTCGAGATAGTTGAACACGTCTTCGTATTCGCTGGAATCGAGGTCTTCCCTGTCTATTCCACGTCCTGTCTTGATGAGGGAGAACACCTCCCAGGTCCTCACCCGAGTATCCAGTAGAACCTTAAGGAGTTGGGGTAGTTCGTGGACGTTCCTCTTGAACACGGTCGTATTGATCTGGAGCGTGAAACCCTCCGAGACTATTCTTTTCGCTAGTTCCACCGTCTTGTCGAACGTGCCTATGTAGCCTCTCAGCCAGTCGTGAGTGTTCGATGAAGCTCCATCGAGACTGAGGGAGAGCGACTTAATGCCATACCTTTTCATCATGCCGAACGCTTTGTCGTCGAGAAGAGGGGTGGCGCTGGGAGACATTGATGCTGGTATGCCCAGCTCCTTGGCAGTCTTCAGTATCTGTTCCAATCCTCTCTTCTTCATTATGTCTCCTCCCGTGAGTATCAGCACAGGGTAAGGGGGACCAAATTCCCTGATCTGTTCAACAAATGCTACAGATTCCTCGGTATTCATTTCGTCCGGGAGTCCCTCAACCAGTGCGGATGCCCTGCAGTGCTTGCATGCCAAGTCGCATGCCTTGGTGGTCTCCCAGAAAATGAGAATGGGTTTTGAGTCATAGTCAATAGGACGCAAGTTCACTACTTCTGCAGTAATGAATTATATTTAAGCAGAACGTAAATCAGCCGGCAAAATATCGAAGTCCAGAATTTATAGGTTAAGTTAGCCGTATGTAGGACGGAGCATCGTTATAGAGACCAAAAAAAGTGGTACGACTGCCTTGGTTGAAGTCGAGTGGACTTTGGATATGGGAGGAGTACCGGATTCTGTTAAGACTGTTGCGGAAAAACAACTTTCAGCCACTACCGAGTCCTAACTCGATACGACGCCGCGGGCAGCTTCGGAACTTGAGAAGTCCTGGGATGGTGGAACAGATGTCTGCTGAAAATGCGCATGCACCGATAGTTGACAATCCCAACAAGGTAAGGACCGCATCCCTGCTGGTAAGGATTACAGGGGTAGCAATCTTCATTCAGATGGCACTCGGCGGTCTTCTAACCTTCGGCTATATACCCGCAGATCTACATATGGCATTCGGGGTAATACTGCTGCTATTGACGATACTTGCGGTACTGCTTCTGATAAGAGCCCCTTCGAGGTTCAGAACTGTTAGGTTCATGCTCGTGGGCGTAGTTCTTCTAATAGTGGTACAGGGCGTTCTCGGGTTCGTAACGATTTCAACCGGAAACAATCTACTTGCCTGGGTACACCTGATCGTGGCCATTGGCATTTACGGAATGAACGTTTCAGCATCTGTTATGATCGCCAGTTGGTAGGCAAACCAAGATAATCCTCTTATTTCTAACAGATTTCAAAACGATTTATACTTCCAAGAGTTTAAGAAATGGTGATACGGGCTAAGAAAGTTCTAGAGATTGCCAAAGGGCTCACTCAAGACAATGCGGTCTGGTTCATGAGGCAAGCAGGCAGATACCTCCCGGGGTATGAATCCTTGAAGGCAGGGAGGTCCTTCATGAATGTTATGAAGGATCCAGACACGATTGCGAAAGTTTCTGCTCTTCCTCTCAGCTACTTCCACGTCGACGCGCTAGTAGTCTTCACGGACATATTGCTTCCCTTCACTAGAATTGGTTACGACCCATCGTACGAGGGTGGAATCGCTTTGAAAGAAACGGATGGTCCTGGTTTCGATTATTACGCCCCACTTGCGGAAGGTCTGAAGAGAACGTCAAAGGACTACGCAGACAAGACGATAATTGGCGTGGTTGGCGGGCCTTTCACTACCCTGTCGTACCTATACGATGGAGGCAAGGACGGATATCGTAGAACGAAGGAAGCGATTGTCAAGGATCAGAGCGACATCATCTCGGGGCTCACGGAGGCGATAATCCAGTTCGCTAAACTCCAGATAGAAGCTGGCGCAGATATGATACAGATTTTCGACAGCTGGTTAGGAGGAGTGTCCACAACATACTACCTAAACCATCTCGCTGAGAATGAGAGTTACTTCGTGAAGAGTATCAAGAAGTTTGGAAAACCTGTTGTGTTCTTCGCGGAAGGAGCCTCACACCTATACGGCGAGATTGTGAAGCTGGACCCAGATGTCTACTCACTGGACTGGAGAACAGATCTGATAGAATTTGGCAGGATTGCACCTGGAAGCGTTGTCCAGGGGAACCTGGATCCTTATCTGCTGGGTGCAAGCGATGAATACCTGAAACTGGAGACCAAACGAATAATGGCAGAGGGAAGGAATTTCAAGGGACACATCTTCAACCTCGGACACGGAGTGCAGCCTTGGACAGACTGGAAAAAATTGGCGCTTGTGACGGAGGAGGTTCACGGATATGAAAGATAAGGCAGTAGTTCTGACATACTACGGTTTCCCTGAGAGGAGGGGGGAGATGGGCGAATACCTGAGAGATATTCTCCACGGTAGAGACCCCCCGGAATCGTTAATAAGGGAGAACTTGTTCAAACTCGATACAGTTGGAGGAGAAACTCCGTCCACGAAGATCGTGAAGAGCATAAGAGACAAAGTCGCCTCGAAGCTCGAACGGGAAGGATATCAGGTCTACCTGCTCTCCAAGCACTACAGGCCGTCGTTGAACGATGCGTCCCGCCTTGTGAAAGAAGATGTTGTGTTTGAAGTCCCCCTCTTCCCGGTCTATTCGAAGTTCATATTCGACGGCTATTTTGGACCTCTCGAGTCGCAACTGGAGGGAAAGAAGACCGTCAGGATAACGGACATAGGCTTCGTCCCAGGAATGATAGATTTCTACAGGAAAAATATCAGAGAGACGAGTGACTCGATTCTTGCGTTCTCTGCGCACAGCATACCACTGGAGGGTTATGACCCTTATTCAGAGTCAGTTCTGAAGCTATCCAGCAGGATAGCAGACGGCAGGAAGTTCATCAACTTTTACCACAGCCAAGGCCCATTCCATCCAAACTGGCTAACGCCCTACCAGGAATATTCGATCTCATATGCTAAACAGAATGGATTTGGCAACATACAGGTAGTCCCCATAGGCTTCATTTACGAACACCTCGAGGTGCTTTACGACCTGGACTACAAACTGAAGAATGACGCCGAGAGGGAGGGGATAGGATACAGCAGGGTCCCACTTCCGAATGATTCAAACATTGTGATCGACGCAATCATAAATCTGATCAAAGGATCGGGATTCTAACTACCTGGCCGGACCGCTATTTTTCAGCCTGGAAACGAGAGAAACGCTATAGTAGATGTAAGCATACAGAGGCATGATTGATCAGGAGTTCAAACCATTTGCACTTACTGGTTATGAAACAAAACTGGAGAGAGAGAAGCAGTTCAGCCTGAAGAGAACCGTCATAGACATAAAAATAGATTTCGAAGAGAGGGCAGTGGAGGGAAAGGTGGAACTGGACATCAAGATGAACGGTCTTGCCCAGGACCACGTTAACATAGATGCTACGGACATGGAGATTTACAACGTGTCTATCAGGGGCGTACCAGCAGAGTTCGACACCTTTTCGGATGGCATTGTCGTTTATGGAGACTTCAAGGCATTCTCTGACTACATACTCACAATAACTTACAAATCGTACCCGAAGAGAGGAGGCTACTTCGTGGATGACGAAGAGGGAATGCAGTTCTGGACACACGGAGAGAGCACTGACAATCACGCCTGGTTCCCGTGCTTCGATTATCCGAACACTAGGAGTTCGTACGAGATTCGAGTGACCGTCCCGAAGGACTACACGGTAATAAGCAACGGCAGACTAGTTGACAGGATCGAGGGTGATTTTTCAACATTCATATTCAAGGAAGACTTCAAGTTTCCAGCATATCTTGCTAGTGTTGTCGCTGGAAAGTTCAAATCAATAAAGCAGGAATGGCAGGGGATCCCGATAACCTCCTACTACCTCCCCAGGTTCGAGGGATTGGCCGAGCGTGCTTTCAAAAACACGCCGGACATGATGGAATTCATAAGTCAGAAGACTGGGGTGAAGTACCCATACTCCAAGTACGACCAGACGTGCGTTTCGGATTTCGTGATGGGTGGAATGGAGAACATCAGTGCAACGACTCTGACTAACAGGACGCTGCACGACGAGATTGCACACCTAGACTACCAATCGGATTCTCTCGTCTGCCACGAACTTGCTCACCAGTGGTTCGGCGATTACGTTACCTGCAGGGACTGGTCTCAGGCATGGTTGAACGAAGGGTTCGCCACTTACATCTCACTAATCTATGCAGAGAGGCTCAAGGGAAAGGACGAATTCCTGGTCGATGTTGAGAACACCAGGGATGCATACATCAGGGAGTTTTCGGAAGATTACGGTAGACCGATAGTGGAAAGGAAGTACAAGGAACCTGAGGAACTGTTTGATAGGCACCTCTACCAAAAGGCATCGCTTTTCCTGAGGTACCTGAACTATTACCTCGGAGACAAGGTCTTCTGGAACGGCATAAAAGAGTATCTCGAAAGTAACAGGATGAGCGGAGTATCGACGTACGATTTCAGAAGAGCTATGTCTAACGTGTCAGGATTTTCATTGGAGACTATGTACAACCAATTCCTAGAGGAGCCTGGACACCCAGAATTCAGAGTGGAAGAGGTAACTTCTCGGGGAAAGGTACAGGTCAAAATCACCCAGAAAGGCAAGGTATTCAATCTAAGAGTGCCTGCAAGAGTCTACTTCGATGGGAGGAAGGAAGAGCTCAGTCTGAACGTTGAGAACAAAGAGACACAACTGGAATTTGACAGGAAAGATTTCAGGGGTTTTTCCCTAGATCCTGAGAGTAATGTGCTCAGCACCATTGTCCACGAGAGATCAAAGGAATCTTCCAGATATATGCTGAGGAATGGGGAGAGCGTAATAGAGAGGGCTCGGGCAGCCACTGAACTCAAGAAGTTTGGAGTTCCGGAGATCCCGTTTCTTGTCGAGTCGTTTGATTCGGAAAAGTTCTGGTACGTTAAGGGAAAGATCGCCGATTCTGTTTCCAGAATAGGTGGAAAGAGGGCTATCGACGCTGTGTCGAAGATGTTGGACGACAAGGACTATCTCGCAAGGAGGGAAGTGGCAAAGACAGTTGCAAACCTGAACGAAGGCAAGATGCTTTCAAAGCTTACTGAGATGTTCAACTCAGAGCACGGGTACAGACTAAGGGCAAACCTGATATCCAGTGCCCAGAAGATCGGAAAAGAGGATTCGAAGGGACTCCTTCTGAGGGGACTGGAGACCCCCTCACACGATGATGCAATACGAGTAGCATCGCTGTCGGCACTGGGAGAATTGGCGGACCTCTCTACCCTGGAGGCTGTGAGGAAGTATTTTAAAAAAGGCTACGATTGGCAAACAAGGTCTGCAGCCCTTTCTGCGATTTCTAAATTCTACTGGAAGGATAGATCGGTTTCGGAGATTCTTGTGAAGGGACTTGAAGACGATTACTTTTCGGTGAGGGAGAGCGCGGTGAACGGATTGAAGGGCACCGGAGATCCTCAGTTGATTTCAACCATCTCCCCCTATCTCGAAAGAGAGCCATTTCCAACAGTCAAGAGGAGCATTAGAATAGCACTGGAAGTAAAGAGTCCACCAGTGCCCCAGGACTTCAAAGCAGTGAAAGAGGATCTTGATAAGCTGAGGGAAAGAGTACAGAGTCTCGAAACGAAGAAAATTCACAGAAAATGAAATTTCTATACTGAAGTGTCAGAGAGCGAAAATTTCTAGAGCCTGCTCTGTTGAGAGTATGTGCTAGCAGTGAATTCTGATCTGATAATCTACTCGGGAGGAGACAAAGTTCCTGCTGATGTTGAGTTCTTGCGGATCTGCTGTCTCAACGGCTGGAGTCCTACGCGCCCGAGATTCAATCTATGCAGGCTGATCCTAGTAGGAACCAAAATTACTCTTTCAGCCTTGTATCTTCATGGTTCGGGCATCCAGCAGGGCTAATTGATGATTCTGAAAGATTCTTCGTTTTCAAGGAATTTACCAGGATTGTTTTAGACCTAACTGTAGCAATTTAGTCATGGATCGGTGAAGGAGTGATATTTAACTCGCAAAATGAAAAGAATCGTAATGGTCACTCTTGCAAAAGTGGCGATCATGGTCGTGTCGAAGCTAAGCCTGTATTTATCCAGAAATAGGAATGCTGAAGGACCAACTGTTATACTTCGGCAAGTATATTCAGTAACATATGTGACAACTGGAAGTGGGTGGGAATAGGCACCAGGCACCCGTTTTCAGTGAAGGCAACTTCGACTTGTGTAGGTATATGTGCTCCTAATTGACCTACAAAGGAAGTGTTTTACAACCAAACTGGTAGCCTAGACGAGAATTTTAGTGGTGGTAACGGCATCCCCTTTAACAATAATGGAATATTCAATATGACTTTACAGCTGAGTAATAACGCTATTGAATTCTTCGCATCCTGCAACGTGAAGGTTTCAAAAAGGTACCCGAGCATCTCTACTCCGATAGAACTGTTGCAAGGCTGTTCGTGAATCAACTGGTTTAGGAGCTATCTGTTGTAACTTTGGACTCTTCAAAACATTCCTTTTTGACAAAGATATATCGTAACGGGTCAGTTGTGTGTGCACATCATCCGGGATGAGTCCCCTTTCTAGTAATGAGTCCAGGTACATATCTTATGGAACTAATCTTCCTCAGTTTCTGCGTGTAGAATATGGAGAATAGCCTATCATACGCTTCGGATCCCCTGCCTGATCTCACAGGCCTTGTCTTCCTTCACTCCTACGGTGGATGGATTTCTCTTCTTTTATTCATAGGTCTCCCTCTTGAGGCGCTCATTCTCCTCCCTGAGCTTCCTTTTATCATCAACAAGGCGATCTGTGATCTCCTGGCCCATCGGTGTATCTGCAAGGATTTCAATCATCTTGTTGATATAATGTACAGGTTGTATTCATGTTCCTCTGTTACCATACCAGGTAATACAACAAGGTCGAGCACAGGAGACAGACCTGCTACAAATCATGTGAATATTTAAATAACATTACTCTCATCGCGTCTATCCATGGGGACAGCAACTCCATTGCGCGGAACCATAGAAGCAACAGCGGAAAAATCTGATTCAAAGCTTCGACGGAAGCTGAGTACCGTAGATCTGCTGTATCTGAGCCTTGGCGGAATAATAGGATCTGGTTGGTTATATGCCTCTTACGGCGCGGCCTCAATTGCAGGACCCGCTGCAATTCTTTCATGGATCATTGGAGGTATTATAGTCATCTTCGTAGCACTTAACTATGCCGAACTTGGTGGAATGTTACCAAGGTCAGGCGCTATTGTCAGATACGGTCAGTACTCACACGGTACCCTAGCCGGCTACTTTTTTGGTTGGGCTTACTTCCTGTCAGCAGTATCAGTGCCATCGATAGAGGCACTAGCAGTTATAGGATATGCCAGCAGCTACTATACAACTCTTACAACTCCAAGTGGTATACTCTCTGTACTAGGATTATTCCTGGCAGCCTTGTTGATGATCGGCTTCTTCTTCCTGAACTGGTTTGGAATTCGCCTTATGGGAAAAGTTAACACTGGAATGACCTGGTGGAAACTTATTGTCCCAGTAGGTACGGTCCTAGCCTTATTTGCAGTAGGATTTCACGGAGCAAATTTCTCAATATCCTACCACGGTTCAAACGGCTTCATGCCCTTTGGCTTTGGGCCAGTCCTTCAAGCGGTAGCGGTCTCTGGAATAGTGTTTTCGTATCTGGGCTTCAGACAGGCTCTAGATTATGGAGGAGAGGCAAAGAATCCACAAAAGTCCGTTCCAATAGCAACAGTTGGTTCTGTTGTAATAGGAATGTTCCTCTACGCGGGGCTTCAGGCTGCATTTGTAGGGGGAATCAACTGGGCACACCTTGGGCTGACACCTGGAAACTGGGCCGGATTACAGTTAACTTCAAGCGGAGTGTTCATTAACTCAGCGGTCAGTGCTTTGCATTCGGCTCCTTTTGCCAACTTAGCTCTGGCGGCGGGTCTCGTGTTCGTAACTTACACCCTGTTTGCTGACGCTTACATATCACCAAGCGGGACTCTGAATGTATATCTGGGAACTTCTCAAAGAACGTTGTATGGAATAGGAACTATGGGATTCTTACCTAAGAGCTTTATAAAAGTCCACGAAAAGACCAGAATTCCAACTTTAGCTTTGATTGCCTCTCTGGTCGTAGGTATAATATTCCTTGCACCTTTCCCGAGCTGGTATTTACTCGTAGGCTTCATATCTTCAGCAACTGTCTTCACCTACATCGGGGGAGGTCCGGCTCTTAGAGTGTTCAGAAAATACGCACCAGATCTTAAGAGACCATTCAGATTACCCGGTTCAATTATCTGGGCACCTCTAGCATTTATAGGGGCTAGTCTAATAGTCTTCTGGAGCGGGTGGCCACTGGATGGTTACCTTGCGATTGCCATATTCAGCGGGTTGGTTCTATTTCTAGTCCTGAAAGCAGCACATGCGATACCGAACACATTTGACAGAAAGTCTATAAAGGGAGGATGGTGGGTACCTGTATATGTGATAGTTCTTACCATAATGTCGTATATAGGAGATTCTGGTCTAGGCGGAAGGAATATCATCGCCTTCCCATACGACGACGTTGCAGTCGTAATTGTGGCAATAATCTTCTATATAATAGCAGTATACTCGGGAATAAAGTCGGACGAAATAGCGGAAATCATCGATAAAGGAACTCAGTACCTTAGGGAGGATTAAATCCGGAGCGAGGTGAGAAAGTTGAAAACTGGATATATAGTTGGTGGCATAATAGGGGTCATTATAACCATAACAGGGTTAGTACTGACTGCTATAACACCTTTGAACTCCTCAGGGGAAATATACAACTACGGAATACTTTATGCCTTGCTCATGGGAGTCGGGTTCGTCATAGCTGTAGCACTGCTTGACCTCGCAAGAGAATAAGGAAGCAAGCTTATATCAATTATTTTTAATTTTATTTTTTCTCCTTACTTTTAATGGTTGTTGTTCTATGGCGTGAAATTATTCCAATTAAAGGTCATGAACAACGTGACTCTACATCTATTTGATTTCTGTTTATTGTGGACTGCAATTTTCTGGTCTTTTCCTGGAACTGTTGCGTGGGTGCACTAGTCCCTTATCATATTTTCCAGCTTCATTGTTTTTCCCATGAGCTCTGCCACGTCAGACTTGAATTCCAGTCTTGACATGACACTCTTTCCCCTAATTGCATAATCGATGTTTATGTCATTGAGGTAATCTACTGTGGATATGAGTGATACTTCTTCGTTGTCGGCATGCACAGCGTTGTAAATCAATGCAAGGAACATATATGCCATTAGTGAGAAGAACATGTACACCTTTATTTTTTAAAGCGTCCAGTGGTACACAGGAAAGGCGATACCCGTGGTGTTGACTGCTCTGAAAAGTGCTCCACCCTGTCCCTCTTCCTGTAAAGTTCAATGATGCCTTCAGAATTCATGTCCATGATGGGAAAGAATACACTGTTGACAAACATCATGGACATGCGGTAATCCATCCTCCCAAGGTTTATCTTCAGTGAAGGGAGAAGTATGGTTTCATTGAGCTTCTCGGATTCAAGGCAAATCCTTGCCCTCTCCATTGAATACGGATCCCCGGAATACGGGAGCTTCTTCGCCCTTACCATTACCTTCTCCACGCGTTTCATGAACTCTTTCTTCCTTTTCCCCTCCAATGAACTGAAATGATACGGGATTATTCTGTGATACCTCCGGTAAACATTCCTGACAAGTTCAATATGGGAATCCTTCTCAACCAGAAGCTCCATGATGTCTCTGTGATCTGAGAGCTTCAGTGCACCGATATACCTTCTGTGGTATTTGAGGTCAATATTGTCCTTTGAGTTGTAACCACGAACGAATATGAGAGTGGCGTTTTCTGGTATGTTCCCTATGATATTCTCAAATGTCCTCGCATCATGCACATTCCCGTGATAGGATTCGCCATACAGTGGGATGTAATTGGAATTTGCCGCTATGTAGCAAGAGATCTGGTTGAGATCGTATCTTTGCTTCTTGGTGTGTCCCTTCTTAGCCACGCCATTATCCTCCATGAATGTGAACTTGTTTTATGCATCAAAGAACACATGGGTGAAATCATAACAGAGATCCAGAATTCTATCCCTTACCAGATCCATTATGTCCCTTATCTCCCAATCGGTGAACCGGTCCATGATGTTCCAGAAATCCTGTGATCCCGTTTGAGGATATATTACAGATGCGTAATCTCTCTTCATCTATCTTTCAATATATTACTTTGAATAGAGATCTGAAAGTCTATTCCTGATGAACAGAAGGAGATAATCACCAAGGGACAAACCATTGCCCCCTGTGCTTCATGACTTCATTCACCATCGACAGGAAACATATCCTTTCATCAACGTTGAGTGCAGACAGCGTGGAGCCTGCACTGTAGCTTTTCAAAACTGTAAATTCAAGGCCCACCGCAAGCATCTCTGCAAGATTCTCAGCTGTACCTACACTAATAAATGTATGAATTATGACCTCTATATCAACATTGTAAATAATGGGAATAATGGAATCCCAATCAGAGAATCATTGTGTACCCACTAGTCCATACAATGGAGACCCTGTAAAATTAAGCATTTTCCATAAAATCATTCCTTATTGATGTAAAGTCACGTAGATTGTTTGAGTCAAGTGATAAACTGGCGTTCATTACAATTTCAAGTTAAGATGGAGAAGAGAATAAAAGAAAGAGGAAAGAAAACAATGTAGTAAAAAATATTAATGGTCTAAAATTTCCCGTGTGGTAGCGTTCTCTCGGAGCCTGTCTTCGTATCAGCGAGAGACTTTATGGGTTCGGAAGTCCTAGCCATGGGCAGCGTTGCGAGAGCGAGCGATATGAAGAGCAGAACTATTCCGATAGCCTCAGTGACCCAGTTCAGAGTCATTATGTACACCAGTAGCCCCTCAAACCCCAACACCATCCCTCCTATGGCGAAATATCCAGAGGCCTTGAAATAGACGTTATCGCCCCTGTTCACGTAATACGATGCAACCAGGATCCCTGCGACGACTACCAGGAAGAAGAAAGCGTACATCAGATGTCCATCAGTGTATGCCTGATCGTATAGTGCTCCTGCGCCCTGTGTAGGGTCGCCAAACCCGTAGAAAACCTCATTGAACTCAATTACGTACCCTACCCCCACCATGGCCGCCATGGCTGCAATCCAAGTCCCCAAGGAGCTCAACTGCACTAGCCTTCTACCCTTGGCGACATCTACCGCTTTGACAAGTCCTATCAGAGCAATTATTGCTCCAATCCCGACCAATCCAGTCTGACTGTCGTCGAGTGCAAGTCCGTTAACTCCACCCGCACCGGAAGTGAAAATAGCAGGGATGACCCAGGTCCCCACGGCCGCAATGAAGTACATGGCAGTCATACTAATCACGCCTAGAGTGGAAACCAGGAGTCCGACGTTGACCACGCTTCTTAGACCCTTCGACAATTTGTTGTATCCCAGGACAACGGCTGTCAGACCAACAATGCCGCCCATGACTGCGGGCAACATCTGGTGGCTGTGCAGAGTCCATGCATTCCCTAGAAAAGTGCTAAGCCCGCCTATGGAATTTACATAAGAGTTGAACGGCCCTATTGCAGCGAAACCATAGAGGTTTCCATATTCTAGCACCATTCCAAAGATGGCTGCAATCGTTGCTGAAACTGTGGCCAAGAGCATGAGCGAGTAACCGCCATAGATAGATTTGAACTGTGTCCTCGCCCTGAATGGGAATACCAATAAGAGTATAATGAGCCCTATAGCGTCCACCACCATAATTACATCTCTTATTGCCTGCATTACTTCGTCAGCAGTCGCCATCGAAGGCGGATAGAACAGGACTAACCCTAGGACGGAGAAAAGCAGTATTGGGTATGTAGTGAGATTAATTGCCCTCTTTATCCAGTTAACGGTGGAGAACATGCTCGTTGCTACTAGTATGAGCACGAATGCAAGAGGGATCATTATCGTGTGGTAGAAGTTTACCGTATACAGTGTAAAGTCTCCCAGCCTGAACCACTTCACTCCCGGAAATACCGGACTAATAAGAAGGAACAGCAGTATGAAAACAGAGACCGCTAGTACATTCTTCTTAGTGTCTGTGAAGAAGTCAGAATAAGTCAGTTTAGCCAAAATAGGTCACCTACAAGAAATAAACTTTGAGTTAAAAAGAATAGCAGTAAATTATAGGATTTGGGTAGGTTTCGGTAACTTACAATATAATAATTTTTTGTATTTTTGCTGACTAAACTTTCTCGGTCTGAATTTAATAATTTTGATTAACCAAGGAGTATCGTCGTATCTTTCGGTTTTCTCCGACTAAGAATACATTATTATCTTTTTAAGAACTGGATAGCCCGATGGAGTTCTCTTACTTTACAAGACTGCGTGACCTCGAAAAACTGGACGGGAAGGAGTTCGATGTACTGATAGTTGGAGGAGGGATTGTTGGGGCTGGCATTGCTAGTATACTGAGTTCAAATGGTGTAAGCGTCCTGCTGGTCGAAAAGGGGGATTTTGCATCAGGTACGAGCAGCAACTCGTCAAAGCTGATCCATGGCGGGCTCCGCTACCTTGCACAGGGTCACGTGCTTCTGACTAGGGAATTGCTGAAGGAGAGGAACTACCTCCTTAACCACCTGGACTTCGTTAAGAGGGTGAGGTTCGACATTCTGGTGGACGATGGGTCTTGGAGCAAGTCATCTCTCTACGTCGGCCTGTTCCTTTACAACCTGCTGGGTGGCAAACTGAGTTTTCCGCGCTTCCGCACAGATGGGTACTCCTACAGAGGGTACGTGGGGAGATTCACTTACGAAGATGCCGCTACTGATGACGCTCTTCTCGTTGTCCACAACATAGTTTCAGCTGTTATGAAGGGAGCCACCGCCATCAACTACCTCGAAGCGACCAGTTTCAGAGACAAAGATGACGGAGTAGAAACTTTTCTCAAAGAAGGGTTCGGTAATGGTACCTTCAAAGTAAGAAGCAGGATCGTTGTAAATGCAGCTGGGCCCTGGGTCAATATCGCCTACGGGAACTACACGTCGTCACTGATAGGCAACCTCAGGTTGTCCAAAGGCTCCCACCTGATATTTAGGAAAGACAAGTTTGAGCGCGAAGATGCGATAGCCTTCAGATCTCATCTTGACGGGAGACAGATGTTTGTTATACCCAAGGGAGAGGTCGTAATTGTTGGAACGACGGATGAGTTCATCGATTCGCCTGGCGATTCAGGAATGAGCGATGAGGAGAGGGACTACATCCTTAACTCTGTGAGGAAAATTTATCCATCGCTGGGAGAGGAGGACTTAGTAGGCAGCTATTCTGGTATAAGACCGCTCTATGGTGGGGGAGACAACCCGGGGAGAGTGACCAGAGATTTCCATGTGGATATTACCAGAAAAATGATCTCTATAATGGGAGTGAAGATTACAAACTACAGGGCGGCCTCCAGAAAAATCTCAAAGCAGATTGGGAAGATGTTGGACAGGAAACTCGACGTGTCGGATCTTCCAAAGATACTCTATTCAAGAGAAGGAAAGGATCCAATTGAGTCGGCATTTACAAACGAGTGCGCTATTACTGTTGAGGACGTTCTCAAGAGAAGGCTCGGGTACTACTATACAAGAGCCGATCAGGGGAAAGAATACGTGGAAGAGATTGAGAGGAGACTCAAAGCAATCCAAGACACAAAGTGAAAAGAGTGATTGTGTCTTAAGCAGTGCTAGGTCATTAGGACTCGCGAAGCAAGAAATCGTTGATCATATCTGCCACTTTCTTGGGATGGGCGGCGAATGGAGTGTGATCTGCCCCTTCCACCATCCGGAATTCGGATACCGGTAGTGCATTCGCTAGCATCCTGCCCCACTTCTTGTCGAATATGATGTCGTCTTCACCCCATATTACGAGTGCGGGTACCTTGATGCTCTCCAGTATTCTCCTGGCGATGTATGTTCCATCGTTGCTCACAACCTTGAAGACCTCATCCTTTGGAAACGCAAAAGACCTCCCGGAACTCCCGTAGAGTAGGGCCCTAAAATTACTTATGAATTTCTTGTCTGTTTTGGGTGTGATTCCGGCGGAATCTATCATTACCATGCGCTCAGGCTCCAGGGATGAAAGGGCGAGACTGACGGCAATCAGCCCTCCGTACGAACTTCCCACTACATAGTAGCTCTTTACACCCAGGTTGTGGAGTAGTTCCAAGATGGACTCTGTCTGTACCTCCATCAAATTATTGAGGCCCAGCTCGGTGGACTTGATGACTGGTGTGCCGGACCTCCCGTGTCCGAACAGATCGACGCTAATGACGTCGAAGACATTGTCCAGATATCCCACGACCCCGTCCCAGATATTTGAGGATGCTGTAAAGCCATGAACGAGTAACAGGGTTTTCTCTCCCCTCCTCCTCTTGTAGGAAATTGTTCCTGCAGAACTTTCAAAATAAAGACGTTCCACTGGGGATGAAGTACATTCTTTGAATAATACCTTATCAGGGATGTTTAGTTACAGTTGCAATGGCCAGCCGATTTGACTCTTTGACGCAATCTGTTGATCTCGATAGTCGTTTGGATTGTTGAGATTGAGACTCCAATAACGGGCTCTTCACCCCGCACACAGCCACGCCTTCATGAAACGGAATCGCTTTGGACCAAGTTGCCGAACCTATGACTGGCCTCACTTCCCATTCTGCAATCGATCAATTCTTCTGCCTTGCTTCACACGCCCTAACTCATTACCCCTTGATTGTATGGAGTGGATTTATTAACGACAAAATTATGATTATTCATGCCTGAATCTCTTTTGTTCCCGTCAGAGGAATGGGTAAAGGAATACTGCAAACGTCTCTGTGAATCCCCGGACTATAACAAGACCGGTAAGGGTTGGAAGGACCCGATCAAGTTCAGGATGACCGAACTTGGTGAATTGAAGGGAAGCATCCCCTACGATTCTTTCATCCTCAGTCTTCACGACGGTAAATGCGAAGGTTCTGAAATGGTTGCGGATCCAGCGAGGACTGCACCATTTGAATTGACGGCAACCTACGCAAACTGGAAGAAGATAATCGGAGGCAAGATAAATCCAACCCAGGCCATGCTCACTGGACAGATGAAGGTGAAGGGCAACATTGCCCTTCTGCTTAGATATGCGTCTGCAGCCATAGCAATGGTAAAGACTGCTCAGACCATTCCAACAAAATACGTCGGAGACCAATGAGCTACTTTAGGTTTCCAAGGACACTGTACTTCCAGAGAGACATAGTTGACAGCTTGGGAGAGATTCTAACCAAGGAAAAAATAAGACAGGTCCTTGTCGTTACAGATCGGAATATCTTGGACAAGTTGGGAGATAGAATCAAGAAGTCACTGGAGGGAATAGAGAGCGAATTCTTCACTGATGTGTTGCCTGAACCCTCAATAAAACAAATCCACTCGGCAAAGTTTAGGCTCATTAGAAGCGAATATGATGCGGTCATCGCAATCGGCGGCGGAAGCGTCATCGATTTCTCGAAGGCGATTGCAATAGTGATATCAAACCCGGATACTGACCTCGGAAGCATTAGCCCTTTCGAAAACCTGAACCTCAAGACTAGACTGATTGCCATACCTACTACATCCGGAACGGGGAGTGACGTTTCTTTTGGAGTTGTGCTTTCAGACGCTGATGGGAAGCTGGCTATGGGGAACTACGATCTCGTCCCTGAAATTGTGATTCTGGACCCGTCCCTCACTCCCATCGACAAAAAGATTATCGTGCCAACGGGAATAGACGCTCTTGTCCATTCGTTTGAAGCTATTGCTTCAAACACATCTAACGTGCTGACCGACTCTCTTGCAGAGAGAGCGATCGAGACCATTTTCTCCAACCTGGAAAGTGCGATATCGAACGAAGAACAGGCGAAGGACCTTATGCACATCGCTGCAACCATGGCAGGTATTGCTTTTTCGAACAGCGGGACTGCATCTGCGCATGCACTGGGCCACAGCTTCGGAGCCACCTTCCACGTGACCCACGGCACTTCAGTTGGCCTATTCCTGATACCTTCAATTCTTTTCAATTCTCAGAATCCTGAGACTCTCGAAAAATATCTGAGAGTTTGCAAGATTCTCGGATTGAGTGATGTCAAGTCCCTGGTCAACAAGATAGAAGAGCTATTCGTCAGCGTAGGACAGCCACGTCACGTCCGGGACCTTGGCATAAACGAAGTGGAGTATTCGTCCAAGCTGAACCAGCTCGTCGAACTTTCACTCAGGGACAGCGAACTGGCGTTCAATCCCGTCCTCGCAGGGGAAGATGACCTGAAGAAGATATTCTCTGAGAACTACTGATCTGCAGAAGGGACTAGGAAGTTAAGGCCCTTCTGTGCAACCTCGATGCTAATCGGGGTCGTCCCAACCACCTCTCCGTCCATTTCGACCAAGTTCCCGTTCCCCTCGAAACTGATCGTTTTGACTCTGTTCTCAAACGAGTAATTCTTTCCTATGTACGTCCCATTCATCAGCGTCTTCAATCTCAGTATCGTCGTTAGCTTCGAGACTGGTTTGAGGACATGGACGTCGAGTAAACCATCACTTATGGATGAGTCTGGAGATGCCAACATCCCTCCTCCAAAATACCTCCCGTTCGCCACAATAACTTCGATGGTCTCGTAATCAACAGATCGGTCCGACCGAGCTGTCACCTTGAATTTTTTCAACTTCATCAATACGGAAAAAACTCCTCTGGTGAAGGAATTTCTTCCCCCATTGCTGTGAGAATTGACATACTTCATGACCTCAGCGCCGAACCCTATCTCGAGGATGTTGACGAAGTTTCTGGATAGGCCCGATTCATCGAATCTCACGCTCCCAATATCTATCACCTCGGAGAATCCGCCAGCTATTGCATTCAGTGAATCTTCGACAGTTCTGATACCGATCGTCTTTCCGAAGTCGGAACCTGTTCCAAGTGGTACAAGGCCGACCCTAACGTCCGAGCCAGCGACACCATTGATAACTTCATTGAGAGTGCCATCTCCACCACAAGAGACGATGACATCGAGCCCCCTTTTCAGACCATCCCTTGCGATTTCTGTCGCGTGTCCCGGTCTCTCCGTTATCGAGTACTCGTAATCGCTGAAACGTGACCCTATCTCTCTTTCGATAGTTGGCCATTCAACACCAGCGCTTCCTTTTCCGGCCGAAGGATTCACTATGAATAAGATTCGCACAACCTTAGAATGTACCGGAAATTAAATGTTATTCCATACCGCAGATCATCGAGTCCTCAGAATACCGGGTACCATCGTGTTGTCCGGATCGAATTGAGATTTTGTCTTCTGGATGACGTCATACAGGTTACCTTTGTAGTCTTTGAGATACCTTGTCTGGATGGTGCCGATGCCGTGATGATGGGATATCGAACCACCCGAAACAATTATGTTGTCCATAATTGCACTACGGATCTTGTCGAGGTAGAAGGCACGATTCTCGTTCGAATAGAACATGAATGTGAAATAGAGAGCTGAGCCGGAGAGATACTGGTGAGAGGAGTGGCAGAGTATCATACCCTTCACACCCAGTTCTTTCGTGGTATCCTCGAATATCTTCTTTGTTGAGAGGTGCAGGGCACTGAGCCGGTTCCATGTGGCCGATGTTTCAATAGTTTCAGCGACAATTCCCCGCTTCAGGAGCTCATTGTACATCATCGGTCTCGAGTACCTTTCCCTGTACCAGAACCTGGCGGGCAGTGAACCAAGACCAATTCCTCCTTCAAACTTCACCTCCTCTATTCTGTCGCTGATCGTTATCAGTATCGAACCCTGTCCGTTGTGGACTCTGAAATTGACATATCGCTTGAAGATGTTGTTGAGAACACTGTCCTCTATCCCCATCAGTGAAAGCCCTGTCTCGTCCTCATCGGAGAGGCGAGAGATAATTGGTATCTTGCCTCCAGTCATCTTTTTTCTGAGCGATTCCAGACCTTCATTGAACGAATCGAAGATGTAAGAGTTGTAGTAGAGTTTTCTTGGTATCGGATGTACCTTTAGCCATGCTCTTGTGACTATGCCAAAGGCACCCTCGCTCCCCACCGCCAGGTCTGACAGCTTGAAGAACGCAGACTCTCCCGGGACTATCCTGTCCTGGTATGTGCCCGTTGGAGTTTCCATCCTTACGCCCATCACCATGTCCTTTATCTTTCCATACCTGTTCGATTCTTGACCGGCTGCATTTGTTGCAACCCAGCCCCCGAGGGTGGAATACTGGAACGATTCTGGAAAATTGCCAAGCGTGAGCCCGTGCTTGGCCAGTGCTCTTTCGATTGAGGGCCCCTTTGCACCGGTTCCAGCCTCCAGTATCAGGTCGTTTGCATCAACAGAAACAGAGTCCAGCTTTCCGAGATCGACGCTCACTGCATACGTTCTATTACCGGATGGAGATACACCTCCTGTTACTGAAGTTCCGCCTCCAAAGGGGATTATCTCCAGTTGACAGTTTCTCCCCTTCAATAAACGCCCGACTTCATCTTCGGTGGGATATACGACAGCATCCACCACCCTGAAAGGCCTCTTTTCAATCAATGGGATAAAGTCTGCTCCGCCTCTTCCGATGGAGTGTCTGATCCTGTCCTCTGGTTCCATAGATATGTTCTCAGGTGAGACGAACGGAGTGAGTATCTTACTCAGCTCCTCTGACTTGCTGAGGTCACCGACGTCGGCGTATCCGAACCAGACTATCCTGTCGTCTTTCAATCCAACTCTGTTTCTTATGAACCCCTGAAGTGTCGAGTTCATGTGGTATTCAGAGCCACTCTCTCCCCACAAGGCATACGGTCCAGATACCATGCATCTACAGCCCTTTGCAATATATCTCAGTTTTCTTTTTCCGATTTCAATTCTGCCGATTATCCGGGAAAAGGCAAACCAATAGGGCAAAGAATTTGTACAACAAAATCAATATTTGATGATGAAGTTTTTAACCATTCTCCCGGAATTCATACCTTCTTCCTCTGTGAGGGAAACGATAAACCAGATACTGCCAGAGATGGAGATCGTTAACGACATGAACTTCGAAAAGAACGACGCCGACGTCCTCGTTGCTACAACGTTCACCAGACTAGGAAGAGAGGAGTTGAAGAAATTCCCGAACCTGAAATACGTACAGATAGCAAGCACTGGTATTGACAACGTCGATCTCTCGTACGTCAAGGAGAAGGGGATCACCATCTGCAACATCCCGATTGCAAACAAACAGAGCGTTGCAGAGCACGTTATGGCGTTCATTCTCGTGTTCCTCAAGGACATGGTGTTCCTGAACGCGGAACTGAAGGAGAGGAAGAGCTGGCCTATTCTCACTGGTTCGAGAGACCTCGAAGGAAAGAACGTGGGTATACTCGGGATGGGTATGATCGGAGTCCAGCTAGCACAGAGGCTCCTTCCCTTCGGTCCATCAATCCTGTATTATGATGTGAAGAGACTCGCCCCCTCGGAGGAGGAAAGGTTGGGACTGAACTTCGTCTCCGTCGAAGACCTATTGGCAAATTCCGACATAATTTCGCTTCACATGCCGCTGACGAGCGCTACCAGAGGCCTGTTCAACGACGAAGCGTTTTCAAGGATGAAGGACGGTGCAATATTCATAAACACTTCGAGGGGAGAGATCGTTGACGAAAAGGCGCTGATAAATGCGGTAAAGAAGAAGGGTATAAAGGCTGGAATAGATGTATATGACAGGGAGCCGCCAGATCTGAATTCTGAACTCTTCGGACTGGAAAACGTAATCTGTTCACCCCACATAGCCGGAGTGACTGCGGAGAGCCAGCAGAGGTTCCTGACAGAAACTATTTCGAACGTCCTCAGATATGCGCAGGGAATCGACCCGCTATACAGGGTGGAACTTTGAAGGGCCATGAACTGTTTGCAGACACCCTGAAGGCCCTGGATCTACTTCCCGTCTTTGGTAACCCTGGTACCACGGAGCTCACGTCGCTCAAAGGAGTGAATGACTACATACTCACGCTCTTCGATGGCCTCTCTGTGGGTATGGCGGATGGACTCTCGCAGTTCACTTTCTCCCCGCACATCGTGAATCTTCACACCATTCTTGGACTCGGTAACTCGATGTCTTACATATATTCGGCAAAGATGAACTACTCCCCTGTGGTGATAACCGCGGGGCAGCAGGATCTTCGCCACATGTCTATGGAACCGCTCCTTTCTGGAGACCTTTTGGGGTTCATCGGGAACAACGTGAAGTTCAAGTACGAGCTGAAGAGCGCCTCAGAGATACCGTCGGTAGTTAGGAGGGCGACGACGGAAGCTCTTACTCCTCCAATCGGCCCAGTCTTCATCTCAATCCCGATGAACCTGATGGACGAAGAAACCCAGAAGATGAGCACCGAAGCGATCAGGGTGAGCTACGACCTGCAGAACGACGAGGCAGTTGATGTCGTATCGGGACTCATAAACCAATCCGAGAATCCGGCACTGGTTTTTGGCTGGGAGATAGATTTGTTCAATGCTTTCGGTGAGGCCGAAAGGGTTGCAGAGAAACTTGGTTGCCCCGTCTATGGGGAACCACTCGCGCACCGGTCTCCATACAACTCTGCACACAGGATGTTCGGAGGGAACCTGCTTCCCGGATCTACGCTGATAAATCTCAAATTGCTCCAGAATGACCTTGTGATTTTCGTTGGTGGAGATGCCATTCTCTACCCGTATCTCCCGTCTCCTCTCCTAGAAGGGAAAAAGGTAGTATTTGTCGGTCTCAACATAAACCCGAAGTTCGGTGACTTCTATCGTGCGAATGTGAAGTATTTCCTGAAGGAGCTAGAAGGCAGGATAAACAAGAAGTGCAGCTTCTCCAGACCAATCGATTTTCAGGCGACAACGAAAATCGCAAACGAAAGGGAGAGGATGGGCGTGACTTACGTGATGAGCAAGGTCAAGAAGGTCTTCTCAGATCACGTGATCGTGGATGAAGCAATTTCTTCTTCTACTATACTCAGGGACGTTCTGGGGTATTCGCCCGGTAAGTATTTCTTCTCTAAGAGCGGACAGCTTGGCTGGGGATCGCCGGCTGCTGCTGGCATTTCGATGAAGGATAAGCGTGTGTTAGCGATCGTCGGTGAAGGCTCCTTCATGTATTCGCTTCAGATACTGTGGACCATCAAGAGATACAGCCTGCCATTGAAATTCCTCGTACTTAGAAACGGTGGGTACTCCATACTGAAGAGCTACTCCATCAGCTATTCACCTGGCGTTGAGAAAAAGGACTACCTGAGCTTTGACCTTCCAACGGAGAAATTTTCAGAGTCCTTTGGTATCGAGTCTATGACCGCGGGTAAGGAGCTTGAAGAGCTCAAGTGGCTCGCGGAAGGCAGCGATCCGAAACTGTTGGTGGTAGATGTCGACAGGACAATTCCAAAACTATTCCTGTGAGGAGTTCCCCTGACCCGTCTCAGATATTCGTTCAGATCGAGCAGTCCGTAAGCAAGGTGCACTTTTCACGAACTATTGTTAAGTGGTGGTTCAATTTCTTAAGCAAATTAAAATCTGATTACAGTTCTGGAAATCTATAAGTAACCTAGGCCTCATACTCAAGTTATGCAGGAGTCGTCTGGTGAAACCAGACCCAGCGGAAGAAGATGGCTCGTTTTAATTGGGTTCATGCTCGTCTCAATGTCCACCCAGATTGTCTGGCTCAATTTTTCGGGAATTGTCTCTCCACAGATGGAGAGCATTTTCAATGTTGGATACGGACCCTTGAGCCTCATGTCTGGGGTGTGGCCCCTCGTCTTCATCCCGGTATCGATACCTACCGGATTGATGGTGGACCGGATGGGGTTCAAGAAGACAGTTACAATCGGAGGATTGATCTTGGTTGTTTTCTCCTGGATGAGGCTTTTGAGCGGTGGGAGCTTTGAGCTCCTGTTCATCTTCGAGAGTCTCGCCGCCTTGTCACAGCCATTCGTTTTCAACGGGATTTCAAAGCTTGCAGGAAACTGGTTTCCTGAAGGAGAACAGGCGCTGGCCAACGGGATAGCAGTGATGGGACAGATCCTCGGAATGGTGATAGCGCTGGTACTGGCTCCACTGATGGTCCCCACCGCAAATTTTTCACTCCTTCAGGCAAACATAGTGGTCGTATCTATAATAGTAACTGTATCCGTCTTATTCTTCCTGATCTTCGCGAAGGAAGCACCTGGAGTGGGAACACCGGTCGGTTTCGCTCAGGAGAGCGCGGGTCTTCAGATCAAGCACTTACTGAGGATGAAGAACATCCTGATACTCATGGTCCTCTTCTTCATCGGGGTGGGAATATTCAGCGGCCTCATCCAGTGGGTAGAGGCCATACTGTACTCAAGGGGGATTCCATCGCTTGAGGGAGGCCTCATTGGAGCAGGAATGCTGATAGGCGGAATATTCGGAATGGTTATCGTGCCGCTCCTGGCTGACAAGTATTCGAAGCTTAAACAGATCACTCTCATAAACGCGGTATTTGTAGCAGTACTGCTGCTCCTCTTCAGCCTAAAAGCCGGAGTGATGTTTTACACAGTGGTGGGAGTGATTCTCGGATTCCTTCTGCTCTCTCTTGCCCCGATCGCACTCCAGATCTCCCTTGAAACGTCCGGAAAGGAGAGGGCCGGCACTGCGGCAAGCATGATCTGGCTCCTCGGACAGGCGGGGGCTCTGTTCTTCATTCTGGTGATGCCCCCTCTAAATACGCTCCAGATGAACCTCAAGATCCTTGTTTCAGACCAGTGGTTCATTGCGCTCGTTTTCTCGGGACTGATGATGCTCGTGGTGGTCGTCCTTGCGCTCATGCTCAACGATACGCGGAAAGGCAAGGCTGTCGTGGAGGAAGCACTCCGTAACTAGTCAACTACCCACCCCTGAAGGAGTGAGCTTGTTGCTGCCCTCACCTATGCCTG